>DATLQA010000105.1:0-45610 GCA_035535495.1 Actinomycetota bacterium | reverse complement strand
TCCAGCAGCAGCGACCCGAGCGCCAGGGTCTCGCCCAGCGCCCAGTCGATCGCGTTCCGGTTCAGCGCCTCGGCCCGCTCCCTGAGCCACTTGGTCAGCTTGGGGTGCACGTGGAAGCCCTCCGGCTCGCGCGTCAGCGCGCTGGTGACCTGGTCGAGCCGCTCCCGCTCCACCGCCGTCTCCACCACCGGGTCGGCCGCCATCGACGCCGGCCTGGCCAGCTCCACCTCGGAGACCTTGGCGGTCTCCTCCTTGGTGTCGTCGAAGGCCTGCTGCAACTGCTCCCGGAATTCCTCGAGCGAGCGCTCGGCGGCCTCGATGGACAGGTCGCCCCGGTTCACCAGCGCCTCGGTGTAGAGCTTGCGCACCGACCGGCGCCCCTTGATGCGCGCGTACATCAGCGGCTGGGTGAAGGCCGGCTCGTCGGACTCGTTGTGGCCGAAGCGCCGGTAGCACCACATGTCGATGACGACGTCCTTCTTGAACGCCTGGCGGTAGTCGAACGCCAGCCTGGCGACCCGCACGCACGCCTCCGGGTCGTCGCCGTTCACGTGGAAGATGGGCGCCTGGATCATCTTGGCCACGTCGGTGGCGTAGGTCGACGAGCGGCTGTAGTCCGGGCTGGTGGTGAAGCCGAGCTGGTTGTTGACGACGATGTGCACGGTCCCGCCGGTGCGGTAGCCGCGCAGCTGGGAGAGGTTGAGCGTCTCGGCGACCACGCCCTGCCCGGCGAAGGCGGCGTCGCCGTGGATCAGCACCGGCAGCACCGGCGCCTCCTCGCCCCGGTCGAGCAGGTCCTGCCTGGCCCGGGCGATCCCCTCGACCACCGGGTTGACCGCCTCCAGGTGGCTCGGGTTGGACGCCAGCTCGACGGTGATCTCGCCGCCGTGGCGGCTCGGGTGCTTGCCGACCGCGCCGAGGTGGTATTTCACGTCGCCTGAGCCCTGGGTGAGGGCCGGGTCGAGATGGCCCTCGAACTCGTGGAAGATCTCGCCGTAGCTCTTGCCGACGGTGTTGGCCAGCACGTTGAGGCGGCCGCGGTGGCTCATGCCCATGACCACCCGGTCGTGGCCGGCGGCCACGGAGGCGTCCAGGATCGCGTCGAGCATGGGGATGAGGCTCTCGCCACCTTCCAGGCTGAAGCGCTTGTGGCCGACGTACTTGTTGTGCAGGAAGCGCTCGAACGCCTCGGCCTCGTTGAGCTTGTGGAGGATCTGCAGCTGGTCGTCGGCAGGGAGCGACTTGTCGCCGCGCTCGACCCGCTCCTGGATCCACTGCTTCTCGTCCGGCTGCGAGATGTGCATGTATTCGACCGTGGCGGTGCGGCAGTAGGCGTCGCGGAGGATCCGCAGGATCTCGCCGAGGGGCAGCTCGCGGTCGTCGGTGAGCCCACCGGACAGGAAGTAGCGGTCGAGGTCCCAGATGGACAGGCCGAAGCTGGCCGGGTCCAGCTCCGGGTGCATCGACGGCTCCTTGACCTCGAGCGGGTCGAGGTCGGCGATCAGGTGCCCGCGCACCCGATACATGTTGATCAGCTGCAGCACCCGGGCCTGCTTCTCGACCGGCGCCAGGGCGTCGTGCCCCGGGGCGCTGTCCAGGTGCCAGCGCACCGCTACGTAGGGCACGCCCATGCTGCGGAACAGCTCGGCGTAGAAGTCGTCCTCGCCGAGCAGCAGGGCGTGTACCTTGGCGAGGAACTCGCCGCTCTCGGCGCCCTGGATGACCCGGTGGTCGTAGGTCGAGGTGAGCGTGATCACCTTGCCGACCCCCATCTCCGCCAGGCTCTTGGGGTCGGCGCCCTGGTACTCGGCCGGCCAGGCGATCGAGCCGACGCCGATGATCGCCGCCTGCCCGGCCATCAGCCGGGGCACCGACATGACCGTGCCGATCATGCCGGGATTGGTGATCGTCACGGTGGTGCCGGCGAAGTCCTCGACGGCCAGCTTGTTCGCCCTGACCTTGCCGATCAGCTCCTCGTAGGCGCGGAGGAAGCCGGCGAAGTCGAGGGTGTCGGCCTGCTTGAGGTTCGGCACCAGCAGCGTGCGTGCGCCGTCCTGGCGCTTGACGTCGACCGCCAGGCCGAGGTTGATGTGCTCCGGCTGGACCACGTGAGGCCTGCCGTCGACCTCCTGGTAGACGCGGGTCATGGCGGGCACGGCCGCCAGCGACTTGAGCACCGCGTAGGCGATCAGGTGGGTGAAGCTCACCTTGCCGCCGCGGTGCCGGCGCAGGTGGCCGTTGAGCACGTTCCGGTTGACCTCGAGCAGCTTGGCGGGGATGACCCGCACCGAGGTGGCGGTCGGCACCGCCCTGCTGGCCTCCATCGCCTCGACGATGCGCGCGGCCGCGCCCCGCAGCGGGGTCGCCCCGACGTCCCCGTCGACGCTCTTGGCCGCGGCCGGGGCAGGCTTGGCGGGCGCACGCGCGGGCTCGGCCGTGGCGGCACCATCGGCGTGTGGCTGCGCTGCGGTGGCCTTGCCGTCGCCGGCTCGGTCGGCCGGGGCGCCGGGCGCCTCGACCCCGGTGGCGGCCTGGGCCCGCTCGGGCGGGGCCTCGCGGCCTGGCGCCGCGCGCTGCTCGGTGGGCGCCGCCCTGGCGGGCTCCTGGTCCTCGTCGGGCTCCTCGGGCTCGTGCTCGGCGAAGAACTCCCGCCAGGCCTCGCTCACGGACTCGGGATCGTCGAGGTACTGCCGGTAGATATCGTCGATCAGCCCGACGTTCGGGCCGAACTCCGTCCGGTCGAACCATCCCATCAGCCTCGCACCGCCTCGCGTCGCCATGGCAGGAGCCGATCGGTGGAGACGCCCGGCAGGCGGGCGCCACCACCAGCGTCAGCGTCCAGTTTGCCACCCGAGGGTATGCCTGAAGAAGCACGCCGCCGCGTCTTTCCCGCCCTTGCCGGACCGAACCGCCCATCCCGGCCGGGGTGTGCCCGTACCGTCGGGATCCGGGTGGGGGCGGGGGTGTCGGTGGCGGCGGCTACCATGAGCGATCGGGGTGGCGGCATCGGGAGGTAGGCAGCATGGCGGCGAAGCGGTCCGGCGGCACGGCCGAGGAAGCCCTCGCGGGCTTCTCGCCGCTCACTCGCACCTGGTTCGAGAGCGCCTTCGCCGCCCCGACAGCGGCGCAGGAGGGCGCCTGGAAGGCGATCGGCGCCGGCCGGGACGCGCTGGTGATCGCGCCGACCGGCTCGGGCAAGACGCTGGCGGCGTTCCTGGCGGCGATCGACCGGCTGGCGGTCGCCCCCGCCGTGCCGGCCGAGCAGCGGCTCCGGGTCCTGTACGTGTCGCCGCTGAAGGCGCTGGCCGCCGACATCGAACGCAACCTGCGCGTCCCCCTCGCCGGGCTGCGGGCCGCGGCCGCCCGCCTCGACCTGCCCCTGCCGGAGATCACCGTCGGGGTGCGGACCGGCGACACCCCGGCCGACGCGCGCCGCCGCTTCCCCGCCCACCCGCCCGACATCCTCATCACCACCCCGGAGTCGCTGTTCCTGCTGCTCACCTCGCGCGCCCGCGAGGCCCTCCGCCACCTCGAGGAGGTGATCGTCGACGAGGTCCACTCGGTGGTCGCCACCAAGCGCGGCGCGCATCTCGCCCTCAGCCTGGAACGGCTGGACGAGCTGCTGCCAAGGCCCGCCAAGCGGATCGGGCTCTCCGCCACCGTCCGCCCGGCGGAGGAGGTGGCCCGCTTCCTCGGCGGCGCCCGCCCGGTCGAGGTGGTCGCCCCGCCCAGCGAGAAGGAGTTCGACCTGCGCGTGGTCGTCCCGGTCGAGGACATGGCCGCGGTCGACGACCAGCCCGCCGGCGGGTTCGACGAGCTCGCGCCGGCCCTGCCGCCTGGCCGCCACGGCCCCGACGGTGGCCTGGAGCCGGACCGGCCGGTGCGGGCCGGTATCTGGCCGCACATCGACGAGCGCCTGGTCGAGTTGATCCGCGCCCACCGGTCCACCATCGTGTTCGCCAACTCCCGCCGCCTGGCCGAGCGCGTCTGCGCCCACCTCAACGAGCTCGCCGGCGAGGAGATCGCCCGCGCCCACCACGGCTCGGTCAGCCGCGAGCAGCGCACCCTCATCGAGGAGGACCTCAAGGCCGGCCGGCTGCCCGCGGTGGTCGCCACCAGCTCCCTGGAACTCGGCATCGACATGGGCGCCGTCGACCTGGTCGCCCAGGTGGAGGCGCCCAGCTCGGTCGCGCAGGGCCTGCAGCGCATCGGCCGCGCCGGCCACCAGGTCGGCGCCACCAGCCGCGGCGTGGTGCTGCCCAAGTTCCGCCACGACCTGGTCGAGTGCGCGGTGGTGGTGGAGCGCATGCGGGCCGGCGCGATCGAGGCGATGCGCTACCCGCGCAACCCGCTGGACGTCCTCGCCCAGCAGATCGTGGCGATGGTGGCGATGGAGGACTGGACCGTCGAGCACCTGGAGGCGGTCGTGCGCCGGGCCGCGCCGTTCGCCGAGCTGCCCCCCAGCGCCCTGGAGGGCGTGCTGGACATGCTGGCCGGCCGCTACCCCTCCGACGAGTTCGCCGAGCTCCGGCCCAGGCTGGTATGGGAACGCGTCGAGGGGCGGCTCTCCGCCAGGGGCGGCGCGCAGCGCCTGGCGGTCACCTCCGGCGGCACCATCCCCGACCGCGGCCTGTTCGGCGTCTACCTGGTGGGGGAGCGGCAGACCCGCGTCGGCGAGCTGGACGAGGAGATGGTGTACGAGTCGCGCGTCGGCGAGGTCTTCACCCTGGGCGCGTCGAGCTGGCGCATCGAGGACATCAGCCACGACCGCGTGCTGGTCAGCCCCGCCCACGGCCAGCCGGGCAAGCTGCCGTTCTGGCACGGGGACATGCTCGGCCGGCCGGTGGAGCTCGGCCAGGCCCTCGGCGGCTTCGTGCGGGAGCTGTCCGGGCTCGACGGCCCCGGCCGGCTGGCCCGGCTCCACCAGGCAGGGCTGGACGACAACGCCGCCTCGAACCTGGTCCGCTACCTGGACGAGCAGGCCGAGGCGACCGGTGTGCTGCCCGACGACCGCACCATCGTGGTCGAGCGCTTCCGTGACGAGCTCGGCGACTGGCGGGTCTGCGTCCACACCCCGTTCGGCGCCCAGGTCCACGCGCCGTGGGCCCAGGCGGTCGAGGCGAGGGTGCGGGAGCGGCTCGGCCTGGAAGCCCAGACCATGTACACCGACGACGGCATCGTGGTCCGCCTCCCCGAGGCCGACGAGGCGCCGGCGTCGGACTCGGTGCTGTTCGACCCGGAGGAGATCGAGGACCTGGTCACCGCCGAGGTGGGCGGCTCCGCCCTGTTCGCCAGCCGCTTCCGCGAGTCCGCCGCCCGCGCCCTGCTGCTGCCGCGGCGCCGCCCCGGCCAGCGCTCCCCGCTGTGGCAGCAGCGCCAGCGCAGCGCCGGCCTCCTCCAGGTCGCCGGCCGCTACAGCTCCTTCCCGATCGTGCTGGAGACGGTGCGCGAGTGCCTCCAGGACGTCTTCGACCTGCCCGCCCTGGTCGAGCTGATGGCCGCGGTCCGCCGCCGCGAGGTCCGCGTGGTCGAGGTCGACACCCAGTTTCCGTCGCCGTTCGCCAGCTCCCTGCAGTTCGGCTACGTGGCCGCGTTCATGTACGAGGGCGACGCCCCACTCGGTGAGCGCCGCGCCCAGGCCCTCTCGCTGGACCGCCGCGTCCTGGCGGAGCTGCTCGGCCGGGAGGAGCTGCGCGAGCTGATCGACCAGGCAGCCCTCGCCGAGCTCGAGCTGGAACTGCAGCTGATCGCCCCCGCGCGCAAGGTGCGTCACCTGGACGGGCTGCACGACGCGCTCCGGCTGATCGGCGACCTGACCGTGGACGAGGTCGCCGCCAGGTCGGCCGATGCCGGCGCCGCGCCGGGCTGGCTGGCCGAGCTGGAGGGCGGCCGCCGGGCGGTGCGCCTTCGTGTGGCCGGGGTGGAGCGCTGGGTCGCGATCGAGGACGTCGCCCGCTACCGCGACGGCCTCGGCGCCGCCCCGCCGGTCGGCGTCCCCGCCGACTTCCTCCGCCAGGTCGCCGACCCGGTCGGCGACCTGGTCGCCCGCTACGCCCGCACCCACGGGCCGTTCACCCCCGCCGAGGTGGCCCGCCGCCTCGGCCTCGGCGTGGCGGTGGCACGCGAGACCCTGGCCCGGCTGGCCGCGACCGGCCGGGTGGTCGAGGGCGAGTTCCGGCCCGGCGGGACCGGCCGGGAGTGGCTCGACGCCGAGGTGCTGCGCCGCCTGCGCCGCCGGTCCCTGGCCGCCCTCCGCCAGGAGGTCGAGGCCGTCCCCCAGCCCGCCCTGGCCCGCTTCCTCGGCGCCTGGCAGGGGATCGGGCCGGCCGGGCCGCGCTTCACCGACCTCGACGCCGTCTACCGGGTGGTCGAGCAGCTGGCCGGCGCGGCCGTGCCGGCCTCGGCCCTCGAGCGCCAGGTGCTCGCCGCGCGCCTGCCCGGCTACCAGCCCGGCCTGCTCGACCAGCTCTGCGCGTCCGGCGAGGTGGTCTGGGCGGGGGCCGGCGCGCTCGGCTCGGACGACGGCTGGGTGGCGCTCTACCCGGCGGCCGACGCGCCGCTGCTGCTGCCCGAGCCGCTCGGGGTGGAGCTGTCACCGCTCGCCGCCCAGCTCCGCGACGCCCTGGACGAGCGTGGCGCGCTCTTCTTCCGCCAGCTCGCCGACGCGGTCGGGGTGACCAACGACAACGAGCTGCTGCTCGCCGTCTGGGAGCTGGTCTGGGCCGGGCTCGCCACCAACGACACCGTCGCCCCGCTCCGCGCCCTGGTCACCGGTGGCGCCCGGCTGCCAGCCAGGGCCGCGCGGCGCCGTGGCCGCCGCGGGCCGGCGCTGCCCAGCCGCCTCGGCCCGCCGGCCGGCGCCGGCCGCTGGAGCCTGCTGCCCGAGCGGGCCGGCGACGCGACCCGGCGCCTGCACGCCACCGCCGAGCGCCTGCTCGACCGGCACGGCGTGGTCACCCGCGGCGCGGTCATGGCCGAGCGTGTCCCCGGCGGCTTCGCCGGCGCCTACGCGGTCCTCAAGGCGATGGAGGAGTCCGGCCGCTGCCGCCGCGGCTACTTCGTCGACGGCCTCGGCGGCGCCCAGTTCGGCGCTCCCGGCGCCGTCGACCGCCTCCGCGGCCTGGCCGAGCCGGCCCGCGACCCGCAGACGGTGGTGCTGGCCGCCGCCGACCCCGCCAACCCGTACGGCGCCGCGCTGGCATGGCCGGACCGGCCCGGCGCCGAACCCGACGGCCGCCCCGGCCACCGGCCCGGCCGCAAGGCGGGCGCGGTGGTCGCCCTGGTCGACGGCGAGCTCACCCTTTACGTGGAGAAGGGCGGCCGCACCCTGCTCACCTTCACCGAGGACCGTGACCGGCTCGGCCGCGCGGCTGACGCCCTGGCCCTGGCGGTGCGCGACGGCGCGCTGGGCAGGCTCGCGGTGGAGAAGGCCGACGGCGAGGCGGTGCTGGACAGCCCGCTCGCCCAGGCGCTCACCGCGGCCGGCTTCCGCCCCTCCATCCGCGGCCTGCGCCTGCAAGGATGAGCGGGGCGCCCGGGGCGGGCTGATCCACGTGCCAGAGGGGGACACCGTCCATCAGGCCGCCGCCCGGCTGCACGGGGCGCTCGCCGGCCAGCGCCTGGTCGCCACCGACTTCCGCGTGCCGCAGGCCGCCACCGCCGACCTCTCCGGCCAGGTCGTGCGCGAGGTGGTGGCCCGGGGCAAGCACCTGCTGCTGCGCACCGACGGCGGCGTCACCCTCCACAGCCACCTCAAGATGGAGGGTGCCTGGCACCTGTACCGCCCGCGGGAGCGCTGGCGCGGCCCCGGCTGGCAGGCGCGCGCGGTGCTGCGCACCGACCGCTGGGTCGCGGTCGGCTTCCGCCTCGGTGTCTGCGAGCTGGTCCCCACCGCCCGTGAGCACGAGGTGGTCGGCCACCTCGGCCCGGACGTGCTCGGCCCCGACTGGGACCCGGCCGAGGCCGCCAGGCGCCTGCGCGCCGAGGAGGGCAGGGCGATCGGCACCGCCCTGCTCGACCAGCGCGCCCTGGCCGGCGTCGGCAACATCTGGAAGTGCGAGCTGTGCTTCGTGCGCGGCGTCGACCCGTGGACGCCGGTCGGCCACCTCGACGACCTGGAGGGCATGCTCGACCTGCTCCAGCGGATGATGCTGGCCAACCTGTCGAGCACCAGCGGCCAGGTCACCACCGGCGACACCCGGCGCGGCCGCTCCCGCTGGGTCCACGGCCGCGCCGGCCGGCCCTGCCGCCGCTGCGGCACCCTGATCCGCAAGGCCGACCAGGAGAGCTACGACGCCGACCGGGTCACCTACTGGTGCCCCACATGCCAGCCGGGCCCCGGACCGAGGAGCGAACCATGACGCATCCCAACGCGGACCTGGTCCGGGCGATGTTCGAGGCGCACGGCCGCGGTGACGAGGCCCGCCTGCGCGAGCTGCTCACCGAGGACGTCACCGTGTACCACGTCCGCGACGGCAGGATCTCCGCCTGCTGGCTGCACGTGGTCGACGGCCAGGACGCCTTCGACCGGTTCTGGTCGTAAGCCGCGTGCTAGAACGGCGGTCGAGTATCCGGCGCCGCACGCAGCGCCGGACGATAACGTGCAGCCCCGGACCTTGCGCGCCGTCCACTTGACGGCAGCCTGGTGGGCCCGGGCCGCCTGTGCCAGAGTGCGGCGATGCGATCGGTCCGCGTGCTCGTTGTCGCCGCGCCGGCGGTCGTGCTCGCCGGGCTCGGACTGACCCACCCGCAGGAGCTCACCGCCACCAGCGCGCCCTGGTGGACGACCCTGCACATCGTGCTGCTGCCGATCTTTCCGTTGCTGGCCGTCTCGCTGTGGTTGCTGCTGCGCGGGGTGCCCGGCCCGGTGGCGTGGGTGGCGCGGATCGCCGCGTACGGCTACGCCACCTTCTACAGCGTGACCGACGTGGTGGTCGGGATCGGCGCCGGCGAGCTGACCCGGTTCAACGCCGCGCGTGGTCTGCCCGGGCGCACCGCGGAGGTCGACCGGCTGTTCACCGTGGGCAACGCCCTCGGATCGATCGGCGTCGGGTGCTTCCTGGTGGCGGGCGCGGCGACCGCGCTGGCGGTTGCCATGCGGGTTGGACGACGCGCGCTGCCCGGCGCGCTGGTGCTCCTGGTCGCCGCGGTGTTGGTTGCTGGCGGTTGGCACATCTACTGGCCCGCCGGCGTCGCGACGATGCTCGTCCTCGCGGTTGGGCTTGGGCTGCTGGCCGCGGTCCTGCCCGATGGCCAGCCCCGCGGCGACCACGCGGGTGGAGGGTGAGGCCGGCTCCCCGGGAACCCTTCTAGATCCGCTTGAACGACCGGACGGCCATGCGGGGGCCGCGGCGGGGGGACCACTGGCCGGAGCGGGAGAGCAGGCGGATCACCCGGCCACGGTGGCCGGCGAACGGGGCGAGCAGCTCCAGCATGCGCTCGTCGGTGCCCCTCGGCTCGCCGGCGAGCGCGTTGGAGACCAGGTGGGGGAGGTGGAAGTCGCCGACCGGGACCGCGTCAGGGTCGCCGAGGGCGACCAGGGCGACCTCGGCGGCTGTCCAGGGGCCGACGCCGGGGACGGCCTGCAGCCGCTGGCGGGCCACTGCCGGCGGGAGCGCGGCCACCGCCTCCAGGCGGCCGGCGCGGGTCGCCGCCGAGCGGATCGCGTTGGCCCGCTTCATCTCCACCCCGAGCGGGTGGAACTCCCAGTAGGGGGCGCGGGCGAGCAGCTCGGGGCCGGGCGGCACCAGCAGCGGCTCCGGTCCGGGCGACGGCGTCCCCCAGGCCCGTACCAGGGCGTGATAGGAGGCGCGGGCCTCCTTGCCGGTCACCTTCTGCTCCAGGATGGTCGGCACGATCGCCTCGAACACCGCGCGGGAGCGGGCGATGCGCAGCCCTGGCAGGCGCCGGTGCAGCTCGCCCACCAGCCCGGCCGGCTCGAACCCGTCCAGATGGTCGCGCGCGCCGAGCAGCTCCGGCGCGGTCTCCAGGCACCACGCGGCCCCCGGCCCCCAGGCCCGCACCGCGACCACGGAACCGCGCTGCTGGTAGCGGACGCTGGCCGGGCCGTCCGGGGTGAGGGTCGCCCGCCACCACGCCCCCGACCGGTCCCTGCGCATCGCCGGGTCGTTGCCGCGGCGGAGCGGGCCGAGGGTGAGCGGGAGGTCCACCGGCAGCACCGGCCGCACGGTGGTCTCCAGCGGCGCTGACAGCACGGCGGCGGCTCCTGTCGGAGGTGGCTGCGGGTCCGGTGACCGGATCGTACCCGGACACCGTGACCGTACGGATGCGGTGATCGGGCCGGTCCGAGGTCGGGTCCCGAGTAGAATTCGGGTGGCCGCCGGCCGGCGCCTCCGCTCGCCGGCGGTGGAGCAGGTAAGAACGGACGGACGCGCTTCGGTTCCGGTACCGGCCGGGATGGGGGGAGCGTGACCGCACGGACTCAAGGGAGACGATCCATGCCTGGTCGCTTCGGCCGTGTCGTCACGGCCATGGCCACCCCCTTCACCCGCGACGGGGACCTGGACCTGGACGGCGCCCAGCGTCTTGCCCGCCACCTCCTCGACCACGGCACCGACACCCTGCTCCTGGCCGGGACCACCGGCGAGTCACCCACCCTGACCAGCGAGGAAAAGGTCGCCCTCTGGACCGCGACGGTCGAGGCCGCCGGCGACGGCGCCAAGGTCATGGCGGGCACCTCGACCTACTCGACGGCCGAGTCGGTCGAGCTGACCCACCTGGCGGAGAAGTCCGGTGTCGGCTCCATGCTCCTGGTCACCCCCTACTACAACCGGCCCCCGCAGGAGGGGCTGATCGCCCACTTCTCGGCCATCGCGCAGGCCACCGGCCTGCCGTGCATGCTCTACAACATCCCGTCGCGCACCGCCTGCCTGATCGAGGTGCCGACCCTGCTCAGGCTGTTCGAGCGGCACGACAACATCGTGGCGGTCAAGGACGCGGTCGGGGACATGTCCGCCGCCAGCCGCCTGCGGCGCGACACCGGCGGGGCGATGGAGCAGTACTCGGGCGACGACAAGAACCTGCTGCCGCTGCTGGCGGTCGGCGGCGTCGGCGTGGTCAGCGTGCTGTCGCACCTGGTCGGGCCCGCCCTCCAGGAGCTGGTCAGGGCGTTCGAGGCCGGCGACGTCGGCCGCGCGCTCGAGCTGCACCTGCGCCACCTCGCGCTGTTCGAGGGCGCCTTCGCCACCTCCAGCCCGATCCTGCTCAAGTCCGCGCTCGCCCAGCTCGGCCTCCCAGCCGGGCCGCTGCGCCCGCCGCTGATCGACGCCACCCCGGAGCAGGCCGAGTTCATGCGCGGCCTGCTCGCCGACGCCGGCCTGCTACCAGGCGGTGCCAGTGCGTGACCTCGGCGCCCCGGCGCGCTCCAGCCCGACCCGGATCGCTTTCCTCGGCGGCCTCGGCGAGATCGGGCGCAACTGCGCCGTGGTGGAGGTGGAAGGCGCCCGCCTGCTGGTCGACTGCGGGCTGGCGTTCCCCGACGCCGACCAGCCCGGAGTGGACATCATCCTGCCCGACTTCGCCTGGCTCGCCGAGCAGCCCGAGCGGGTCGTCGGGGTGGTCCTCACCCACGCCCACGAGGACCACATGGGCGCCCTGCCGTACTTCCTGCGCGACTTCGACGTGCCCGTCTACGGCACCCGGCTGTCGCTCGGCATGCTGTCGGCCAAGCTCGAGGAGCACGGCCTCGACCCGTCGCTGGTCGAGGTCACCGCCGGTGACCGCACCACCCTCGGCCCGTTCGACCTGGAGTTCTTCGCCGTCTCGCACTCCATCCCCGACGGGGTCGCGCTGGCCCTGCGGACCCCGGACGGCACCATCGTGCACACCGGCGACTTCAAGATGGACCTCACCCCGATCGACGGCCGCCCGACCGACCTCGGCGGCCTCGCCCGGCTCGCCGGCGAAGGCATCGACCTGCTGCTCGCCGACTCCACCAACGCCGACATGGCCGGCTTCATCCCCTCCGAGGTCGAGGTGGGCAGGACCCTCACCGACATCCTCGAAGCCGCTCAGCGGCGCGTGGTGGTCGCCTGCTTCGCCAGCCACGTCCACCGCATGCAGCAGATCATGGACGCCGCCGCCCTGCTCGGGCGGAAGGTCGCCCTGGTCGGCAGGAGCATGCTGCGCAACGTCCGGGTCGCTCAGGAACTTGGCTACCTGCGGGTCGCCGACGACCTGCTGATCCCGGTCGAGGACCTGGCGGACTGGCCGCCGGAGCGCACCGTGGTGCTCTGCACCGGCTCGCAGGGCGAGCCGTACTCCGCCCTCACCCTGATGGCCGGCCGCGACCACAAGTGGGTGCGGATCGAGCCGGGCGACACGGTGGTGCTGTCGTCGTCGCTGATCCCCGGCAACGAGGCGGCCGTGTACCGGACCATCAACGACCTGTCCAGGGCGGGTGCCGAGGTCTACCACAAGGGCAACGCCAAGGTGCACGTCTCCGGCCACGCCGCCCAGGGCGAGCTGACCCTGCTCCTGTCCACCCTGCGGCCGCGCTGGTTCGTGCCGGTCCACGGCGAGTACCGCCACCTCGCCCAGCACGCCCGCCTGGCCGAGGCCGCCGGCCTCGCCCGCGACCACGTGTTCGTCTGCGAGGACGGCGACGTGGTCGAGCTGGACGGCGGCAAGCTCCAGCGCGGCGAGGAGATCCCCGCCGGGGTGGTGTTCGTCGACGGGCTCGGCGTCGGGGACGTCGGCGACGCGGTCCTGCGCGACCGGCGCAAGCTCGGCGGCGAGGGCTTCGTCCACGTGGTGGTGACGGTCGAGTCCAAGACCGGCAAGGTGCTCGCCGGCCCGGACATCGTCACCCGCGGGTTCGTCTACGAGCCGGAGTCCGGCGACCTCATCGAGGAGGCCCGCGCCCGCGTGCTGGAGTCGCTCAACCGGGCCGCCGCCGACCGGGTCGCCGACCCGATGATCCTCAAGCAGCACATGCGCCAGGCCGCCGCCAACCTGTTCAAGGAGCGCACCCAGCGCCGGCCGGTGATCATCCCGACGGTGATGGAGGTCTGAGGATGGCCAAGGCCAAGCCCCGCGGCCGCTCGTCGAGCGGCAAGCGGCGGGCCCCGGCCAAGCGCCGCCCGCCCCCGCGGACCAGGCGCGTCGGCCAGAGCTCCCGCCAGACGCTCTCGCCGCACAAGGGCGACATCCAGGGCGTCGCCATGATCCTGCTCGGGGTGCTGTTCGCCCTCAGCGTCTGGGCGCACGACGGCGGGCTTGCCGGCCGCTTCATCGAGCTGCTGCTGCGCAACCTGTTCGGCTGGGGCGCCTACGCGGTGCCGCTGCTGGTCGCCGGCGTCGGCCTGGCCCTGTTCCGGCGCGCGGCCGGCAGGGCCGACGAGTCCGCCGGCGGCCGGGCCGCCATCGGCCTGACCGCCGTGCTCATCGGCGGGCTCGGCCTGGTCCACCTCGCCAAGGGCGCTCCGTCCCGGACGGCCGATGCGATCCTCCTGCAGCACTCGGGCGGGCTGCTCGGCGCGGTCACGGCCACGCCGCTCGCCGGCTGGCTCTCGCCCGTCGGCGCCAGCGCGGCCTTCGCCTGCCTCGGCTTCCTCGGCGTGCTGATCGCCACCAAGACCTCGGTGGCGGCGGTCGGCAGGGCGATCGGCCGGGCCGGGCGGGGGGTCCGCTCGGCGGTCACGCCCCCGCCGGTCGGGACCGGCACGCTCGCCGAGGGCGCGACGCCCACCCCGACCGGGCCGGCCGGCCTCGACGACGGCGAGCCCGAGGAGGCACCTGCCGGGCGCCGCGGCCGCCGCGCCGAGCGCAAGGCGGCGGCCGAGCCGCCGCCGGAGGAGCCCGCCCCGGAGATCGACGAGCCGGCGGACGCCGAGGCCGCACCCAAGCGTGCGGCGCCGGTGCCTGCCGAGGTCGCCGGCGCCGGCGAGGCGACCCAGCTGGCCATGACGCTCAAGGCCGAGGCCGGCGGGGCCTACACCGTGCCGCCGCCGAACCTGCTGCGCCGCGGCCACTCCCGCCCGGTCGACGAGCGCAGGCTCAACGAGACCGGCGACGCCCTCCAGCGCACCCTCGACCAGTTCGAGGTCGACGCCAAGGTGGCCCGCCACACCCGCGGCCCTACCGTGACCCGCTACGAGGTGGAGCTCGACCCGGGCGTCAAGGTGGCCAGGGTGATCGGCCTGTCGAACGACATCGCCTACGCGCTCGCCTCCCCGGACGTGCGCATCATCGCCCCGATCCCCGGCAAGAAGGCGATCGGCATCGAGGTCCCCAACCGCGACCGCGAACTGGTCACCGTCGGCGACATCTTCGACAGCCCGGCCATGCCCGCCGGAAGCCATCCCCTGCGGGTCGCGCTCGGCAAGGACATCGGCGGCGAGCCGATCGCCGCCAACCTCGCCGAGATGCCCCACGTGCTGATCGCCGGGGCCACCGGAGCGGGCAAGTCGGTCTGCCTCAACGTGCTGGTCACGAGCCTGCTGATGCGCAACTCGCCCGACGAGGTCCGGCTCATCCTGATCGACCCCAAGCGGGTCGAGCTGAACCACTACGAAGGCGCGCCGCACCTCATCACCCCGGTGGTGACCCACCCGAAGCGGGCCGCCGAGGCGCTCAACTGGGCGGTGCGGGAGATGGAGCTCCGCCTGGAGACCCTGGCCCAGGCGGGCGTGCGCAACCTGGCCGCCTACAACCAGGCGGCCGTCGAGGGCAAGCTGCCGCCGCTGCCCTCGGCCAGCCTCGACGACGACGGCCGCCCCGACGGCTCCAGCAAGCGGCCGCCCCTGCCGTACATCGTGGTGGTCATCGACGAGCTGGCCGACCTGATGATGGTCGCCCCCCGCGAGGTCGAGGACGCCATCTGCCGCATCGCCCAGATGGCCAGGGCGGTCGGCATCCACCTGGTGGTCGCCACCCAGCGGCCCTCGGTGGACGTGGTCACCGGCCTGATCAAGGCCAACATCCCCAGCCGCATCGCCTTCATGGTCGCCAGCGCCCAGGACTCCCGGGTGATCCTCGACTCCGGCGGGGCCGACAAGCTGGTCGGCCTCGGCGACATGCTCTACCTGCCCGGCGGCACCTCCAAGCCCCGCCGCATCCAGGGCGCCTTCATCACCGAGAAGGAGGTGGAGGCGGTGGTCGCCTACTGCAAGGCCCAGCAGCAGGCCACCTACCAGGCGGGCGTGGTCGCCGAGGGCCGCCACGCCAGCGAGGACGACGACGGCGACGAGGATCCCCTACTCGAACAGGCCATGGAGATCGTGGTCCGCTCCGGCCTGGGATCGACCTCAATGCTCCAGTCGAAGATGAAGGTTGGCTTCTCGCGCGCCCGCCGCATCATGGACCAGCTGGAGGAGCGCGGCGTGGTCGGGCCGTCGGAGGGCTCCAAGCCGCGCGACGTGCTCATGACCGTGGAGGAGCTGGGGCAGCTCCGCGGCCGCGAGGCGGGCTACGGGGAGATCGTCGGCGAGTAGCTCCCTCCGCTGGGCCTCTGACCAGCGCCGCACGGCCGCGGACTCGGCGCTTCCGGGCTGCCGGGAGGTCGTTGCTGGCCGGTTCGGGTGCTCACTAGAATCGCACCGTCATCCCATTCCGGCTTGCCCGGTTTATCCTGGCGGGTGAGCCAGCCAACAGCTCGGAGGGGTGTGCCTGCTGAGCACCATCGGTGAGGCGCTTCGCTCGGCCCGGGAAGGCCAGGGCAAGTCCATCCAGGACGCCGCCGCCGCGACCCACATCCGGTCCAGCTACCTCGAAGCCCTCGAAGCCGAACGCTTCGAGGACCTGGGCGGCCACGTCTACGCGAAGGGGTTCCTGCGCTCCTACGCCGGCTGGCTCGGCATCGACGCGACACCGCTGGTGGCCGAGTACCGGGAACGGGAGCGCGCCGAGGTCAAGGTGGTCGAGCGGGTGCCGACCGGGATCGGCAACCTCGGCTACCGCCAGCGCGGGCCCAACTGGCTGGTGGTCGGCCTGGTGACCTTCGCCGTCGTGCTGGTCGCGGTCCTCTACCAGTTCCTCAGCCCTGGCGGCGACGACTCCAACGACCCGGGCCTGCTCGCCCGCGCCCCGGTGGCGACCGCCACCACCGCCCCGTCCCCGAAGTCCACCGCGCCGGCCGACACCACCACACCACCGGCCGACGGGGTCAAGCTGGTGCTGCGCTACGTGGCGGCGTCCTGGACGGTGGTCGAGGCCGACGGCCGGATCGTGTTCCGCGGCACCCCGTCCGCCACCGATGAGCGCAGCTTCAGCGCCGACCGGCTCATCAAGCTCACCCTCGGCAACGCCGGCGGCGTCCGGCTGACCGTCAACGGCCGCGACCTCGGCACCGCCGGCGGATCCGGCAGCGTCCTGCGGAAGAGCTTCAAGCCAGGCGACCCGACCGCCCGCTCGTAGCGCCCTGCCGGCGTGCAAGCCGGCTGCAACCCGTTCGGGCACCATGAGCGCGTCCGGCCGGGTGGCGGGAGGAGCGGGGAGCATGGCAGGAGGGAGCGCCGGAGCGGCGGGCGTCCGGGCCGCCTACGACCGGGCCGCGGACGGCTGGGGGCTCGGCGCTTCCAAGGTCTACGGACCCCTGGCCCGCGCCCTGGTGGCGACCAGCCCGGTCGACCTGGCCGGGCGGCTGCTGCTCGACGTGGGCGCCGGCACCGGGGTGGCCTCCGAGGCGCTGCGGGCGGCCGGCGCCAGGCCGCTGGCCTTCGACCTCTCCCACGGCATGCTCGCCTGGCGGCGGGCCGAACGGCCGCCGGCGGCCGTCGGCGACGTGCTGGCCCTGCCGGTACGCGGCGGCGCCGCCGGCGGCGCCGTGGCCGCCTTCGTGCTCAACCACCTCGAAGAGCCGGTCGCGGCCCTGGCCGAGCTGGCCCGGGTGGTCGGCCCCGGCGGGCCGGTGCTCGCCTCGGTCTTCTCCAACGCCGAGCAGACCGAGGTCAAGGAGGTGGTCGACACGGTGGCGGCGGCGTGGGGCTGGACGCCGCCCGACTGGTACGTGGCGGTCAAGCGGCGGACCGCGCCCCAGCTCGGGACGCCGGAGGCGATGGCGACGGCGGCGGCCATGGCCGGCCTCGGCTCGGTCCAGGTGGCGGAGCGCCGCGTCGACGTCGGCCTGCGCTCACCCGAAGAGCTGGTCACCTACCGGCTCGGCCAGGCCCACGTGGCCAGCTTCCTGGCGGGGCTGCCCCCGCCCGAGCGCCAGCGCCTCCGCGCCGCCGCGGTGGCCGCGGTGGCGGCCGCCGCCCCCGAGCCGCTCCGTCCCGCGGTGATCTTCCTCGCCGCCAGGGCACCGGGCCCGCACCCCGCCGGCCGCTGACCACCCGGACCTTGTTCCATCCGGGGCTACCGCTTCGCTACTTGAGCCCCGACCCGCCCATCGGCCCTCTGCCGGCCGGGGACCGGATGCTATGCTCGGCCGCCATGGACGGCATCCATGACCTCGGGGGCATGCACGGGTTCGGTGCCGTGGTCACGCCCGGCAGCGAGGAGCCCTACCACCAGCGCTGGGAGGCGCGGGTGTTCGCCGTCCACGTCCTGGCCAGCTTCGGCGGTCTCACCGGCCGCCCCGGCGGCCGAGCCACCCGCGAGGAGATGGACCCGGCGCACTACCTGGCCGCCTCCTACTACGAGCGCTGGCTCTGGAGCGCCGAGCGGGGCATGGAGCGCAAGGGCACGATCCAGCCGGGCGAGGTGGACCGCATGATGGAGCGCCTCGCCGCCGGCGAGCCCGAGCCGCGGCGCGAGCAGCCGGCGCAGGCCGCCTCGACGCTCGCCGACCTGCGCCGGGCCGAGCGTGCCGACCCCGTGGGAGCGGCCCGGTTCGCTCCTGGCGACCGGGTGCGGGTGCGGCGCATGCGCCCGGCCGGCCACACCCGCTGCCCCCGCTACGTCCGTGGCGCCACCGGCGTGGTCGACCGGGTCCACCTCGCCGACCGCCTACCCGACCTGGCCGTCTACGGCGAGCGGCCGGCGCCGGAGCCGGTCTACGCGGTGGCGTTCAGTTCCGAGGCACTGTGGGGCCAGGCCGGCGAGCCGCCGTGGACGGTCTCGGTCGACCTGTGGGAGAGCTACCTGGAGCCGGCGCCGTGAGCCGCGCCGCGACCGTGCTCAGGCGCCGGACGGCGGAGGGACCCAGATGACCCACGAGCACGCGACCGGCGCCAACCACCAGCGCCAGGCATCCGACGTCGAGCTGCGCGCCCGCGCGCTCGAGGCCCTGCTGGTGGAGAAGGGCCTGGTCGCCACGGACGCGGTCGACGCCGTGATCGAGCACTACGAGCACGAGGTCGGCCCGCACAACGGCGCGCGCGTGGTGGCGCGCGCCTGGGTCGACCCGGCCTACCAGGAGCGGCTCCTCGCCGACGGCACCGCCGCCATCGCCGAGCTCGGCATCGCCGGCGCCGAGGCCGACAACCTGGTGGCGGTGGCCAACACCCCGGCGCGGCACAATCTGATCGTCTGCACGCTCTGCTCCTGCTACCCGTGGCCGCTGCTCGGCCTCCCGCCCAGCTGGTACAAGAGCCTGCCCTACCGGGCCCGCGCCGTGGCGGAGCCACGCGCGGTGCTCGGCGAATTCGGCCTGGAGCTCGCCGACGACGTCCAGGTGCGGGTCTGGGACTCCAGCGCCGAGGTCCGCTACCTGGTGGTGCCGATGCGCCCGGCCGGCACCGACGGCTGGAGCGAGCAGCAGCTCGCCGGCCTGGTCACCCGAGACTGCATGGTCGGCACGGCGGTCCCGCGCGTCCCGGAGCCGGCGGGGCAATGACCGAGGCGATCCACCGGGGGGGCGAACCCCGCCCCCTCGGACCCGACCCGATTCTCCGAGGGGGCAAACCCCGCCCCCCCGGACCCCCCCAGGGGGCGGGTGGCCCGCTGGCCGAGGCCGAGGCGGTCCTCGCCGGCCACGCGCCGCTGCCACGCGACGGCGACGAGCTGGTCTTCGAGGAGCCCTGGCAGGGCCGCGCCCTCGGCATGGGCGTCGTCGCGGTGGAGCGCAGCGGCGCCTCCTGGGACGAGTTCCGCCGTCACCTGGTGGCGGCCGTCCGCCGCCACCCCCACCAGCCGGACGAGTCAGCCGCGACCGCCTACTACACCGCCTGGCTCGACGCCCTCGAAGCGCTGCTGGCCGAGCGGGGCCTCCTCCCGGCGGGCCCTCGGCACCACTGAGCCCAGGCAGGCCATGCCACGGCGGCCTGCTGACGTGGTTCGGGCGGCCCGGTGGTCGTAGCCTAGGGGCATGACGGAGATGAGCGGCCTCCCGGACCTGGCCCGCACCGCCAAGGTCGACCTCGGCGGGCGCACCGCGCTGGTCACCGGGGCGGCCAGCGGCATCGGCCTGGCCTGCGCGCGCCGCCTGGCCGCCGCCGGCGCCAAGGTGCGGGCGGTCGACCGCGACGCCGACGGCGTCCGTCGGGTCGCCGACGAGCTCGGCGGCAGCGCGCACGTGGTCGACCTGACCGACCTCGACGCCGTCGAGGCGCTCGACGACCAGCTCGACGTGGTGGTCAACAACGCCGGCTTCCAGCACGTCGCGCCGCTGCAGGAGTTCCCGCCCGAACGCTTCTCGCAGATGCTGCGGGTGATGGTGGAGGCGCCATTCCGGATCGTCCGGCGCGCTCTGCCGCACATGTACGACCAGGGCTGGGGGCGGGTCGTCAACATCTCCTCCGTGCACGGCCTGCGCGCCTCCCCGTACAAGGCCGCGTACGTCACCGCCAAGCACGGCCTGGAAGGGCTCTCCAAGGTGATCGCCCTGGAAGGCGCCGCCCACGGCGTCACCTCCAACTGCGTCAACCCGGCCTACGTGCGCACCCCACTGGTCGAGCAGCAGGTCGCGGCCCAGGCGGAGACGCACGGCATCAGCCAGGATGAGGTGATCGAGCAGATCATGCTCACGCCGGTGGCGATCAAGCGGCTGGTGGAGCCGGAGGAGGTCGCCGAGCTGGTCGCCTACCTCTGCTCGGCATCGGCGTCGTTCATCACCGGCGCCTCGATCGTGATGGACGGCGGCTGGAGCGCCCACTGAGCGCCACCAGCCAGCCGCCGGCAAGGCAGGACGAAAGGAGTCGCGGGTGAGCACATTGCAGTTCGACGCCGAGGCCTCGCGCCACGTCGAGAGGGCCTACCTGACCCCGGACGTGGTCGAGCAGCGCCGGGTGGTGCTGGAGTCGCTCGCGCTGCGCCCGGGCGAGCGCGTCGTCGACGTCGGCACCGGCCCCGGGCTGCTGGCGGTCGAGATCGCGGCCGCGGTCGGCCCCGACGGCCTGGTCTGCGGGATCGACGTCAGCGACAGCATGCTGGCGCTCGCCCGGGCGCGCGCCACCCAGCCGGGCGGCGCCCCGATCGAGCTGCGCCAGGCGGGCGCGGACCAGCTTCCCTGCGCGGAGGAGGCCTTCGACGTCGCCGTCTCGACCCAGGTGTTCGAGTACGTCGAGGACGTCCCCGCCGCGCTCGCCGAGGTCTACCGGGTGCTGCGCCCCGGTGGCCGGGTGCTCCTGCTGGACACCGACTGGGACTCGATCGTCTGGCGCTCCGGCGACGACCGGCGCATGGCGCGCGTGCTGGCCGCTTGGGAGGAGCACCTGGTCGACCCGCACCTGCCCCGGACGCTGCGGGGGTCGCTTGACGCCGCCGGCTTCGAGGTGGGGCCGACCCAGGTCCTGCCGCTGTTCAACGCCGGCTTCGACCCCGACACGTTCAGTGCGCGCATCCTGGAGGTCATCGCCGGGTTCGTGGTCGGACGGGGCGGGCTGACCAAGGAGGACGCCGACGCGTGGGCGGCCGACCTGCGCTCGCTCGGCGCCGACTACTTCTTCAGCCTGAACCGCTACCTGTTCCACGCGACCAAAGGGTAGGGCCCTGGCCGGGCGGCGCGGCGGGACCGCTCTGCTACTGTCTCGGCCATGACATCCGCCGCGCCGCCGCAGAAGGTGGCCATCGTCACCCTCGGCTGCGGCCGCAACGAGGTCGACTCGGTCAACGCCGCCGGCCTGCTGGCCGCGTCCGGCTACGACCTGGTCGACGACCCCGAGCAGGCCGACGCGGTGCTGGTCAACACGTGTGCGTTCATCGAGGCGGCCAGGCGCGAGTCGGTCGAGACCGTGCTCGACGCGGCCGACCTGAAGGGGCAGGCCAGGGCGAAGGCCGTGCTGGTGATGGGCTGCATGGCCGAGCGGTACACCGAGGACCTCCGCGCCGAGCTGCCCGAAGCCGACGCCGTGGTCCCCTTCGCCGACTACGCCCGCCTGCCCCAGGTGCTCCACGCCGCCCTCGCCGGGACGGCCCCCGGCGTCGCCGCCCCACCGCCGACGGCACCGGCCCCGCCGCCGGGCCGGCGGGCGCTGCCGCTGGTGTTCCCGACGCCGCCGGACCGGCGCTTCCCGCCCAGGCGCGAAGCCAGCGGCCCGGTCGCGTTCGTGAAGCTCGCCGAGGGCTGCGACCGCGACTGCTCGTTCTGCGCCATCCCCTCGTTCCGGGGCGGCTTCCGCTCCCGGCGCCCGACCGAAGTGCTGGACGAGGTTGCCTGGCTCGCCGGCGGCGGCGTCTCCGAGGTGGTCCTGGTGGCCGAGAACTCCACCTCCTACGGCAAGGACCTCGGCGGCCGCTCCGCCCTGATCCACCTGCTGCGCGACCTCGCCGGCGTCGACGGGCTGCGCCGCGTCCGCCTGCAGTACCTGCAACCCGACGAGCTCACCCCCGGCCTGCTGGAGGAGATGGCCGCCAACCCGGTGGTCTGCTCCTACTTCGATCTCTCGTTGCAGCACGCCAGCCTGCCGGTGCTGCGCCGCATGCGCCGCGGCGGCTCGCGGGCCGGCTTCGTGGAACTGGTCGACCGGGTCCGCCGGCTCGACCCCGACGCCGCCTTCCGATCGAATTTCATCCTCGGCTTCCCCGGCGAGCGCGCCGCCGACGTCCGCGAGCTGGAAGGCTTCCTGGAAGAGGCCCGCCTGGACTGGGTGGCGTTCTTCGCGTACTCGCCCGAGGAGGGGACCAGCGCCATGGCCCTGGACGGCCGCGTGGCGTCACGCACCGCCAGGGCACGCGTCGAGCGGCTCCAGGAGCTGCAGGAGCGCCTGCTCGCCGAGACGCAGGCGCGCTGGATCGGCCGCCGCATCGAGATCCTGGTCGAGCGGGTCGGCGGCGACGGCGCCGAGGGCCGCAGCTTCCGCGAGGGACCCGAGAGCGACGGCATCGTCCGCGTCGCCGGCCTCGCCGCCGCCAGCGCGGGCGACTACGCCGAGGTCGAGATCACCGCCGCCGAAGGGCCCGAGCTCCTCGCCCGCCCGGTCGCCGCGCACCGGTAGCGGCACGGTGGTGCCCGATCGGGCATCCGAGCATGTCCTCGCGTGATCCCTTTCGCCGCTGGCCTGGCACCCCTGCCGTGCCAGACTCGGTGGAGCCATGCGACCAGCCAAGCCCCAGGCCGCTGCGCCAAGGCGGGCCTCCACCCCTCCGACGCGGTCGGGACCTCCCGGCGGCAGCGGCGCCCGGCTCCCCCCGCCGGGCCTCACCGGGCTGGATCCGGGCACGGTCACCGGGATCGCCCCGCGGGAGCTCCTCGCCCTACAGCGGCTCGCCGGGAACCGGACGGTCAGCCGGCTGATCCGGGCGGGTCCCGGTCCGGTCACCGTCCAGCGCGGCGGGTCGAGCAAGCGGGTCGTCATCGGCGAGGCGACGCTCTACGACGCCGCCGGCAAGCAGATCGGCTCGGCCTACCGGTTCGACGTGCCACCCGACTTCATCGCCGAAGCCGAGGCGAAGGGCACCCCGGTCATGCCCGGCGTCTTCAAGGCCACCATCAAGCAGGCGGGGAGCGCGCTCTCGATCACCTGGGGACCGTATACCGACCTCCCACTGGTCCGCTTCAGCAACAAGCAGAAGCTCCTGCGCGAGCTCAGCGGCGCGACCAGCACGGTGCTGGCCATCACGGTCGGCGGGGGCTCGCTGGTGAAGAAGGACTACCAGAAGCCGCCGCCTGGCAAGGCCGCGGCGGGCCCGGGATCGCAGGGCCAGGCCACCGGCAAGCAGGGCGGCGGCGCGGGCGGGCAGCAGAAAGGAGGCGGCCGGCAGGGCGCGGGCGGGCAGAAAGGCGGGGGCGGGCAGCAGGGCGGAGGCGCGGGCGGCTCCGGAGGGCAGGGCCGGCCCGGCGGGCCGAAGCAGGGCGGCGCCCCCGGGCAGGGCAAGCAGCCAGGCCCCCAGGGCGTGGGCGGCAGGGCGGGCGGCACCGGCACGGGCATCGGCACCAAGCCAGGGAGCAAGTACGGGTGGCTCGGCTGGCTCGAGCTCCCCCAGGAGGTCATCGACGTCCTGGAGGCCGGCTTCGAGGCGCTCGGCGACGCCGAGGAATTCCAGGCCCTGCAGGAGCTGATCGTGGCGCTCTCGGAGCTGGCCAAGAACGCCGGCGCGCTCGAGGCGCTGCTGGACACCGACCGGCTGCTCGGCATCCTGCTCGGCCTGGAGGAGAACGCCGCCCTGGACGCCCTGGAGACCTGGGCGACCGCGCAATCCGTGGTCAGGAAGCCGAAGCAGGCGAACCCGAAGCTCGCCGAGGCCGGGATCCTCGCGCTCGCCCAGCGCATCGCCAACCTGCTCGCCAAGGTCCGCCGGGTGCTCTCCCCGGTGTTCAAGGGCCGGCGGGCGTTTCTCGACGTGCTCGGCGCGGCCGGGCTGGTGATCGAGCAGCTCCCGATCCTCGACGAACTGGTCGCCATGGCGGCGGACCCGAAGCGGAGCAAGGAGGAGTTCCAGCTCCTGGTGGAGACGTTCGGGCAGGAGGCCGCCGCGGCCTTCCAGGAGCATCTGGAAGCCGCCCGCGCCGCGATCGAGCTGCAGGTGGAGCGCTTCGACAAGCTCCAGGACCTGGTCAAGCAGGAGGACATCGCCAAGGCCGTCACCCGGGCAGCCGCCCTGCTGGTCCCCACGCCCTACAAGCCGATCGCGTGGGCGGCGCGCAAGCTCGGTCTGGAGAGCCTGGTGGCGGACAACCTGGTCGCTCCGCTCATCCCCAAGGATCTGGTCGACGCCATGAACGGCGTCCTCACCGAGGTGAGCAAGGAGTTCGGCGGGGTGGTCAAGCAGACCAAGAAGCAGCTCGACCTGGTGTTCACGCGCACCGAGAAGGCCGTGGCCGACGACGTGATCCCCGAGCTCAAGGGCTTGCTCATGCCCAGCAGGACCAGCGGCGACCGGGCCCTGCCGGCGGGCTCGGAGCTCGGCGCGGTCCGGCTGACGCGCACCTCCACCGGCGAAGCCCTGGACGAAGGCGTCCGGCGGGACATGGAGGCCCTGATGGGCAGCGACTTCGGTCGCGTCCGGGTCCACCGCGACGTCGCCGCCCACCAGGCCAGCGAACTGCTGCAGGCCAACGCGTTCACCCTCGACGAGCACGTCTACTTCGGGCCGGGGAGGTACGACCCGGGCAGCCGCGACGGCCGCCGCCTGCTCGCGCACGAGCTGACCCACGTGGTGCAGCAGGGCGGTGGCCACGCCACCGGCGTGGTGCAGCGGGACTTCAAGGACGCCGTCGCGGCGCTGGCCAACAAGGTCGGCGACGCGGCCAAGGAGACCGTGCGGAAGCTGGTGCGCCCGCGCTCGATGAAGTCCGCCGCCCAGGCCGAGAAGATCATCAACCAGGTCGATCCGCTCATCGGCAGGACCGTGGTGAGCGAGAACAACCCTCGGCTTCCGAGCGAGGCCTACTTCTACACCAAGAACCGGAAGGGCGTGATCAAGGGCATCCGCCGGAAGCTCGCCTGGGTCGGCTCGGCCATCCCGAAGCTCAAGATCGACGGCGGCAAGATCGTCATCGGCAGCGTCTGGGACCCGAAGAAGGCGGCCAGAGCGAAGCTGCGCGCCGCCCTCGGCACCTGCCGGCCGAACGAGCAGGCCCACCACGTCATCCCACTGGAGCTCAGGTCCCATCCGGTGGTCAAGCTCGCCGAGAAGAACGGCTTCGACTTCAACGGGGCCGCCAACGGGTACTGCCTGCCCGAGAAGGTCCACTCGACCAGCCACCCGGTCTACACCGGCGACGTCCGCGACGAGCTGGACGCGATCCAGCGGGCCGTCGGCGCCAAGGACTGGGGGAAGGTCGAACCAAGGCTCGACCAGCTGGTCAAGAGCCTCAAGCGGAAGCTGTACCGGGTGAAGCAGTCGGGGAAGCGGCTGACCTGAGCGGGGGAGCGCACCATGGGATGGCACGTCTGGACCGATTACCTCCCGGGCTCGGGCTACGCCTTCGCCGAGGAAGTCGAGGGGCTCACCGCCGAGCAGGAGCGCCGCCTGGCATCCGGCGTCGAGCTGCCCCGGCCGCTGCCCCGACCGGTGGTGACGAAGCTCTCCGAGGGTGCGCTGGCCGACGTCATCGGCACCGTGTGGATGGGCCGCATCCTCTCCGGCAACCTCCGCTCCACGCTGGAGGGATGCACCTCGGCGCGGCTGCAGTTCGTGGAGGTGGCCGTCCCCGAGTACCCGGAACGGGACTACTTCTTCCTCAACCTGCTCGAGACGGTGGACTGCT
Organism: Actinomycetota bacterium; assembly: GCA_035535495.1. Taxonomy (GTDB): domain Bacteria; phylum Actinomycetota; class CALGFH01; order CALGFH01; family CALGFH01; genus DASUZB01. The sequence goes on along the minus strand of DATLQA010000105.1, from coordinate 20,121 downwards.
TCGACCGCGAGCGCTCCGACTACGACGTCGACCACGAGTACCCCGACGTCATCCAGCGGATCCGCAAGCTGGTGCTCACCCCACTGCCCGCCGGCGTCCCCGAGGTGTTCAACCTGGCCGGGCTGCCAGGGCTCATCCTGGTGAACGACGCGGTCTCGGAGGAGCTCCGGACGGCCTGCCCGGCCCCGGGCGAGTTCGTCGAGATTTCCGACTACACGCGCGGGCTCGTCTGAGGAGCCCGCGCCCGCGACGATCCGGCGGCCGGGCGCGCGCATGACCGCGTGCTGCCGTAAGCTCGCGGGCGGCCGCGGCGGCGAGTGACCGCGCGGTCGACGGAGGCCGGCAGGGCGTGCGCTGCGAGATCGTCGGGGTCGGGACCGAGCTGCTCCTCGGGCAGATCGTCAACACCAACGCGGCCTGGATCGGCCAGCGCCTGGCCGAGGTGGGCTGGGACTGCCTCCACCACACCGTCGTCGGGGACAACGAGCAGCGCATCGCCGCCGTGCTCCGCGAGGCGCTCGACCGCGCCGACGCGGTGATCGTCACCGGGGGCCTCGGCCCCACCCAGGACGACGTCACCCGCGAGGCGATCGCCGCGCTGGCGGGCGTGCCCCTCCGCCGCGACCCCGCCATCGAGCAGTGGCTCCAGGAGCGCTTCGCCAGCATGGGCATCCGCCGGATGGCGCAGATGAACCTGCGCCAGGCCGACGTGCCCGAGGGGGCGCGCACCATCGACAACCCCCGCGGCTCCGCCCCTGGCCTGGTGATCGAGATCGGCGGGAAGCCGCTCTACGCCGTGCCCGGCGTGCCGCGCGAGATGGAGGGCATGCTCGAGCGGGTGGTCCTGCCCGACCTGGCCGCCCGCGCCGGGGAGGGCCGCGCGATCGTCTCGCGGACCCTGCGCACCGCCGGGGTCGGGGAGTCGCGGCTGGCCGAGCGGCTCACCCCCATCTGGGAATCCACCGGCGCCGGCGGTGACGGGGTCACCATGGCCTACCTGGCGAGCCCCGGCGAGGTGCGGGTCCGCCTGACCGCGGTCGGCCCGACCCGGGAGGACGCGCTCGGCTGGATCGCACCCGTCGAGGAGGCCATCCGGGCCGAGCTCGGCCCGGTGGTGTACGGCCTCGACGACGAGACCTTGGAGCAGGTCGTCGCGCGCCTGCTCGGCGAGCGCGGCCAGAGCCTCGCCACCGCCGAGTCGCTCACCGGCGGTCTGGTCGGCGCGCGCGTGACCACCGTGCCAGGTGCCTCCAGCTACTACCGCGGCGGCGTGGTCGCCTACGCCACCGAGGCCAAGGCGGCCGTCCTCGGTGTCGACCGGCAGCTGCTCGACCGGCAGGGCCCGGTCAGCGAGCCGGTCGCCGCCGCCATGGCCGAGGGTGTCCGGAGCGCCTTCGCGGCCGACGTCGGCGTCTCCACCACCGGGGTGGCCGGTCCCACCGAGCAGGGCGGCCGCCCGGTCGGCAACCTCTGCCTGGCCGTGGCCGACCCGGCAGGCACGGTCACCACCACCACCCGCGCCCCTGGTGACCGCACCCAGGTCCGCGCGTGGGCCACCACGCTCGCCCTCGACCTGCTCCGGCAGCGCCTGGAAGGCGTCGGGTGAGCGGCGCCCGCCGGCCCGGCCGGCCACCCCGTACCGGCCGGGAGGCGTCGGGCCGGCGTCCGAGCGGCGCGCCGCCGCCGCGACCCGAACCCGGCCCGGCCGCGTCCGGCGGCATGCTGTCCGATCCCGACCTGCTCAGCGGGCGGCTGTTCTTCGCCGTCCCGGTCCCAGGGGCGAGCAGGGAGCCGCTCGAAGCGGTCCTGCCCGAGCTCACCGGCACCCTGCCGGCGGCGCGGTGGACCAACCCGAGCGGCTGGCACCTCACCCTGGCGTTCCTCGGCCAGGTCCGGCCGGAGTTCTCCGCCGAGGTGCTCACGGTGGGGGAGCGGGCGGTGGCCGGCCTCGGCGCGGCCGACCTGCGGCTGGACGGCGCCGGCGGCTTCCCCAGCGAGCGCCGCGCGCGGGTGCTGTGGGCCGGCGTGAGCGGGGACACGGAGGTGCTGGTCAGGCTGGCGACCAGGCTGGCCACCGCCTGCAGGGAGGCCGGGCTCCGCTTCGAGGAGCGCGAGTACACCCCCCACCTCACCCTGGCCCGCCTGCCGGTGCCCGCCCCGCTCCCCGAGCCCCTGGTCGAGCTGCTCACCCAGGCCGTGGCGGCCAGCCCACCGTGGGAAGCCCGGGAGCTGTGCTGCTACCGCAGCACTCCGACACCCCGTGGCGCCCGCTACCGGGTCGTCCGCACCTTCCCCTTGACCGGTTCGAGCTGACGCCCGGTCCCGGTCCAGGGCGGGGCAATCGCGTGGACGGGTCGGACCGCGCGCCCCTACGCTGCAGCCATGCCGATCGCCAAGGACCCCTCCGCCGGCCCCCACGGCCGCCTGCTGGTCGACCCGCACGGCCGCCTGCTCGCCCGCTTCCAGGACGACGCCCGTGACGGGACCCGCTGGGCCGACCTGTTCGAGCTGGCCGACGGGATCGCCCCCGAACAGGTGGTCCCGGCCGTCCTGGCCGACCTGCCCGGGGCGCTGGTGTCGGGCAGCGAGGCGGTCGGGCTCGCGCTGGTGGCCGCCGGCGCCAGACGGCGCCGGCACGCCCACGTGTTCTCGCGAGACCTGCGTGCCGACCCGCCGCCGCCGTGGCGGCCGGTCGGGATCCCGGACGGCGTGCGCATCACCGCCCTTGACAGGCCCGCCGCCGACCTGGTCGACGCCTGGCGGGCGGCGTTCCCGCCCGGCCACCCCGACCATCTCGGCGGGCCGCCGCCCGCCGACGTCGAGCGGGAGCTGGCCGACCAGATCGGCGGTCAGGTGCTCGGCCCGCTGCTGCCGTGCAGCGGCCTGGCGATCGACGGCGAGGACCGGGTGGTGGCGGGCATCATCGTCACCGACCGGCGCGGCACACCGCCATGGGGCGCCCCCTGGGTCGGTGACCTGTTCCGCCATCCCGACCCCAGATGGGCCGGCCTGGGCCGGCTGCTCCTCGAACGCGCGCTGAGCATCGCCGCCGAGCTCGGGCTGCCCGCGCTCGGCCTGGCCGTGACCGAGGGCAACCCGGCGCGCCGGCTCTACGAATCCCTCTCCTTCCGCCTCGTCCTCACCAGCCTCACCGTCGAGGTCCCACCGGCCTCCCCGTGACGGCGCGGGTGCCGGTGACCCACCTCGGCCAGGGCGCACACCGGGACGTGCCGTCCTGCCAGGAGGTGCGCATGGAGCCGAGCCGGGCCCGCCGCGGGACCAGAACCCGATCGCCGGCCCGGCTCGCGCTCAGGCGGGCACGAAGCTGGCCCGGACCCGGTAGACCCCCGGGCTGGCGGGCTGGAGCGGCAGGCTCACCGCGGCGGTGGCCCCGCGGGCGAGCGGGCGGTTCAGCCGCTGCCTGACCACGGTGGCCGCGCCCGGCCCGGTGACCAGGAGCTGCAACGTCCCGGTCAGCGCCAGCCGCGCGCTGGTCAGGTTGCGGACCCGGACGACCGCCCGCGCCCGGCCGGTCGCGGCGGTGATCGCCAGGTCCAGCCGGACCTGGGCGCGGGTCCCCGGCTTGGGCCGCTCGGCCCGCGCCGACGCTGCCGGCACGGCGCCGCGCCCATTCCAGATCACGACCGCGTCGGTGGTCGCCGCGGCCTGCGTGACCCTGGGCAGGCCCGCGGTCGACAAGCTGACGGCCGGGTCGCCGAAGGCGGCCGCCGGCTGCCGCGCACCCGGCCCGCCGGCCCGGTTCGCCGCGCTGGCGGCGCCCGCGCCCGGTCCGGCCGCGTCCCGCTGGCCGCGATCCCGCGCCACGGCGACCGTGCCGACGACGGCGAGCAACGCCACGACGGCGACGAACGGGAGGAGCACCCGGCTGGGCGGGAAGCGCATGACAAGCCTCGGACCGGAGGGGATCGGCAGGATGCGGTGGCGTGGTGGCGGTCGGGGAGCCTACGAGATGACGAGGAGGGAGCCTACCCGCACCGCGGGCGTGAAGCGCTCCGTAGTCCTGCCGACCCGGTCCGGCGGCCACCCCCGTCCTCGGTTTTCCACAGCCGTTCCCGGAGCGTTGTGCCGAACACACGTTCGTAGTAGGGTGCTCCCACCGCAGCGCCGCCCTCCTTCCCTGGGTTCACTGCCGCTGCCCGCTGCCGCCGCCGAGCAAGGAGAGGACCTGTCATGACCACGACCTATACTGCCCGCAACGGCAGCGTTCGGGGAGGGACCGTGGAGCGCGAAAAGGCACTGGAAGTCGCCCTGCTGCAGATCGAAAAGCAGTTCGGCAAGGGCTCGGTCATGCGCATGAGCGGTGACGGCCCCGCCATGCCGATCGAGTTCATCTCGACCGGCAGCCTGGCGCTCGATCTCGCCCTCGGCATCGGCGGCGTGCCGCGTGGCCGCGTCATCGAGATCTACGGCCCGGAGGCGTCCGGAAAGACGACCGTCGGCCTGCACATCATCGCCGAGGCGCAGCGCGCGGGCGGGATCGCCGCCTTCATCGACGCCGAGCACGCCCTGGACGTGACCTACGCCCGCAACCTCGGCGTCGACACCGACGCCATGCTGGTCTCGCAGCCCGACACCGGCGAGCAGGCCCTGGAGATCGCGGACATGCTGGTCCGCTCCGGCGCCATCGACGTCATCGTGATCGACTCGGTGGCCGCCCTGGTCCCCCGCGCCGAGATCGAGGGCGAGATGGGCGACTCCCACGTCGGCCTCCAGGCCCGGCTGATGAGCCAGGCCCTCCGCAAGCTCTCCGGCTCGATCTCCAAATCGCGGACCACCGCCATATTTATCAATCAACTCCGTGAAAAAATCGGGGTCCTATTCGGCTGCTTGCACTACGACTCCAGGGTCACCCTGGCCGACGGCACCCAGGAGAAGATCGGCAAGATCGTCAACCAGCGCCTGCCAGTCGAGGTCCTGGCCTACGACCCGGGGCTGGGCGCGGTGGTGCCCAGGAAGGTCGTCAACTGGTTCGACAACGGCCCCACCGACGAGTTTCTGCAGTTCACCGTCGCACGGCCAGGCGGCAACGGCCGTTCGTCGTTCGCCTGCACGCCGAACCACAAGATCCGGACGCCGGGCGGCTGGCGCGAGGCACAGGAGCTGGCCGTCGGTGACCGGGTGATGGAGGCGCTGCCGCACCGCCTCTCGTCCTTCCAGTGGGAGGTGCTGCTCGGAGGCTTGATGGGCGATGGCGCCCTCAGCCCGACCCGTAGCGGCTTCGGTGCCCGCTACCGCTTCGGCCACGGCACCCGGCAGGTCGAGTACGGCGACTGGAAGGCCTCCCTGTTCGGCAACGTCGGGGTGAGCAGGAGCTCGAACGCCAACGGCGCGGTGTTCTACGACATGCAACCGCTCCCCGAGCTCGCCGAGCTGCGAGCGGCCGTCTACGTCGCCGGCAAGAAGGTCTTCAGCCACGATTACCTCAAGCGCCTGACACCGCTCTCCCTGGCCATCTGGTACATGGACGACGGCTCCTTCGCGCTCCGGGCCAGGGGCGTCCAGGAGCGGACCAGGGATGGTAGCGGCCGCTCCGAGGTGTGCATCGAGGCGATGGAGCCGGGCACGAGGACGCGGCTGGTCGACTACCTGGCGGACACCTGGGGCATCCGCCCGAAGCAGATCCAGCGGCCTGGCAAGGCGGTGCTCATCTTCGGTAAGGACGAGACGGCGAAGCTGCACGCGCTCATCGCGCCCTTCGTCCACCCGTCCATGCAGTACAAGCTGCTGCCCCGTTATCGCGGGCGGTTCCAGGTGACCCCGGCGTTCACCCCCATGCGCCACGAGCTGCTGCCCATGCCGATTGTGGCGATCGCGCCGAAGCCTCGCTCGCGCAAGACCCACCGCTTCGACGTCGAGGTCGAAGGAAGCCACAACTACCTGGCCGACGGCGTCGTGGTGCACAACTCACCCGAGACCACCCCTGGCGGCAAGGCACTCAAGTTCTATGCCTCGGTCCGGCTCGACATCCGCCGGATCGAAGCGCTGAAGGACGGCGCCGAAGTGGTCGGCAGCCGCACCCGCGCCAAGGTCGTGAAGAACAAGCTCGCGCCGCCGTTCCGCTCGGCGGAGTTCGACATCATCTATGGCCAGGGCATCTCCAAGGAGGGCAGCCTGCTCGACGTCGGGGTGGACGCCGGGCTGATCCGGAAGTCGGGCGCCTGGTTCACCTACGAGGGCGACCAGCTCGGCCAGGGGCGGGAGAACGCCCGCAACTTCCTGCGCGACAACCCGGAGCTGGCGCTCGAGATCGAGGAGAAGATCAAGGCCCAGCTCGGGATCACGTCGTCGGGCGCGCCGGTAGAGGCCGTCGAGCAGCAGGAGGACGGCGCCGAGGCCGAGGCCGAGGCCGAGGCCGAGCCCAAGACCGACGGGAAGCGCTGAGCCGCCGAGGTGTCAGAGCACTCCCCGGACGCCCCGCGGGCAGAGCGACCGAGACGGCAGCGGCGACCCGCACCCGTGGTGCCGGCCTCCCCGGACGCCCCGCGGGCAGGGCGACCGAGACAGCGGCGGCGACCCGCACCCGTGGTGCCAGGCTCACCGGACCTGGTCGGGCCCCAGGAAGCGCCCGACCAGGTTCCCGAGTCCCGCGACCAGGTGGCCAAGGCCAAGGAGGCCGCGCTGCGGCTGCTGACGGTGCGGGCTCGGAGCCGGAGGGAGCTGGAGCGGCGGCTGGAGCGGCACGGGTTCGCCGAGCGGGACATCGCCGCCGCGCTCGACCGGCTGAGCGAGGCCGGCCTGGTAGACGACGCCGCCTTCGCGGCGGCCTACGCCGAGAGCCGGGGCGGACGCGGCGCCGACAGCCGGGTGATCGCCGCCGAACTGCGCGACCGGGGCGTCGCCGCGGAGCTCGCCGAGCGGGCCGCCGAGGCAGCCGCGCCGGTCGACGAGCGCGCGGAACGCTGCCTCGAGGTCGCGGCGGCGAGGCTGACCCGGATGGAAGGACTCGCCCCAGCGGTCCGCTTCCGCCGGCTGGCCGCATACCTGGACCGCAGGGGATATCCTCCCGACCTGATCGACGCCGTCCTGACCGAGCTCGTGCCACGTCGAGATTGAGTATCGAGTCCGTTCCGACCGTCTCTCACCCTTCATACCCGTTCTCAATACCCCTGCTGACCTGCCGTTCCTTGACCGGACAGGCCAGGGCGCCCTACCCTGAGAACTGCCTGGTCTTGCCGAGCTTGATCTGCGATTTTCGTAACCTTCCATAGCGACCGAGCCACCGGACACTCCGTCCCCGAGGCAAGGAAGTTCCTCTGCCTTAATCGATCGTTCGTTACGTGCGACCGGATCGGGTCGCGGATCGTGGGCTCTCTGCAGCGCCGGGCCGTTGCTCGGCGCTGCTCGGCGTTCCGGGGCCGTCCCGCCAGGCGGTCCCCGCGTCGGACCTTCGAGCGACTTGAACCGGCCGGGTACCCCCGGCCGGGTGGCACGCAAAGGAGGCCGTCGTGAGCGCCGGCATCATCGTTGTCGTGGCCGCCGCCCTCATCGGCACCACCATCGCAGGATTCCTTCTTGGCACCATCTACCAGCGTAAACAGTCGATCGGGATGCTCGGGACCGCGCAGGCGCAGGCCGCGGCGCTGGTCGAGGACGCCCGCCGCCAGGCCGAGACCGCCCGCAAGGAGGCCGCGATCGAAGCACGCGACGAGGCCCTGAAGCTGCGCCAGTCAGCAGAGGGTGAGGTCGCGAAGCTTCGACAGGAAGTTGAGGGTGAGGTCCGCACCCGGATGGTCGAGGTCCAGCGGCGCGAGGACCGCCTGCTCGCCCGCGAGGAGGGTCAGGACAGCAAGGCGGCCGCGCTCGACCAGCGCGAGGGCAGCCTGAACGACCGTGAGCAGGCGCTGGACCAGAGCCGCCGCGAGCTGGAGACCGAATCCGAGGAGCAGCGCCGCCGGCTGGAGCAGGTCGCCGCGATGACCTCGGCCGAGGCCAAGGCGATGCTGGTCAAGCAGATCGAGGAGGACGCCAAGCGGGACTCGATGGCGCTCGTCAGGGACCTGGAGCAGCAGGCCAGGGAGGAAGCCGACCGCCGCGCCCGCAAGATCGTCACGCTCGCCATCCAGCGCGTCGCCTCCGAGCAGACCTCGGAGTCGACCGTGTCGGTGCTGCCCCTGCCGTCCGACGACATGAAGGGCCGCATCATCGGCCGCGAGGGCCGGAACATCCGCGCCTACGAAGCGGTCACCGGCGTCAACCTGATCATCGACGACACCCCCGAGGCGGTGCTGCTGTCCTGCTTCGACCCGGTTCGCCGGGAGATCGGCCGCCTCACCCTGGAGAAGCTCGTCTCCGACGGTCGCATCCACCCGGCCCGCATCGAGGAGACGTACGAGCGCGCCAAGGTCGAGGTCGAGAGCGAGGTGCGGCGCGCCGGTGAGGACGCCTGTCTCGAGGTCGGGATCACCGACCTCCACCCTGAGCTGGTCCGGGTGCTCGGCCGTCTCAAGTACCGCACCTCCTACGGCCAGAACGTCCTCCGCCACCTGATCGAGACCGCCCACCTGGCCGGCGTGATGGCCTCGGAGCTCGGCCTCGACGTGCGGCTGTCCAAGCGCTGCGGCTTCCTGCACGACATCGGCAAGGCGCTCACCCACGAGGTCGAGGGCTCCCACGCGATCATCGGCGCCGAGCTGGCGCGGCGCCTCAAGGAGGCACCTGAGGTCGTCCACGCCATCGAGGCCCACCACGGCGAGGTCGAGCCGCGGACCGTCGAGGCGGTCCTCTGCCAGGCCGCCGACGCCATCTCCGGTGGCCGGCCGGGCGCCCGCCGGGAGACACTGGAGTCCTACATCCGCCGGCTGGAGCGGCTCGAAGAGATCGCCAACAGCTACCCGGGGGTCGAGAAGGTCTTCGCCATGCAGGCCGGCCGCGAGGTCCGCATCATGGTCAAGCCCGAGGAGGTCGACGACGTCGCCGCCCAGGTGCTCGCGCGCGACCTGGCCAAGCGGGTGGAGCAGGAGCTGCAGTACCCGGGGCAGATCAAGATCACGGTGGTGCGCGAGATCCGCAGCGTGGAGTACGCCAGGTAGATGACCGAGCGATACCTGATCCGCACCTTCGGGTGCCAGATGAACGAGCACGACACCGAGCGCATCGCCGGGCTGCTCGAGGGCGAGGGCATGCGCCGGGCCGAGGCGCTCGATGACGCCGACCTGGTGGTGGTCAACACCTGCGCGGTGCGGGAGAACGCCGACAACCGCCTGTACGGCACCCTTGGCCACCTCGCCACCGAGAAGGCGCGGCGCGGGCTGACGATCGCGGTCGGCGGCTGCCTGGCCCAGAAGGACCGCGGCACCGTGCTGGAGCGCGCTCCCTGGGTGGACGTGGTGTTCGGCACCCACAACCTCGGCAGCCTGCCCGTGCTGCTGCGCCGCGCCCGCGAGCAGGGCGTCGCCCAGGCCGAGTTCTTCGACGAGATGCAGGCCTTCCCATCGGCCCTGCCGGCACGGCGGGACAGCGACTGGTCGGCCTGGGTCGCGATCAGCGTGGGCTGCAACAACACCTGCACCTTCTGCATCGTGCCGATGCTGCGGGGCAAGGAGCGCAGCCGGCGCGTCGGTGACGTGGTCGCCGAGGTCGAGGCGCTGGTCGCCGACGGCGTGGTCGAGATCACCCTGCTGGGCCAGAACGTCAACTCCTACGGGACCGACCTGCCAGGGCACCGCCAGCTCTTCGGCGACCTGCTCCGCGCCCTCGACGGGGTCGCGGGCCTGGAGCGCCTCCGGTTCACCAGCCCGAACCCGAAGGACTTCCGCGACGACGTGGTCGACGCGATGGCGAGCTGCCGCCCGCTCGCCGAGCACGTGCACTTCCCGCTCCAGTCCGGCTCGGACCGGGTGCTGCGGCTGATGCGCCGCGGCTACCGCCGCCGGCGCTACCTGGAGATCCTGGAGCGCATCCGGGCCGCCGTCCCGGGGGTGGCGTTCTCCACCGACGTGATCGTCGGGTTCCCGGGGGAGACCGAGGCCGACTTCGCCGACACGCTGGACATGGTCGAGCGTGCCCGGTTCGACTCGGCCTTCATGTTCCAGTACTCCCCCCGACCGGGGACCGAGGCGGCGAGCATGCCCGACCAGGTCCCGCCCTAGGTCGTCCGGGACCGCTTCGGGCGGCTGGCCGAACTGCAGGAGGGCATCAGCCTGGAGCGCAACCGCGCCCTGGTCGGCACCGAGGTGGAGCTGCTGGTGGAGCAGCTCGCCTCCAAGACCGACCCGACCCGCATGTCCGGCCGTACCCGGACGAACAAGCTGTGCCACTTCCCGGCGGCGCCGGGCGTCGCACCCGGCGACCTGGCGATCGTCAGGGTCGAGCACGCGGCCCCCCATCACCTGCTCGGCGGGCCGGTGCTCACCCACCATCCGCGCCGGACACCCGGCGCGGCCTGCGCCACCCCCCAGCCCTCCCGGCTCCTGCCAGCCGGAGCGGTCCCGCTGCCGCTGGTCGGCTAGGGAGCCGGTCATGGAGCGGCGCCACGCCTCCCCGCCCGTCCCGGCCAGCCGAGCCCGGTGGTGACCGTCGCCGTGCTGGCGGCGCTGCTGCCACACCCGCCGCTGCTGGTGCCGCAACTGGCCGGCGGGGCCGCGGGCGAGCTGGACCCGCTCCGCTCCGCCTGCCACAAGGCCCTTGACGCGGTGCTGTCGGCCAGCGGCGCGCTGGTGGTGATCGGCGACGGCCCGGTCTGGGGCATCGCGGCCCGCGCCGCGGTCGGCTCGTTCGCCCCGTACGGCGCCGACATCGAGGTCCAGCTCCCGCCGGACCACCTGTGGGTCGACATCCCGGCGTTGCCCGAGCCGCACCGGCTCGAAGCGCTCCCCCTGTCGCTGGCGATCGCCGCCTGGCTGCTCGACACCGCCGCCCCTGGCCGGCGCGGCGGCCGCCTCACGCTGGTCCGGGATGACGCGCCCCGGGTGGACGAGCCGGTCTCCGCCACCGGTGCTCCCGGCACCGCGCCGCTGTCCGCGGTCCCGCCGGCCGGCGATTCCGACGAGGTGCCTGGCCGGGGCGGCCCGCCCCGGGCGGTCGGGAACGCGCCGGATGCCGGCGGAGACGGCGCCCCGGTCGCGGGCCGCCGGGCCCCGCCGCTGGTCGCGTGCACCGTCCCGGCGACGCTGGGACCGGGAGCGGCCACGGCCGTCGGGCGGGCGCTGGTCGAGGCGCTCGCCGACCGCGGCCCGGTCGGGATGATCGCCATGGCCGACCTCTCCGCCCGCCGCACCGAGGCGGCGCCGGGCGCCTTCCACCCGGCGGCCGCCGCGTTCGACGCCGGGATCGCCCGCGCGTTCGCCAGCGGGGACCTGACGGCGCTGGCCGAGGTCGACCCCGCCGAGGCGGCCGAGCTGCGGGTCGGAGGCCGGGCAGTGCTGCAGGCCATGGCCGGAGGGATGCAAGGCGGCGGGCCGCTGGCCGGGCAGGTCCTCTACGACCAAGCGCCCTACGGGGTCGGCTACCTGGTGGGGATCGTGGAGCACCAGGCTGTCGACGTGCCCGAGCGGGCAGGCGAGCCGGCCTGATGGCCATGCCCGGGGAGCGTGACGACCGCCCCGGTCCGGTCCTCGCCCTGGTCGGGCCGACCGCGGCCGGCAAGACCGCGCTGGCGCTCGAGCTCGCCCCCCGGCTCGGCGCCGAGATCATCAGCGCCGACGCCATGCTCGTCTACCGCGGCATGGACATCGGCACCGCCAAGCCGACCCCCGCCGAGCGCGCCCGCGTCCCGCACCACCTGGTCGACGTGGTCGACCCGGCCGAGGAGTTCTCGGTCGCGCGCTTCCAGCCGATGGCGCGGGCCGCCATCGACGACGTGCTCGCGCGGGACCGGGTCCCACTGCTGGTGGGCGGGTCCGGCCTCTACTTCCACGCGGTGGTCGACGAGTTCACCTTCCCGCCGACCGATCCGGCGGTGCGCCGCAGGCTGGAGGCTGACGCCGCCGAGGCGGGGCTTCCCGCCCTGTACGAGCGGCTGGCCGACCGCGACCCGGTCGCGGCCGCCCGCATCCAGCCAGCCAACCTGCGCCGCATCGTCCGCGCGCTGGAGGTGATCGAGCTGACCGGTCAGCGGTTCTCCTCGTTCCGGGTGGCGATGGACGCGCCGCTGTCGCGCTACCGGCTCGCCGTGATCGGCCTCGACCCCGGGCCCGAGCGGCTCCGGGCCCGGGTCGCCGAGCGGGTCACCGCCATGGCCGGGGCTGGCCTGGTCGACGAGGTGCGCCGCCTTGGCGCCGGACCCCTGTCGCGCACCGCCAGGCAGGCGCTCGGCTACAAGGAGCTGCTCGACGCGCTCGAGTGCGGCGGCTCGGTCGCCGACGCCCTGGCCGAGGTGGTCACCCGCACCCGCGCCTACGCGCGCCGCCAGCTCGCCTGGTTCCGCCGGGACGGCAGGATCCGATGGAGTACGCTTCCGCCAGGCCCGCAGCTCACCGCCTGGGCCCTGGCGGCGCTCGGAGCTCCGGGGACTGGGACGACCGAAGCCAACGGTCTCCGGACGGAGGAGGGGTAGCCAGCGTGGAGTTCGTCAAGGCGCATGGCACCGGCAACGACTTCGTGGTGGTCGAGGACCTGACCGATCGCTACCAGCTCACGCCCGAGTTCGTGCGCGCCGTCTGCGACCGGCACTTCGGCATCGGCGGCGACGGCCTGATCCGCATCGCCCCCGGCCGCCAGGCACGCTTCTTCATGGACTACCGCAACGCCGACGGGTCGCTGGCCGAGATGTGCGGCAACGGCGTCCGCGTGGTCGGCAAGTACCTGGCCGACCGCGAGCACGTCAGCGGCGCCTTCGACCTGGAGACCAGGGCGGGAGTCAAGCACCTGCAGCTGCACGCCGCCGACGACGGCGGCATCGACCAGGTCACGGTCGACATGGGCGCGCCCAGCTTCGACCGGGCCGACCTGCCGATGACCGGCGCTGGCGAAGCGCTCAAGGAGACCCTGGAGGTGGACGGCGAGGTGGTCGTGGCCACCTGCCTGTCCATGGGCAACCCGCACGCGGTCCTGTTCGTCGACGACCTCGACGCCGCCCCGGTCGCCACGCTCGGGCCGCGGCTGGAAACCCACCCGGCGTTCCCCAACAAGACCAACGTGGAGTTCGTCCAGGTGGTCGACCAGTGGCTGGTGCGCCAGCGCACCTGGGAGCGCGGCGTCGGCGAGACGCTCGCCTGCGGCACCGGCGCCTGCGCGGTCGCGGTGGCCAGCCAGGTCCGCGGCTTCACCGGGCAGGAGGTGACCATCGAGGTGCGCGGCGGCCGCCTCTCCCTCGCCTGGTCGCCAGGTGGCACGGTGCGGATGACCGGGCCGGCCCGCGAGGTCGCCCACGGCACCATGACGCGCGACCTCCTTGCCAATCTGGAGTTCGCCTCCTGAACCTGATCGGCCCTGCCGACCGAGAGCCCACCCGAGGAGTGACTGCCCGCATGCAGACCGCCCGACGCATCGCGGCGATCCCGCCGTACCTGTTCGCCGAGATCGACCGCCAGATCGCCGAGAAGCGGGCTTCCGGCGTGGACGTGATCAGCTTCGGCATCGGCGACCCCGACCTGCCCACCCCGGACTTCATCGTCGAGGAGCTGGCCAAGGCCGTCCACGACCCGTCGACCCACCAGTACCCGAGCTACTTCGGGCTGCCCGCGTTCCGCGAGGCGGTCGCCGACTTCTACCAGCGCCGCTTCGGCGTCGTGCTGGACCCGGCGACCCAGGTCCTGCCGCTGATCGGGTCCAAGGAGGGCATCGCCCACCTGCCGTGGGCGTTCGTCGACCCCGGCGACCCCGCGCTGGTGACCGAGCCCGGCTACCCCGTGTACGAGGTCGGCACGATCCTGGCGGGCGGAGAGCCGGTGCACCTCCCACTCAGCGCCGAGCAGGGGTGGTTCCCGGACTTCGGCCGCGTCGACGGCGCGGTCGCCGACCGGGCCAAGATCCTCTGGCTCAACTACCCGTCCAACCCGACCGCCGCCGTGGCCACCTTGGCCCAGTTCGAGGAGGCGGTGCGCTTCGCCGCCGACCACGAGCTGCTCCTGGCCCACGACAACGCCTACTCGGAGATCACCTTCGACGGCTTCGTCGCCCCGTCGGTCCTCGAGGTCCCCGGCGCCATGGACGTGGCGGTCGAGTTCGGGTCGCTGTCCAAGATCTTCAACATGACCGGCTGGCGGATCGGCTGGGCGGTAGGCAACCCGGTCGCGATCGAGGCCCTCGGGCGGGTCAAGACCAACATCGACTCCGGCATCTTCAACGCCGTGCAGCGCGCCGGGCTCGCCGCCCTGCGCAGCGGCATGCCGCACCTCCCCGAGCTGGTCGCCACCTACCAGCGCCGCAGGGACCGGATCATGGAGGTCTTCTGGGAGGCCGGCTGGCAGGTCGAGGCGCCCAAAGGTGCCCTCTACGTGTGGCTGCCGACCCCGCCAGGGGAGTCGAGCGTGCAGTTCACCAAGCGGCTGCTCGACGACGCCGGCGTGGTGGTCGCGCCCGGCTCCGGCTACGGCCCCAGCGGCGACGGCTACGTGCGGCTCTCGCTGACCATCCCCGACGCCAGGCTGGAAGAGGGCTGCGAGCGGGTCCGCAAGGCCCTGGTCGGCCAGTAGCACACAACGGCCTGGCGGCCCTGGGCGCCCCGGCCCCAGCGCCCGAGCGCACCGCACGCCAAGCCCTCTCAGTCGCCCTGCCTGCGGGGCAGTCGAAGTTCATCCCGACAGGAAGCCCGCACCACGGTCCCCTGTCGGCCGCTCACCGTGCGCGCCGCCCCGGGCCCCAGCACAACGAGCGCACCGCCGCCGTCCCTGTCTGAGTCGCGTCGCCTGCGGGGCAGTCGGCGGTAATCGGCGAGACGGATGGCGGGCGACCCGCTACCGTGGAGGCGATGACGAACCACGCTGCTCCAACAGTGCGCCGCGACGACACCGACATCCGGCTCGTCGAGCTGCGAAAGCTCCGCCTCGAACGGGTGATCCTGGTCGGCGTGGCGGTGGACGGCTCACTCGAAGCCGCCGAACGCTCCCTCGAGGAGCTGCGGCGCCTGGCCGAGACGGCCGGTGCCGAGGTGCTCGACACCATGCTGCAGCGGCGCGACAAGCCCGACGCCGGCACCTACGTCGGCAAGGGCAAGGCCAAGGAGCTGGCCGCCACCGTCAAGGCGCTCGGCGCCGACACGGTGATCATGGACGAGGAGCTCACCCCCGGCCAGCTCCGCAAGCTCGAGGAGCTGGTCGACGCCAAGGTGATCGACCGCACCGTCCTGATCCTCGACATCTTCGCCCAGCACGCCACCAGCCGTGAGGGCAAGACCCAGGTGGAGCTGGCGCAGCTCAACTACATGCTGCCCCGGCTGCGGGGCTGGGGCGAGAGCCTCAACCGCCAGGCCGGCGGCATCGGCACCCGCCGCGGTCCCGGCGAGACCAAGATGGAGGTCGACCGGCGCCGGATCCGGCGGCGCATCACCAAGCTCCGCCGCGACCTCGTCGATGGGGCCAGGACCCGCGACGTCAAGCGGCACGGCCGCGAGCGCGCCGGCGTGCTCGCCGTGGCCCTGGCCGGCTATACCAACGCTGGCAAGTCGACCCTGCTGAACCGCCTCTCCGGCGCGGGCGTGCTGGTGGAGGACAAGCTGTTCTCCACCCTCGACCCGACCACCAGGCGGCTCAACCTCCCCGACGGGCGCGCGGCCACCCTCACCGACACGGTCGGCTTCATCGCCAAGCTGCCGCACGACCTGGTCGAGGCGTTCAAGTCCACGCTCGAGGAAGTGGCAAGGGCCGACCTGATCGTCCACCTGGTCGACGCCTCCCAGCCCGACCTGACCGGGCAGGTGGCCGCCGTCCGGTCGGTGCTCGCCGAGGTCGGCGCGGCCGACGTCCCCGAGCTGCTCGTGCTCAACAAGGTGGACCTGCTGGACGAGATGAGCCGCGCACGCCTGGCGCGCCGGTTCCCCGCCACGCCGCAGCTCTCCGCGTCCACCGGCGAGGGCGTCGACGACCTGCTGGCGGCGATGGCCGGGCGGCTCCGCCACCCGGCAACCACCCTCGCCGTGCTGCTCCCGTTCGAGCGCGGCGACCTGGTCGACCGCGCCCACCGCGAAGGCGAGGTGCTCGACGTCGAGCACCTGCCCGAAGGCACCGGGATGACGCTGCGCGTCCCGCCGGCGCTGGCCAGCGCCCTCTCCCCCTACGCCACTCCGGACGGCGAGCGCAGCCCGGACGGCGAGGGGACTCTGCCCGGCGAGGGGAGTCTGCCCGCCGAGGCGACCCCCGCGGAGGAGACCGCCAAGACCGAGGGGTCGCGCGCCCGCTCGTAGGACCCGGGCCTCAGGCGCGCGAGGTGTGCAGGCGACGGAGGACGGTGACGACCAGGCCGAGGACGGTGACCTCGTCCCCCTCGATCGGCTCGTAGGCGGGGTTGGCGGGCAACAGCCGGACCCGTCCTCCCTTGCGGGAGAAGTACTTCACCGTGGCCTCGGACTCGACCCCTTCGAGCTGGGCCGCCACCATCTCGCCCTCCTGGGCCTCGGGCTGGCTGCGGACCACCACGTAGTCGCCGTCGAACACGCCGGCCTCGATCATCGAGTCACCGGTGACCTTCAGCATGAACAGCTCGCCCTGGCCGACCAGGTCGCGGGGGAGTGGGACCAGTTCCTCGACCTGCTCCTCGGCGGTGATCGGGACACCGGCGGCGATGCGGCCGAGCAGCGGCACGTAGGCGGGCAGCGGCTTGGGCATGTTGGGCATGCCCTCCATGTGCACCGCGATGGTGCGGGGCTTGGTCGGGTCCCGCCGGATGAAGCCCTTGCGCTGCAACGCCTCCAGCTGGGAGTGGACGCTGGAGGGAGAGGTCAGCCCGACCGCCTCGCCGATCTCGCGGATGGACGGCGGGTAGCCGTGCTCGTCCACCGAGTCCCGGATCATCTCCAGGATCCGGCGCTGCCGGTCGGTCAATGCGGCCTGCTTGCTCACGGGCTCCTCGGCCTGGGCCATGGCGGTCTCCCCTCGGATTCCTGGGCGCCCGGCGAGCACGGGCCGCCTGCTGCTTGCCCTGGACTGTAACAGCAGCGAGGGAGCGCAGGCAAACATCTGTTCGATTCTGGGGACAGTTGACATCGAACACCTGTTTGAGTGAGGATGGACCCGGTTCGAACAGGTGTTCCCATCCTACCGACAGAGCTTCCGACCGGATCCCCCGGATCCTCAATCCCGTCCACCGCCGGCCGCCGTCCACCTGTCGGAGCGGCCGTGCCGAGCGGGACGCCGGTCGGCCGGGCGAGGCGCAGCCCCGCCGGCCGGCGGCCCGCAGGACGGCCCGAGCCACGGAGTTCCCACGATGCGTGCACGACTGACGATGCGTGGCCGGCTGCTCATGGTGTTCGTCGCCGTGGCCGTGATGCTGCTGCTCCTGCCCGGGCTGGCGCGGGGCGACGGCCCCGACCGCCCCACCCGCACCGCCTACACCGTCGAGGCCGGCGACACGCTCTGGGGGATCGCCCGCCGGGTCGCGCCGGGCCGCGACCCGCGCGAGGTCGTCGACCAGCTGGTGCGGGACAACCGTCTGCACGGCAGCCTGCAGGTGGGCCAGCAGCTGCAGGTGCCGGTGCCCACGGGCTGAAGGCCTGATCCTGCCTGGCACCCGTCCGCCGGCGCCACCGTCAGGACGCCGGCAGCCTACGATCTGGCCGGGTGCGGCCGCGGCTTCGGCGGGGTGGCCTTGCGCAGGATGGTGCCGAGGTCGGCGAGCTCGCGCTCGAAGTCGGCGGGGTCCTGGAAGTCCTTGTAGACGCTGGCGAAGCGCATGTAGGCGACCGCGTCCAGGTCGCGCAGGGCGTTCAGCAGCTCGATCCCGACCTCCTGGCTCTCGACCTCGCGCTGGCCGCGGGCCCGGAGCGTCTCCTCGATGTCACTGGTGATCCGTACGATCTGGGAGTCGGTGATCGGCCGGTTCTTGCACGCCTTCGCCAACCCGGAGACCACCTTGGCGGGGTCGAACTGCTCCTTGGAGCCGTCGCGCTTGAGGATCAGCAGGGGGATCTCGTCGACGCGCTCGAACGTGGTGAAGCGTCGGCCGCAGCCGGCACACGCCCGACGGCGCCTGATGGCGGCGCCGTCGTCGGCCGGCCGGGAGTCGACCACGCGGTCCTCGTCAGTACCGCAGAACGGGCAGCGCACCGGGCTCCCTCCCGGGCCGGCAAGATCCGGCCACCACAAGATATTGTGGTACAATGCTACCCGATGGCCACGTTATCCACAAGATGTTGTGTAGGAGGGGCTTGACCAACGCGGTGGGTTCGTTGCTTAATCACACCGCTGTAGTTCTGTCCGTTGCCGTCCCACGCGGTCCGCGGAGGCGCTCAGCGCCCGCGACCACTCTTCGGGGGACGTGAGCCCGAGACAGCGATCGGGCCCACTAGGAGGTCATCGTGGCGAAGACCCGGGATGCTCTGTCGGTCGAGGCTGGGCCGGCCCGCAAGGGCCTGCAGGTGCGTCGACTCTTCACCAGCAAGAGCGCGCACCCGTACGACGAGCTGACCTGGGAACGCCGCGACGCGGTGATCACCAACTGGCGCGACGGCACCGTCGCCTTCGAACAGCGCGACCTCGAATTCCCGAGCACCTGGTCCCAGAACGCCACCAACATCGTCGCCCAGAAGTACTTCCGCGGCCCGCTCGGCACGCCACAGCGCGAGCACTCCGTCCGCCAGATGGTCGACCGGGTGGCCGGCACCATCACCCGCTGGGGCGTCAAGGACGGCTACTTCGCCGGCGGCGAGGACGCCGAGGCCTTCCAGGCCGAGCTGACCCATCTCCTGGCCAACCAGAAGGCCGCCTTCAACTCCCCGGTCTGGTTCAACGTCGGCGTCGAGCCAGAACCGCAGTGCTCGGCGTGCCAGCCGTACGACGCGTTGGTCAGCACCCCGTCGGGCATGGTCAGGATCGGGGAGCTGGTGGAACGCCACGCGGTCGGGACGGTGGTCTACGACGCCCACGGCGAGACCAGAGTTCGCGCGGTCAAGTTCAACGGCTCCAAGCAGGTCTTCCGCGTGAAGCTCCGCAACGGGTCGTTCATCGAGGCCACCGGCGACCACCTGGTGTTCGCCGTGCCGAGGCGGCGCGTCCAGGGCGGCTGGCTTCGGGTCGATCAGCTCGAGCCCGGCATGCGGCTCCACCTCTACCCGCACCGAGGCTCGCAGGACGACTTGGTCGGCCAACTCGCCACCTCGCTCGAGCAGCAGTCCATCGAGGGCGGGGGCGTGACGACGCTCGCCCGGACAGCGACCAGCACGCGGGAGACCTCCGAGGCCGCCCTGGCCGGTTGGCTGCAGGCGGACGGCTTCGTTGGCCAGTACCGGACTGGCACCAATACCTCGCTCACCGCCGAGTTCATGACGGTGACCGACGAGGAGTACGACTGGGTGCAGCAGCACCTCTCGGTTGTCCTCCCCAACGTGCACCAGAAGGTGCGCACCTTCCCCACCGTCGATTCCAAGCTGGTCGGCCGCCGCATCCGGCTCTACGGCGAGGCGCTGCGGCCGTTCGTCGAGTCCTGGGACCTGCTCGCCAGGGGCCACGGGCTGCGCGTGCCCGCCCGCCTGTGGACCGCATCCAACGAAGCCGTCGCCGCCTACTTACGGAGCGTCTTCCAGGCCGACGGGTATGTGACCGTGCAGGGCGGGAGCAGCCGCGTGGCGGTCGCGGTGATCAGCGAGCGGTGGACCGAAGACCTTCAGATCCTCCTGCTCCGCCTCGGCATCTACGCCCGGCGCCTGTGTAAGCGGGAAGCCCGCCCCAATCGTTCCGACCTCTTCGAGGTGCAGGTCAACATCGGCTCCGAACGGGCAGCGTTCCAGTCCAAGGTCGGGTTCCTTTCCGCCGGCAAGGCCGCCACGTTGGCGGCGTCGCTGGAGCTGGACGGCAGATCCTGTGGCGATCTGCGTGAAGAGGAGATCGTCGCGATCGAGGATCGCGGCGTGCAGCCCGTGTTCGACATCCAGACCGACAGTGGCGAGTACCTGTCCAACAACCTCAGGGTGCACAACTGCTTCATCCTGTCGGTAGAGGACACCATGCCGTCGATCCTCAACTGGTACGTCGAGGAGGGCATGATCTTCAAGGGCGGGTCGGGGTCGGGCAT
>DATLQA010000104.1:0-42949 GCA_035535495.1 Actinomycetota bacterium | reverse complement strand
GTCGCCCCCACCGACACCAAGGCCATGATCCCGCCCCTCACCCAGGCCAAGGCGGCCGGGATCAAGCTGGTGTTCGTCGACACCACCACCGAGAACGCCGGTGAGCTGGCCGAGTCGCAGATCGCCTCCGACAACGAGGAGGGCGGCCGCGAGGCGGCCAGGACGCTTGCCAAGCTCACCGGCGGCAAGGGCTCGGTGCTGGTGATCAACGTCAAGCCGGGCATCTCCACCACCGACGCCCGGGCCAAGGGCTTCGAGGAGGAGATCAAGAAGACCCCCGGCCTGAAGTACATCGGGGTCGAGTACTCCAACGACAAGCCGGAGCAGGCCGCGGCCAAGGCGACCGCGGCGCTGGCCGCCCACAGCGACCTGGTCGGCATCTTCGGCACCAACCTGTTCTCCGCCGAGGGCGCCGCCACCGGGATTCGCAGCGCCGGGGCGACCGAGAAGGTCAAGATCGTCGGCTTCGACGCCGGGCCCAAGCAGGTCGAGGACCTCGAGCAGGGGATCGTCCAGGCCCTCATCGCCCAGAAGCCGGCCGACATCGGCAAGGCCGGGGTCGAGCAGGCCGTCGCCGCCCTCAAGGGCGAGTCGGTCCAGAAGGAGATCGGCACCGGCTTCGTGGTGGTCACCAAGGACAACATGAACAACGCGGGGGTCAAGGAGTTCCTCTACAAGGACAAGTGCTAGGCCCGCCGCCGGCATCATCAGCGCCAGCTCACCCCGCCTCGCACACCCGTGCGAGGCGGGGTGAGCTGTGGCGGGCTTCCGCAACACGCTGGGCGACTGGTGGCACGGTGGTCCGCCGCCAAACGGGCTGCACGAGCCGTGAGCGTGTGCTGAACTGTCCGGCATGGAGTATTCCCGATTCCTCGACTGCCTCGCGGCCGACTTCGCCCGCCTGCGGGCCGTCGTGCCGACCGACCCCACCGCGGCGGTGCCGAGCTGTCCCGGCTGGACCGTCGCCGACCTGACCCGCCACGTCGGCGAGGTGTACCTGCACAAGACCCTGGCCATGCGCGAGGACGCCGAGCCCGACCCGTGGCCGCCGAAGGAGCTCGCCGACGAGGAGCCGCTCGCGCTGCTTGACCGGGCGTACGCCGGGCTGCTCGACGAGTTCGCCGCCCGCAGGCCGGAGGATCCGGCCGGCTCCTGGTACACCACGGACCAGACCGTCGGCTTCTGGATCCGGCGGATGGCTCAGGAGACGGTCATCCACCGCATCGACGCCGAGCTCGGCACCGGGCAGCCGGTCGCGCCGGTCCCGGCCGACCTCGCCGTCGACGGCATCGACGAGCTGCTCAAGGTCTTCGTGGCGTACGGCGTCGCCGAGTGGGGCGACTACTTCACCGACGTCCTGGCCGGCTCGCCGGGCCGGACGTTCACGGTGCGGACCGACGGCGCGGCGTGGCGGGTGCGGACCGGCCCGGGGCTGTTCGCCGTCGAGGACGGTGCCGGCGACGACGCGGCCGACGTGACCGTGAGCGGCCCGCCGGCGGCCGTGCTGCGCTGGGTGTGGAACCGGGAGGGCGCCGGCGGGCCGAGCGGCGTGACGGTCGAGGGGCCCCCGGAGGCGGTCGAGGAGCTGCGGCGCTGCGTCGTCACGGCGACGCAGTGAGGTTGGTCAGCCGGTTCAGACGGCCAGGCGTAACGGGCGGACATCGGGGGCAAGATGCGCCTCGCCAGCCTGGAAGAGGACGAACGGGCAGCGCTGCCGCTGGCGGGAGCGTCCGGAAGGTGGGGATGAGATGGTGAGCAACGCGGCACTGACGAGGATTCGGGCGGTGGTCGTGGTGGCGGCGGTGGCGCTGCTCGCGGGCGCCTGCGCCACCACCAAAGAGAACCCGTCCAGCGGCGGCGGGGGCGGCGGGGAGAAGAAGATCGCCCTGTTCCTGCCGGAGAGCAAGACCACCAGGTACGAGCAGCAGGACAAGCCGAACTTCGAACGCCGGGTGAAGGAACTCTGCTCGGACTGCAAGGTGCTCTACTCCAACGCGGACCAGGACGCGGCCAAGCAGCAGCAGCAGGCCGAGGCGGCGATCACCAACGGCGCCAAGGTGCTGGTCCTGGACGCCGTCGACGTCCAGTCCGCGGCGAGCATCGTGAGCCGCGCCAAGCAGTCGAACATCCCGGTGATCAGCTACGGCCGTCTGGTCGCCAAGGCGGATCTCGACTACTACGTGTCGATCGACCCCTTCAAGGTCGGCCAGCAGCAGGGCAAGGCGCTGCTCGACGCGCTCAAGCAGGGCGGCAAGGCGTCGCCAACGGTGGTGATGATCAACGGCTCGCCGACGGACTCCAATGCCCCGCCGTACAAGAAGGGCGCGCACAGCATCCTCGACCCGGCCGGCGTCAAGGTCGGCAAGGAGTTCGACACGCCCGACTGGAGCCCGGACAAGGCGCAGCAGGAGATGGAGCAGGCCATCACCGCGCTCGGCAAGACCGGCTTCGACGGCGTCTACGTGGCCAACGACGGGATGGCCAGCGGTGCGATCGCGGCGCTCAAGGGGGCGAGCATCGACCCGTCCACCCGCCCGGTCACCGGCCAGGACGCCGAGGTCGCCGGGATCCAGCGGATCCTCACCGGCGAGCAGCTCATGACCGTGTACCAGCCGATCAAGAAGATCGCGGAGACCGCCGCGGAGCTCGCCGTCGACCTGGTCAACGACAAGCGTGCCGACGCCGACAAGCTCGCCACCGCCAAGGTCAACAACGGCCAGAAGGACGTTCCTTCCGTCCTGCTCGACACGGTGCCGGTCACCAAGGACAACATCAAGGACACGGTGATCGCCGACGGCTTCCTGAAGGTCGACCAGATCTGCACCGCCGCCTACCAGCAGGCCTGCGCCGCCGCCAAGCTGGAGTGAGGGTGGTCAGGCGGCGGCCTCAAGCGCCAGCAGGGTCTTCTTGACGTCGGTACCGCCGGCGTAGCCGCCGATGGAGCCGTCGCTGCGCACCACGCGATGGCAGGGCACCACCACCGGGAGCGGGTTGGTCGCGCACGCCGTCGCGGCCGCCCGCACCGCCTTCGGGTTGCCGGCGGCGGCGGCGACCGCCGCGTAGCTGGCGGTCGTGCCGTAGCCGATCTCGGTCAGGTGCGACAGGACGGCGCGGCGGAAGCCGCGCGAGAGCTGGAAGTCCAGCGGCAGGTCGAACCGGCTGCGCCGGCCGGCGAAGTACTCGTCGAGTTCCTTCGCCGGCGAGTCGAGGCGGGCGGGCGCGCGCAGCACCCGAGGGCTGACCCGGTCGGCGAGCTGCCGCAGGACCAGGTCGTGGTCCTCGCTGGCGTAGGCCACACGGACCAGGCCCTGGTCGGTGGCGGCCAGCAGCAGCGTGCCGACCGGGGTGTCGATGGTGCGGTAGGCGACGTCGAGGATGCCGGCCTGCTCCGCGGCCGCCACCAGGCGGGCGTGCAGGCGATGCCGTGCCGCTTCGTCGTGGACGGGCAGCGCCGCGAACAGCTCGCCGTCGCCGGTCGGGTGCGCGGTCATCATCGTGCCGCTCCTTCCAGATAGGTCTTGCGCAGTGCCGCGATGCCGTCGGCCGCTGCTCTCCGGGCCGCCTCCGGGCTGCCGCCGAGGAGCTCGGCGACCTCCGCGTAGGGCAGGCCGGCGAGGTAGTGGTAGGCGACCGCCTGGCGCTGCTTGAGCGTGAGCGTCTCCAGCGCGGCCCACAGGTCGGCCTCCCAGCCACCCGGGACGCCGTCCCCGCTTGGTCGCTCCGGCAGGTCGTCGGTTGGGATCGCGCGCCGCGAGGAGGCGCGGAGCTGGTCGATCGCCTTCCGGTGGGCGATCGTGACCAGCCACGCCTCGACGTTGCCGCCAGGCCGGAGGTCCGGGTAGGCGCGCATGGCGGCCAGGAACGTCTCCGACCAGGCGTCGTCGGCTGCGGTGGGGCCGAGGATGGCGCGGCAGACGCGCAGCACCGTCGGGCCGTACGCGGCCACGATCGCTTCAAAGGGCTGCCTGCTCATGCGCGGCGGGCGTCCTGGGTCGGCTGGATGCGCGGTCCCATGATCAAAAGAGCTGCCCCTGGTCACCGGGGCGCTCCAGGTCGAGCAGGAAGTGCTTGCGCGCCAGCCCGCCGGAGAACCCGGTGAGGCTGCCGTCGCTGCCGACCACGCGGTGGCAGGGCACCACCACGGCGACCGGATTCCTGCCGTTGGTCGCGGCCACGGCGCGGAGCCGGTCGGGCCGGCCGACCGCGTCGGCCAGCTGCGCGTAGGTCCAGGTCTGCCCGTAGGGGATGGTGGTCACCGCCTGCCAGACGCGGCGCTGGAAGTCGGTGCCCGCCAGGCGGGTGTGGAGGGTGAACCGCTGGCGCCGCCCGGCGAAGTACTCCCCGAGCTGCTCGGCGGCCTCCTCGAACCCGGCGGCGGCCCGCGGTCCGAAGCTGGACGGGTCCGGCATGTGCAGGTGGTCCTCCATGTAGACGCCGCTCAGGGCGCCGTCGGTGCCGACCAGGGTCAGCGCCCCCATCGGCGAGTCGATCACGGTGTGCGCACGCATCATCGGTCCTCCCGCTGCCGCTGTCTTCCTTGCTACCTGGTAGACGCGTGGCGGCGGGCGGACGTGAGGTGGCGACCGAGATCGTCCACACCGCTTGCGGATCACCCCGCCCGCGCGTACTGTATCGATCAAGACTTGATCGATACAGTAGCTTGATACCGCAGCTCGATACGTAACCAGGTGCCGGGACCAGAGGTGAGGGTGATGGCGAGCAGGAAGGGCGAGGAGCAGCGGGTGACGCTGCAGTCCATCGCCGATCTGGTCGGCGTCTCGCGGACCACCGTGTCCAACGCCTACAGCCGCCCCGACCAGCTCAACCCCAAGCTGCGGGAGCGGATCATGCGGACCGCCGACGAGCTCGGCTACTGCGGGCCCGACCCGGCGGCGAGGACCCTGCGGTCCGGTCACGCCGGCGTGGTCGGCGTGCTCCTGGCGGAGCGCCTGTCCTACGCCTTCACCGACCCGGCCGCGGTCAGCTTCCTCCAGGGCGTCGCCCAGGTCGGCGAGCGGGAAGGCACCGGCCTGCTGCTGCTGCCGCCCTCGGCCCCTGACGGCGCCGGCCCTCCGGCCGGCGCGGTGCGGGGCGCGGTGGTGGACGGGTTCCTGGTGTACTCGATGTCCAGCGACGCCTCCGGCGTCAAGGCGGTGGTCGCCCGCCGCCTGCCCACCGTGGTGGTGGACGAGCCCAGACTGCCCGGCGCCTCCTTCGTCGGCATCGACGACCGCGCCGGCGCCCGCAGCGTCGCCGAGCACCTGCTCGGCCTCGGCCACGAGCGCGTCGCGGTGATCACCTTCCGGCTCGCCGCCGATGGCTACAACGGTCCGGTCACCCCGGAGCGGCAGGCGGCGGCCACCTTCACCATCACCAGGGCGCGGCTCGAGGGCTACGCCGACGCGGTGCGCGCCGCCGGCCTGCGCTGGGAGGATGTCGAGATCCAGGAGCAGACGCCCAACTCCGTGGCCGGCGGCATGGACGCCGCCAGGGTGCTGCTCGCCCGCAACCCCCGGCCCACCGCCATCCTGGCCACCAGCGACGTGCTCGCCATCGGCGCCATGCGCGCCGCCCGCGAGCAGGGGCTGACCGTGCCCGACGACCTCTCGGTCAGCGGGTTCGACGACGCGCCCGACGCCACCCTGGTCACCCCGGCGCTGACCACCGTCAGGCAGCCGCTGCTCGACAAGGGCGTGGTCGCCGGCCGCCTGCTGCTCGACCCGAGCCCGGGGCGCGGCGCCGAGGAGATCCTGCTGCCGACCGAGCTCGCCGTCCGTGCCTCCACCGGCCCACCCTCGTGATCCCGCCACCCCGTCACCGGACGACCGTCGGTTCGAAGGAGGACCGCCCATCATGATGCAGCCATTCGCCGGCATCATCGCCAACCAGCTGACCAGAAGCCTCGCGACCTCGGCGCTGCCCGGCGCGCCGGTGCGCCAGGAGGAGCTCGGCCCCGCCGAGGGCGAGCAGCCCCGCCGGGTGCGCCGGGTCGCCGCCCGCGCGCTTGCCAGCACCGCCAACCGGCTCGACCCGGCCGCCGCCCGGGCCAGCCTCGCCCGCTAACACCGACCCGACCAGAGTTCGAGACGCGCACCGGCGGCCGCCGCCGGGGGAAGGGCAGTCATGGAACCCGCCAACCTCGCACTCGGGACCATGTTCTTCGGCACCCGGGTGGACGAGCGGACCTCGTTCGACCTGCTGGACCGGTTCGTCGCGGCCGGCGGCCGGGTCATCGACACCGCCAACGCCTACTCCTTCTGGACCGACCCGAGCGGCCTCGGCGGCCAGAGCGAAGCGCTCATCGGCCGCTGGCTGGCGCGCCGCCCCGGCGTGCGGGACGACCTGGTCATCAGCACCAAGGTCGGGGCGGCCCCGACGGTGGCGGGGGAGTGGCCCGCAAGCGCCGAGGGGCTCTCGGCGCCGGCCATCAAGGCCGCCGCCGAGGCGAGCCTCACCCGGCTCGGCACCGACCGGATCGACCTGTACTGGACCCACATGCAGGATCTGAAGGTACCGCTGGAGGAGACCGTCGGCGCGCTCGCCGGCCTGGTCGCCGACGGCACCGTGGGCCGGCTGGGCTGCTCCAACCATCCGGTGTGGCGGGTGGAGCGCGCCCGCCAGATCGCCTGGGCCAACGGCTGGGCCTCCTACGGCGCGATCCAGCTGCGCCACTCCTACGTCCAGCCGCGCCCCGGGGCATGGGCGACGGTGGACGCCTCCCACCGGTTCGTCACCGAGGACGTGCTCGACTACGTGCGGGGCGAGGATGAGCTGTCGCTGTGGGCCTATACCGCGCTGATCAACGGCGCCTACACCCGGTCCGACCGCCCGCTGCCCGAGGGCTACGACCACCCGGGCACGACCCGCCGGCTGGCCGTGCTCGCCGAGATCGCCGACGAGCTGGGCGTCTCCCGCAACCAGGTGGTGCTCGCCTGGCTCGCCGGCGGCGACCCGCCGATCACCCCGATCGTCGGGGTGAGCACCCCGGCACAGCTCGACGAGGCCGCCGCCGGCTTCGCGCTGACGCTGACGCCCGAGCAGCGCCAGCGCCTCGACGCGGCCGTCTGACCGCCGAGGTTGGGCTGGTCCGGAGTACTCCGTGCCGCGTCACGCGGGCCCAGCTCGCGCGGACGGACAGCCCGGGTGGTCACTGCGGCCTCGTCGAGCGTCCGGGCGACCGCGCCGCCGCCCGGGGCTCGCGGCGCCGCCGCGGCCGCGAGCCCCGCCCTCCCCCCGGAGCGCCGCTCAGTGATCCTTGTGCTCGTACACGCCGAAGACGTTGCTGGCCGGGTCGCGGAACGCGCCGGTCTTCATGTGGTCGTCGACCTGGTCCGGGCCGTAGACACGGCTGCCACCAAGGCGCTCGGCCTTCGCCAGGGTCGCCTCCACATCGGGGACCTTGGCGTACAGCGTGGCCCAGACATGGCCGGCACCGCTGCCGAGGCCGCCGCCGATGCCGGCCTCCTCCGTCTGCACCAGGTGGTAGGCGGGAGCCCCCGACGCCGCCGGGGTCCAGCCGAACAGGTCGCAGTAGAACCGCTGGGTGCGCTCGGCGTCGGCGCCGAGGACCTCGAACCAGTCGACCGGCGCGCCGTCACCGGCGCTGGGCCCGCGCGTCTCCGCCTGGTCCGAGTCCGGGGACTCGACCAGGCCGACCAGGTTGCCGTCGGGGTCGCGGAACATGGCGAAGGTCAGCAGATCCGGGATCACGGTCACGTCGAGCTCGGTGGCGCCGCCGAGTGACTCGGCCCGCCGCAGGGTGGCCTTCAGGTCGCTCGCTCCGACGTAGAACGACACCCAGGGGGTGCCGTCGCTCGACTTGCCGATGCCGCCGCCCAGGCCGCTGCCGGCCTGCGTGTCGACCATCGCGTAGCCGTCGGCGACCTTCTGGACCTGCCAGCCGAACAGCTCGCGGTAGAAATCGATCTGCCCGTCGACCTCCGCGGCACCTATCTCGAAGTGCCCGATACGCTGTGCCATCGCGGCCTCCTTGCGCTCGCCGCGCCTGCGCTTCCTGGATGCACGACGGAGGATAGGCCGAGGCTGCGACACGCGCCCTACGGGACCAGCCGGTAGAGGCGCCAGACCCCGGTCTCGACCGGGAGGACCTCGGTCTGGCCGAAGCCGGCCTCGGTGGCGTAGCGGCGCAGCGTGGCCGGTCGCATCACCGCTCCGGTCGCCGCGGTGGCGGGGTCGCCCATGACCGCTGGCAGGCACGACACCACGCTCCAGCCGTAGGAGTAGCGGTCGAGCACCGGGGCGGGGGCGGTGAACTCGTCGGCGACCAGTTCGTCGGCGACCAGCACCGACCCGGCCTCGCCGAGCATCGATCGTGCCGCCAGCAGGGCGTCGACGGGGCGGGCCATGTCGTGCAGCGCCTCGAAGATGGTCACCAGGTCGTAGCGGCCGGTCCCGGACCGGTCGGAGGCGTCGGCGACCGAGAACCGCACCCGGTCGGCCACGCCCGCACCGGCGGCGTTGGCCCGCGCGGCCACCACGACGTCCGGGTCGAGATCGAAGCCGTCCACCGCGATCCGCGGGTACGCCTGGGCCATGGAGATGCTCGACCAGCCGGTGCCGCAGCCGATGTCGGCGACCCGCGCCGGCGGCTCGGCGCGGAGCCGCCGGTCGATCTCGGGGATCTGTGGCAGCCACTGCTTGCCGAGCAGGTTGAGGAAGAGCGCGCGGTTGAACTCCGCCCTGCCCTCCGGCTCCCACGGCAGCGGCGGCGGTGCGTCCCCGGACCGGAACGCCTCCACCAGCTGCGGCAGCGGACGCCCCGCGCGCACCAGGTCGACGCCCATGTACGCCTGGTAGCGGAGGTCGTCGGTGTCGACCAGCACCGGCATATGCTCTGGTGGGAGCCGGTAGCGGCGCGCCAGCGGCTCCGCCCGCGGGTCGTCGACCTCCAGCAACCCGCTGGCGGCGTGGTGCTCCAGCCACTCCCTGACGTACCGCTCGGCGGTGCCGGTGCGCCCGGCCAGCTCCGAGGAGGTGGCCGGGCCGTCGTCGGCGAGCGCCCGGTACAGGCCGAGCCGCTCACCGAGGTAGACGGTGTAGAGCTCGAGCGCCCCCACCGCGTCCAGGAAGAGCCGGTCGGCCAGCGCCGCGGTCCGGTCGCCCTCGGGCGGTGAGCCGTCCGTCGCGTGCTCCACGGCGCGGCGGTCGGCGGCGCCGGCGGCGGCGCGCGGCAGCCAGGCCTGGCTCTCCTCCCGGCCGGTCATGGTCCCGGAGGCACCGACGGGACCGTGCTGGCCGCGGTCATCGGCGCGGCTCGGTGTCGAGGGGCACCACCCGCACCTGGTCGCGGCTGACCTCGACCAGGTGATGGTCGGGCACCTCACGCCAGCCGGCGTGGTCGTCGAGCGGCTCGGAGGCCACCAGCGCGGCGCCGGGCCGCTCGGGATCGCCGTCGAGGGTGAACAGCGTGTAGGAGGGTGCGCCGACGGCGGTGCGGGCCCCGACGAGGCACTCGCCGTCGCTGGCCAACACGGTGAGGGTCGCCCACTCGCCCGCGTCGGCGGAGAGCTTGGCGGCGTCGAGCACGGCGGCGGCGACCGCCCCGGCCAGGCCCTTCTCGGGCCGGATGCGGTGGTGGTGGACCACGGTGAGGAACAGCGCCACCGAGTCGGTGATGGTGCCGCTGGCGTGGAAGAGGTCGTCGGGCAGGGCGTCGAGCAGCCGCCGGCCGATCGGGCCGCGGAAGTTCTCGATGCGGCCGTTGTGGGCGACCGCCAGCCCGTCGTGGGTGAACGGGGCCACCGCGCCGGGCCCGTAGGGCAGCCCGGGCGTCGCCGAGCGGACCGCGGCCAGCTGCACGCCGCCGCGCAGCCGCGCGGCGAGCGGCAGCAGGTTCGCGTCGGACCAGGGAGGCAGCTCGGTGGCGTAGCGGATCGGCTCGCGCTCGCCAGGCGGCCACCACACCACCCCGGTGCCGTCGACGTTCACGCTGCTCTCGTCCAGCAGCCGCGGCCGGAAGGCCTGCTGGTACAGGGAGTGCGGCGTGTCGGCGAGCAGCAGCGACAGCGGCGCGGGCGGGCCGACGTAGCCGGCCATGCGGCACATCGCGGCAGCCTCCTCTCCTGGTACCGCCCAGCGGTTCCAGACACGGTACAGGCTCCGCCCCACCCGCCATCGCAAGGCGAGGCCAGCGCCGGGGCGACGGGCGGGGTCAGCGCGGCGCGTGCTGGAAGCGGCGCAGCCGCAGCGAGTTGGCGACCACGCTCACGCTCGACACGGCCATGGCGGCGCCGGCGACCACCGGGTTGAGCAGGCCGGCCGCTGCCAGCGGGATGGCGGCGGCGTTGTAGGCGAACGCCCAGAACAGGTTCTCGACGATGGTGCGGTAGGTGCGCCTCGACAGCTCGATGGCGGTGGCGACGCCCTCCAGGTCGCCGCGGAGCAGAGTCAGGTCGCTCGACTCGATGGCCACGTCGGTCCCGGTGCCGATGGCGATGCCGAGGTCGGCCTGGACCAGCGCCGGCGCGTCGTTGACACCGTCGCCGACCACGGCAACCAGCCTCCCCTCCGCCTGCAAGCGGGCGACCTCGGCGACCTTGTCGGAGGGCAGCACCTCGGCGAGCACGCGGTCGATCCCCACCCGCTCGGCGACCGCCGCCGCGGTGGTGGCGTTGTCGCCGGTCAGCATGGCGACCTCGAGGCCGATCGCGTGGAGGCGGCCAACCTGCTCGCCGGCGCCCTGCTTGAGGGTGTCGGCCACCGCCAGCACACCGCGGACCTCGCCGTCCCAGCCGGCCCACAGCACCGTCTCACCGGCCCGCTCCAGCCGCTCGCCGGCGTCGGCGAGCGCGCCGGGGACCAGCAGGCCGGCGTCGGCGGCGAGCTTGCGCCGGCCGACCCAGACGGTCTCGGTCCGCCGGTCGCCGGCGTGGACCTCGGCGCGGACGCCCTGACCGGCGAGCGCCTCGAAGCCGGTGGCCGGCGGCAGCGGGCCGAGCTCGCGGGCGGCCGTCGCCACCGCCACGCCGAGGGGATGCTCGCTGTCGGCCTCGGCCGCGCCCGCCAGGCGGAGCAGCTCGTCCTGGCTGACACCGGCGCCGGCCACCGCCCGGGTCAGGGTCATGCGCCCCTCGGTGAGGGTGCCGGTCTTGTCGAACACCACGGTGGTGATGCGGCGGGTGCGCTCGAGCACGTCGACGCTCCTGATGAGGATGCCGAGCTCCGCGCCGCGGCCGGTGCCGACCATGATGGCGGTCGGGGTTGCCAGGCCGAGCGCGCAGGGGCAGGCGATGATCAGCACCGCCACCGCGGCGCTGAGGCCCGCGACCGGGTCGCCGCCGAGCAGCCACCACCCGGCGAAGGTCAGCGCCGCGACGCCGATGACCGCCGGGACGAACACCGCGGAGATGTGGTCGGCCAGCCGCTGGACCTGCCCGGTGCCTGCCTGGGCCTGCTCCACCAGCCGGACGATCTGCGCCAGCGCCGTGTCCGCGCCGACCGCGGTGGCCCGTACGGTCAGCGCCCCGCTGGTGTTCAGGGTGGCACCAGCGACCCGGTCGCCGGCCGCCTTGTCGACCGGGACGCTCTCGCCGGTCAGCATCGACTCGTCGACCGCGCTGGCCCCCGCGACCACCTCGCCGTCGACCGGGACCTTCTCACCGGGCCGGACCCGTACCAGGTCGCCGAAGGCCACCTGCTCCACCGGGACCTCGACCTCGGCGCCGTCGCGGACGATCCTCGCCTGCTTGGCGCCGAGTTCGAGCAGCGCGCGGACCGCCTGCCCGGCGCGGCGCCGGGCCCGCGCCTCCAGCCAGCGGCCGAGGCTGAGGAACGCGATCAGCAGGATGCTGGTCTCGAAGTACAGCTCGGTCCCGCCGGCGGCCAGCTCCCACACGCTGTAGCCGTAGGCGGCCAGGGTGCCGACCGCGACCAGCGTGTCCATGTTGGCGCTCAGGTGGCGGGCGCGCCTGGCCGCCTCGCGCAGGAACGGCCAGCCGATCCCGAACTGCACCACGGTCGCGACCAGCAGCGAGGCCAGCCTCCAACCGTCCGCCTCCACCAGGGACGGCCGGACCATGCCGAGCAGCGCGAACGCCGCGGCCGGGGCGACCGCCGCCACCCGGCGTCCCCAGGACCGGCTGGCCGCCGCCTCCTCGCCTCCAGGCTCCCGCGGCTCGCGGGGCAGGGGAGTGAGGCGGTAGCCGATCTCGGAGACCCTGGCCTGAAGCTCGGCGGCTGGTACCTGGCGAGTCAGCCGCACGTGGGCCCGTCCGGTGGCGAAGTTGACCTCGGCCTCGGCCACCCCTTCGGTCCTGCTGAGGACCTGCTGCACCCGCGCCGCGCACGACCCGCAGGTCATCCCGCCGACCACGAAGTCCACGGCGTCGGCCGTGGCCCGGTCGTGCTCCGGCGGTGCGGTGCGCTCTGGGGTCGGCATCGTTCCTCTCAACAGCTTACGGTCAGCCTGGTCATCGGGAGCGCTCCCCGGCGCTAGGCCTTGAGCAGGCGGTTGATGGCGTCGGTCGCCTCGGTGACGATCGCGTCGCTGCGGGCGTCGTCGCTGGCCGCGTCGCGGACGCAGTGGCGCAGGTGGCCGTCGAGCAGCGCCACCGCGACGCTGCGCAGGGCGGCGTTGGCGGCGGAGATCTGCGTCAGGACGTCGATGCAGTAGGCGTCCTCGTCGACCATGCGCTGCAAGCCGCGCACCTGCCCTTCGACCCGGCGCAGACGGCTCAGCACCTGGTCCTTGCTCTCGGTGTACCCGCGCATCGGCCCTCCACGCTCCGTCGACGCCTGCCGCGGCCATGGCCTCGGCGCCTTTCACTATACCCCCGTAGGGTAACCTGAACCAGGTGGCCCGACTCGACTCGACAGGGGAGCACCATGAGCGAGCAACGGACGACCGCCACGGCCGTCCTGGACGTGCGTGGCGTGCTCCGGGCGTCCTCCAAGCAGGTCGTCGAGAAGGCGCTCGCCCGCCGGCCCGGGGTCGAGCGGGTCGAGGCGAATCCGGTCGCCCAGACGGCCACGGTCACCTACGACCCGGCCACGACCTCCCTCGCCAGCCTGCGTCGCTGGGTGGAGGAGTGCGGCTACCACTGCGCCGGCCAGTCGGTCCCCGCCCACCTCTGCGATCCCCTGCTCGACCCGGCCGCCCAGCCGGAGCCCGCGGCCGAGGCGGCAGGCGGGCATGGTGGCGCCCACATCGGACCGGTGGCCGAGGCGGCACCAGCGCCACGCGCCGCCCACGACGGGCACACCGCCGGCGAGGCGGGCCACGGCGGGCACGCGGGGCACGGCGGGATGTCGATGGCGGCGATGGCCGCCGACATGCGCAACCGCTTCCTGGTCGCGGCCGTGTTCTCCGTGCCGATCCTGCTGTGGTCGCCGATCGGCCGGGAGGTCCTCGGCTTCGAGGCGGCGGCGCCCTTCGGGCTCCGCGACGACGTCTGGTCGCTGCTGCTCAGCCTGCCGGTGATCCTGTGGTCGTGCGCGATCTTCTTCCGCGGCGCGCTGGCCGCCCTGCGCGCCCGCACCCTGGACATGATGGTGCTGGTCGCCGTGGCGGTGGGCGCGGGCTGGCTGTACTCGGTCTGGGTCACGCTCACCGGTGGCGGCGAGGTCTTCTACGAGGCCGCCACCGTCCTGGCCGCGTTCGTCCTGCTCGGCCACTGGTTCGAGATGCGCGCCAGGGGCGGCGCCAACGACGCCATCCGCGTCCTGCTCGACCTCGCCCCACCGATGGCGCTGGTGCTGCGCGACGGCCAGCCGGTCGAGATCCCCACCGCCGAGGTCGCCGTCGGCGACCTGCTCCTGGTCCGGCCTGGCGCCAGGATCGCCGTCGACGGGCTGGTCCAGGAGGGGGAGAGCGAGGTCGACGAGTCGATGGTGACCGGCGAGAGCCTCCCGGTGCACAAACAGCCGGGAGCGGCGGTGATCGGCGCCACCATCAACCAGAACGGCACCCTGCGGGTGCGGGCCACCAAGGTCGGGTCGGACACCGCGCTCGCCCAGATCGTCAAGCTCGTCCAGGAGGCCCAGAACTCCAAGGCGCCCGGCCAGGCGCTCGCCGACCGGGCCGCGTTCTGGCTGGTCCTGGTGGCCCTGATCGGCGGCGGGCTCACCTTTGCCGCCTGGGCGCTGCTGAGCGACCGGCCGCTCAGCGACGCGGTGCTGTACGCGATCACCGTGGTCGTGATCACCTGCCCCGACGCGCTCGGGCTCGCCACCCCGACCGCGATCATGGTCGGCACCGGGCTCGGCGCCAAGCGCGGCATCCTGTTCAAGAACGCGATGGCGCTGGAGACCGCGGCCAGGATCGACCTGGTAGTGCTGGACAAGACCGGCACGCTCACCAAGGGTGAGCCCGAGGTGACCGGCGTGGTCGCCGGCGGCCTGTCAGAGGCCGAGCTGCTGCGGCTGGTCGCCGCGGTGGAGCGTGCCTCGGAGCACCCCCTGGCCGAGGCGGTCGTGCGGCGGGCCGAGGCGGCCGGCGTGCCCGAGGCGGCCGCGACCCACTTCGAGAACGTCCCCGGCCACGGCGCGGTCGCCACCGTGGACGGCCATCGGGTCGCGGTCGGCAATCCGCGGCTGCTCGCCCGGGAAGGCGTCGACCTCGGCGAGCTGGCCGGCAGGCGCGAGGAGCTGGCCGCCGGCGGCCGCACGGTGGTGGCGGTCGCCGTCGACGGCCGCGCCGCCGGGTTGCTGGCGATCGCCGACGCGCCGCGGGAGACCTCGGTCGCCGCCGTCGAAGCCCTGCACCAGGCCGGGAACGAGGTGGTCATGCTCACCGGCGACAACCGGGCCACCGCCGAGCGGATCGCCGCGGAGCTCGGCATCGACCGGGTGATCGCCGAGGTCCTGCCGGGCGACAAGGCGGCCAAGGTGGCCGAGCTGCAACGCCAGGGCCACAAGGTGGCCATGGTCGGCGACGGCGTCAACGACGCCCCCGCCCTGGCAACGGCCGACCTCGGCATCGCCATCGGCGCCGGCACCGACGTGGCGGTCGAGACCGCCGACGTGGTGCTGATGCGGTCCGACCCCCTCGACGTCCCCACGGCGCTCGCGATCGGCCGCGGCACGCTGCGCAAGATGCGCCAGAACCTGGGCTGGGCGGTCGGCTACAACGCGATCGCGCTGCCGATCGCCGCCGGCGTCTTCGAGCCCGCCTTCGGGCTCTCGCTCCGCCCGGAGATCGCCGCCCTGTCGATGTCCGGCTCCAGCTTCCTGGTCGCGGTCAACGCCGTGCTGCTCAAGCGCCTGCGACTGCCGGAGGCTCCGACGACCGACGGGGACCGACGCGCTCCTGGCACCGGCCGGCGGGCGCCTCGGGTCGCGGCCTGAACGCCGGCCTCCGGTGCCGTCCGTCGGGCTATGCGCCGCGGTCGGTTTCGACGCTGCCGCCGGTCTCCTCGTTGCCGGCCGCGGCCCGGGTGCCATCGGCGAGCGCGTCGAGCGGCGCGGCCGGCCGCGCCGCCACGCTGAGGTCGCTCGAGTCGCGCACGACCAGGTCAGGCTCGAACACCAGGCGTCGGTGGCGGTGGTTGGCGCCATCGGTCGCCTCTTCGAGGAGCAGCTCGGCGGCGGCACGGCCGAGCTGCTCCCGGGGCTGCCGCACGCTCGACAGCGGGACCGCGGCAGCCGCCGCGAACACGATGTCGTCGTAGCCGACGATCGCGAGGTCGTCGGGGGCCCGCAGCGACCGGCGGGTCATCTCCTGAAGCAGCCCGACGGCGAGAAGGTCGTTGGCGCAGAACGCCGCCGTCGGCCGGTCGCCTGGCGTCATCTCGGCGATCCGGGCGCCGGCGGCAAGCCCCGACTGGAACGTGAGGGCAGGGACCTCCACCATGACGAGCGCCGCCTCTGGCAGTCCAGCCCGGAGCACGATCCTTCTGGCACCGTCATACCGGTCCTGGACCTGCTTGAGGCCGAAGGGACCGCCCACGAACGCGATCCGACGGTGTCCCTGCTCCACCAGGTGGGCGGCGGCGAGCTCACCGCCGTAGACGTCGTCGACCGAGACCGAGCAGACGTTGCGGGTCGACGCGAACCGGTCGACCAGCACCACCGGGATGTCATGCTGGCGCAGGGCGCGGAGCCGTTTGCTCACGCCCTCGACCGGAGTGATCAGGACGCCCTTGACGCGCTGCGCCTCGAGCAGGTCGAGGTAGCGGTACTCGCGCTCGACCTGCTCGGCGCTGTCGCAGAGGATCACCGTGAGCCCGGCCTCGGTGACGGCGTCCTCGACGCCCTTGGCGACGTCGGTGAAGAACGGGTTCCCCACGTCGAGCACCACCAGCCCGATGGTGCGGCTATGCCCCCCTCGTAGCTGGCGGGCGGACTCGTTGGGGACGAACCCCAGCTCGGCGATCGCCCGCTGGACCCGTGCCCGAGTGGCCGGCGCGACGGCGTCGGGACGGTTCAGGACGTTGGAGACGGTCCCGACCGAGACCCCGGCGTGCGCGGCCACATCTCGGACGCTGCGGCTCCTCGCCGATCCCTTCACCGGTCTCCTCGTCATGCGCACCTGGCCGAGCAGGATATCCCGCTGAATCGTGTCATGGACATTGGGGAAAAGTCCCTGCCACCTGTAGATGGCGAAGGATCGGGATTGACCCTTGACACTGCACATTCTGGACCTTTACCGTCCCAGGCTACTAGATGACACGTTTCAAAACCACCTTGCACGCTTCGTCGAGGAGGCCTCGTGGCCCAGCGCGATGACCGCGGCGCGGCGCAATCGGCCGAGACGTCCAGTGGACCGCGCTTGGTGCTCGAGCATGCCAGCAAGTCGTTCGGCTCGGTTCGAGCCCTGGAGGACGGCTCGATCGAGCTGTACCCGGGCCAGACGCACGCGCTGGTCGGGGAGAACGGCGCCGGCAAGTCCACGCTGGTGAAGATCCTCGCCGGCGTCCACCGGCCCGACAGCGGCCGGCTGCTCCTCGAGGGCAGGGAACTCCGGCTCCACGGCCCCGCCGACGCCCGCGACGCCGGGATCGCCGTCATCTACCAGGAACCGACGCTTTTCCCCGACCTGTCGGTGGCGGAGAACATCTTCATGGGTCGTCAGCCGCTGGCGGCCGGCCGCCGGATCGACGCTCGTGCCATGCGCGACCAGGTGGAGGCGCTCATGCAGCGCCT
This sequence comes from Actinomycetota bacterium, assembly GCA_035535495.1. GTDB lineage: Bacteria > Actinomycetota > CALGFH01 > CALGFH01 > CALGFH01 > DASUZB01. Next base: position 25,849 of record DATLQA010000104.1, on the reverse strand, counting down.
CGGGGTCCCGCTCGACCCGTCCCGTCCCGCCCGCGGCCTGTCCATCGCCGACCAGCAGATCGTCGAGATCGCCAAGGCGCTCTCGTTCGACGCCCAGGTCATCGTGATGGACGAGCCGACCGCGGCGCTGTCCGGGGCCGAGGTCGAGCGGCTCTTCTCGGTCGCGCGCACGCTCCAGGACCACGGTGCGGCCGTCCTGTTCATCTCCCACCGGCTCGACGAGGTGTTCGCCCTGTGCCAGCGGGTGACCGTCATGCGGGACGGCCGGCAGGTGTTCACCGGCCCACTCGAAGGACTCTCCACCGACGACCTGATCCGCCGGATGGTCGGCCGTGAGCTGGACGCGCTCTACCCGAAGCAGGAGGCGACCCGCGGGGACGTCGCGCTCTCCGTCCGGCGGCTGACGCGGGAGGGTGTCTTCACCGACGTCAGCTTCGACCTCCATCACGGCGAGATCGTCGGCCTGGCCGGTCTGGTCGGCGCCGGGCGGAGCGAGGTCGCCCGTGCCGCGTTCGGGATCGACCGGCGCGACGCGGGCGAGGTGATCGTCGAAGGACGCCAGCTCCCACCGGGGTCGCCGACGGCCGCGATGGCCGCCGGCATGGGCTTCGTCCCCGAGGACCGCCGGGAGCAGGGCCTGGTGATGGACCTGTCGATCGCGCGCAACGCCAGCCTGGCGTCGCTCGGCCGGCTCCGCCGCGGCCTGTTCATCCGCGACGCTGACGAACGGCGGTTGGCGGCCGACTGGGCGGCCCGGTTGCAGCTGAGGTACGCCCACCTGAGCGACCCGGTCTCGGCCCTGTCAGGCGGCAACCAGCAGAAGGTCGTCCTCTCCAAGTGGCTGGCCCGCCGCCCCACCGTCCTGATCGTCGACGAGCCGACCCGCGGCATCGACGTCGGGGCCAAGGCGGAGGTCCACCGGCTGCTGTCCGACCTCGCCGGTCAGGGCGTCGCGGTCCTGATGATCTCCTCCGAGCTGCCCGAGATCCTCGGCATGGCCGATCGCGTGCTGGTCATGCACGAGGGCCGGCTCACCGCCCAGCTTTCCCGCCAGGAGGCGACCGAGGAGCGGGTCATGTTCGCAGCGACCGGCCACACAACCACAGAGGTGGGCGGATGAGCGTCACCGTCGATCGACCCGAGTGGGAGGCGGCCGAGGAGCGCAGCCGGCGCGGCAGCCATCTCGTCGAGGTCGCCCTGCGCATCCGCGAGCTGGGCATCCTGCTCGTCCTCGGCCTGGTCGTCGCCGTCACCGCTGCCTACAACCCCCGCTTCCTCAGCGCCCAGAGCATCCGCGACCTGTTGCTCAACGCCTCGATCATCGCCCTGCTCACCGTGGGGCAGACGCTGGTGGTGATCACCCGCAACGTCGATCTCTCGGTCGGCTCGGTGCTCGGGCTCTCGGCATTCATGACCGGAGACCTCCTCGCCGGCCACCAGGGCCTGCCGATCGTGGTCGCCCTGCTCGCCGGCATCGTCCTCGGCGCCGCCTGCGGGGCCGTCAACGGGGCGGTCACCGCCATCGGCCGAGTCCCCAGCCTGGTCGTCACCCTCGGCACCCTGTACGTGTTCCGCGGCATCGACTTCGGCTGGGCCGGCGGCCGGCAGATCAACGCCTCCAACCTGCCGGACAGCCTGCTCGCCCTCGGCAGCGGCCGGATCCTCGGCGTGCCCTACCTGGTGGCGATCACCGTCGTGCTCGTCGCCGTGACCGCCTACGTGCTGCGTTCCTACCGCTCGGGTCGCGAGCTGTACGCGATCGGCTCCAATCCCGATGCCGCCGTCCTGGCCGGTATCCCGGTCGGCCGCCGCGTGTTCGCGGCGTTCGTGCTCAGCGGCGCCGTCGCCGGCCTGGCGGGGATGCTGTGGACGGCCCGCTACGGCACGGTCGACGCCACCGCTGGTACCGGCTTCGAGCTGCAGGTCATCTCGGCGGTCGTGGTCGGCGGCGTGGCCATCTTCGGTGGCAGCGGCTCGGTCGTCGGGGCGGCTCTCGGCGCCCTCCTGCTGTCGACCATCGGCAGCGCCCTGGTGGTCCTCAAGGTCCCGTCCTTCTGGCAGCAGGCGATCGTGGGCGCGCTCCTGATCGGCGCCATCGCGCTGGACCGGTGGGTCGGCCTGCGCATCGCCGCCGCACTCCGGCAAAGGAGCATCCGCAGTGGCAGCTGATCCTCCCCAGACGGAGCCGGCCCGGCAGGAGCAGCGGTTCGGACCACGGCGGCTCCTGCGCTGGGAGACCGCGCTCGTCCTGCTCCTCGTGGCCGTCGCGCTGGTCGGCCAGCAGACCTCCACCGGCTTCCTGACCGGCACCAACCTGTTCTACCTCGGTCTGGACGTCGGCGAGATCGCGCTGATGGCCCTGCCGCTGACGATGATCATCGTGGCCGGCGAGATCGACCTGTCGATCGCCTCGATCCTCGGCCTCTGCAGCGCGCTCATCGGCTACCTGTGGGACGCGGGGTGGTCGCTGGAGACCATCTTCCCGGCCGTCGTGGTCGCCGGCGCCCTGGCCGGGGCGTTCAACGGGTTCCTGGTCACCCGTCTCGGCCTTCCCTCCCTGGCGGTCACCATCGGCACGCTCGCGCTCTACCGCGGGCTCGCCTTCGTCATCCTGGGCGACAAAGCCGTCGCCGACTTCCCAGCCCAGTACACCAGGTTCGGCACGACCCCGGTGCCCGGCACCCACATCCCCTACCCGATCGTGCTGTTCGCCGTGCTGGCGGTGCTCTTCGCCGTCCTGCTGCACGCCACTCCGTTCGGTCGGTCGGTGTTCGCGATCGGCGCCAACCAGGAGGCCGCGTTCTTCTCGGGGATCCGCGTCAAGCGGGCCAAGCTGGTCCTGTATGTGCTCAGCGGCGCGGTCTCCGGGCTGGCCGGGATCGTCTACACCCTGCGCTTCGCCAGCGCCCGTGCTGACAACGGCGCCGGCCTGGAGCTCGCCGTGGTCGCGGCCGTCCTGCTCGGCGGCGTGTCGATCTTCGGGGGCAGGGGGACGCTCGGCGGCGTCGTCGCCGCGGTGTTCCTGCTCGGGGGCATCCGCAACCTGCTGATCCTCAACGACGTCTCCAACGACACCCTCAACGTGGTAACCGGGCTGCTGCTGATCGGCAGCGTGGTCGCACCCAACTCCGTCGCGGCCGTCGCGCGGCTCCTACGCCGGCGGGGCACCGCGTCCTCGGTCCCTTCGGAACCGGCCCGAGCCGCCTGACGCACGCGACCCTTCACGTCCCTGTCCCGTCCGCCAACCGTTCGTCGCGCCGCGGCGTCGCCTAGAAAGGACCCAGGACATGTCACCAACCGCTTTGCGGGGCCAGCGTCGATGGGCCGCTGTCGCTCTTGCTCTGACCTGCGCGGTGGCGCTGGCCGCCTGTGGCGGCACGACCAAGGAGGGCTCCTCGGGTGGCTCCGCCACCACCGCCGCCGGGCAGGCCAACCCCAACGCCCCGCTCAAGCAGGGCCTCAAGATCGCCTTCCTGCCCAAGCAGCTCAACAACCCGTACTTCACCGTGGCCGACAACGGCGGTCTCGAGGCGGTCAAGGAGTTCGGCGGGCAGGGCAAGGCGGTCGGGCCCTCCGAGGCCAGCGCGTCATCCCAGGTGTCCTACATCAACACGCTCGCCCAGCAGCGGCAGGACGCGATCGTCATCTCCGCCAACGACCCCAACGCGATCGTGCCAGCCCTCAAGGCCGCCAGCGCGCAGGGCGTCAAGATCGTGACGTTCGACTCCGACACCGCGCCGGAGGGCCGGCAGATCTTCGTCAACCAGGCCACCGCGGAAGACCTTGGCCGCAGCGAGGTCCAGCTGCTCGCCAAGCAGATCAACAACACCGGTGAGATCGCGATCCTGTCGGCGACCGCGAACGCCACCAACCAGAACACCTGGATCAACTTCATGAAGGACGAGCTGAGCAAGCCTGAGTACAAGAACATGAAGCTCGTCAAGGTCGCCTATGGCAACGACGACGACCAGGTCTCCTTCCAGCAGACCCAGGGCCTCCTGCAGGCCTATCCCAAGCTGAAGGGGATCATCTCGCCGACCACCGTGGGCATCGCCGCCGCCGCCCGCTACCTGAGCGGCTCGTCCTACAAGGGCAAGGTCGCGCTCACCGGGCTTGGCACTCCCAACCAGATGCGCAAGTTCGTCCAGGACGGCACGGTGGAGTCGTTCGAGCTGTGGGACCCGGGCAAGCTGGGCTACCTCGCCGCCTACGCCGCCGCCGCGCTCGCGTCCGGGCAGATCACCGGCAAGGAGGGCGAGACGTTCAAGGCCGGTGAGCTCGGCGAAAAGAAGATCGGCAAGGACGGCGAGGTCCTCCTCGGCCCGCCGCAGGTGTTCAACAAGCAGAACATCGCCCAGTTCAACTTCTGAGCTCCGGCCCCGGGGTGCGCCGCCCATCTCCGCACCCCGGGGCCGCTCCACCGAGGGAGGCACCGGTGACCCAGCGAGTCTGCTTCCTCCTACAGGTGCGCCCCGAGCGGGTGGCCGAGTACCGGGAGCGGCACCGCGCCGTCTGGCCGGAGATGCGGGAGGCGCTGTCCCAGGCCGGGTGGCGCAACTACTCGCTGTTCCTCCGCGACGACGGGCTGCTGGTCGGCTACCTGGAGTGCGAGGACTTCCAGGCGGCCAGGGAGGCGATGGACGCGACCACGGTGAACCAACGCTGGCAGGCCGAGATGGGAGACCTGTTCGAGGAGCTGGACGGCCAGCGGCCCGACGAGCGGATGCAGCCCCTCGAAGAGGTCTTCCACCTGCCATGACCACCACCACCATCGGCACGACGGGAAGCAGGTACGACCCATGACTGACCCTCTCGACGTCAAGGCCGCTCTCAAGCAGCAGAGGATCGAGCTGCCGTCGTGGGCGTTCGCCAACACCGGCACCCGGTTCAAGGTGTTTCCACAACCAGGGGTGCCGCGCAACGCCTACGAAAAGGTCGCCGACGCGGCGCAGGTGCACGCGTTCACCGGGGTGGCGCCCAGCGTGGCGCTGCACATCCCGTGGGACCGCGTCGACGACTACGCGGACCTGGCCAAGCACGCCGCCGAGCTGGGCGTCGCGCTCGGCACCATCAACGCGAACGTCTTCCAGGACGACGACTACAAGCTCGGCAGCGTCTGCCATCCAGACCAGCGGGTGCGGCGCAAGGCAGTGGCTCACCTGTTGGAGTGCGTCGACATCATGGACGTCACCGGCTCGCGCGACCTGAAGCTGTGGTTCGCCGACGGCACCAACTACCCGGGGCAGGACTCGATCAGGGCGCGGCAGGACCGCCTGGCCGAGGCGCTGGCAGAGGTGTACCAGCGGCTGGGGCCGGGCCAGCGGCTGCTGCTGGAGTACAAGCTGTTCGAGCCGGCGTTCTACCACACCGACGTGCCCGACTGGGGTACGTCCTTCGCCCACTGCCTGGCGCTCGGCGAGCGCGCCCAGGTGGTGGTGGACACCGGCCACCACGCGCCAGGCACCAACATCGAGATGATCGTGGCGGTGCTGCTGCGCGCCGGGAAGCTGGGGGCGTTCGATTTCAACTCCCGCTTCTACGCCGACGACGACCTGATGGTCGGTGCCGCCGACCCGTTCGGGCTGTTCCGCATCATGCACGAGGTCGTGGCCGGCGGCGGCTATCAGCCGGATGCGGGGGTCGTGTTCATGCTCGACCAGTGCCACAACATCGAGCCGAAGATCCCCGCCCAGATCCGCTCGGTGATGAACGTGCAGGAGGCTACCGCCAAGGCGCTGCTGGTCGACGCCGGGGCGCTGGCGGCCGCGCAGCAGGCCGGTGACGTGCTTGGCGCCAACGCCGTGCTGATGGACGCCTACGCCACCGACGTGCGCCCGCTGCTCGCCGAGCTGCGACGCGACCTGGGCCTGGACCCGGACCCCTCGGCCGCCTACGCTCGCTCCGACTACGCCGGGCGGATCGTCGCCGAGCGCGCCGGCGGCGCCCAAGCGGGCTGGGGAGCGTGACACCGCATGAGCAGCAGCACCCACCCCGAGGTCGCCGCCCTGCTGGCCCGCTCCAACCGGCTCGGCTCGGACCGGCGCAACACCAACTACGCCGGCGGCAACACGTCGGCGAAGGGGTCGGTCATCGACCCGGTCGCCGCCAAGCCCGTGGAGCTGCTCTGGGTCAAGGGCTCGGGCGGCGACCTCGGCACCCTGGTCGAGGGTGGGCTTGCGGTGTTGCGGCTGGACCGCCTGCGCGCCCTCCAAGGGGTCTACCCGGGGGTGGACCGTGAGGACGAGATGGTCGCCGCGATGGACTACTGCCTGCACGGCAAGGGCGGCGCCGCTCCGTCGATCGACACCGCCATGCACGGCCTGGTGGACGCGGCCCACGTCGACCACCTCCACCCCGACGCCGGGATCGCGCTGGCCACCGCGGCCGATGGGGAAGAGCTGACCAAGCTGTGTTTCGGCGACCGGGTCGCCTGGGTGCCGTGGCGCCGCCCCGGCTTCCAGCTCGGCCTGGACGTCGCCGCCATCCAGCAGGCCAACCCCGAGGTCATCGGGGTGATCCTGGGCGGTCACGGGATCACGGCGTGGGGTGCCAGCTCCGAGGAGTGCGAGGCCCGATCGCTCGAGATCATCCGTACCGCCGAGCGGTACATCGCCGAGCACGGCCAGGCGGAGCCGTTCGGCCCGGTGCTCGACGGCTACCAGCCGCTGGCCGAGGCCGAGCGCCACGCCCGCGCCGCCGCGCTGTTCCCGGTCCTCCGCGGCCTGTGCTCGACCGACCGGCCCCAGGTCGGCCACTACACCGACGACCAAGTCGTGCTCGACTTCCTCGCCAGGGACCGGCATCCGAGGCTGGCCGCCCTGGGCAGCTCCTGCCCGGACCACTTCCTGCGCACCAAGGTCCGCCCGATGGTGCTCGACCTGCCCCCGACCACGCCGCTGGAGGACGTCGTGGCCAGGCTCAGGGAGCTGCACGCCACCTACCGGGAGGACTACCAGGCCTACTACCAGCGGCACGCGCAGCCCGACTCGCCGCCGATCCGGGGCGCCGACCCGGCGATCGTGCTGATCCCCGGGGTGGGGATGTTCTCGTTCGGCGCCGGCAAGCAGACCGCGCGGGTGGCCGGCGAGTTCTTCGTCAACGCGATCAACTCGATGCGCGGCGCCGAGGCGCTGTCGACGTACGCACCCATCCAGGAGTCGGAGAAATTCCGCATCGAATACTGGGCGCTGGAGGAGGCGAAGCTCCGCCGGATGCCCAAGCCGAAGCCACTCGCCACCCGGGTCGTCGTGGTCACCGGCGCCGGCTCGGGCATCGGCAGGGCGATCGCCCACCGGCTCGCCGCCGAGGGCGCCTGCGTGGTCGTCGCCGACCTCGACGCCGACGCCGGCGCCAAGGTCGCCGCGGAGCTGGGCAACCCTGACGTCGCCGTGTCGGTGACCTGCGACGTCACCGACGAGGAGCAGGTCGCCGCGGCACTTCAGCAGGCCACACTCGCCTTCGGCGGCGTCGATCTGGTGGTCAACAACGCCGGCCTGTCGATCTCCAAGCCGTTGCTGGAGACGACCATCCGCGACTGGGACCTGCAGCACCAGGTGATGGCACGCGGCTCGTTCCTGGTGTCGCGGGAGGCGGCGCGGATCATGCTCGCCCAGGGCCTGGGCGGTGACATCGTCTATATCGTCAGCAAGAACGCCGTGTTCGCCGGGCCCAACAACCTTGCCTACGGCGCCACCAAGGCCGACCAGGCCCACCAGGTCCGCCTTCTGGCCGCGGAGCTTGGCGAGCATGGCATCCGCGTCAACGGCATCAATCCCGACGGGGTGGTGCGCGGCTCGGGGATCTTCGCCAAGGGCTGGGGTGCGCAGCGGGCCGCCGTCTACGGCGTCAAGGAGGAAGAACTCGGCGCCTACTACGCCAAGCGCACCCTGCTGGGGCGCGAGGTCCTGCCCGAGCACGTCGCCGACGCGGTGTTCGCACTGGTCGGTGGGGACCTGCCGCTCACCACCGGCCTGCACGTCCCCGTCGACGGCGGCGTCGCACCCGGCTTCCTGCGGTGACCTGAAGGAGCCCGGCCAGCCCCAAGGAGGTGCCATTGTGAGCGAGGGGGTCTACGCCGCCGTCGATCTCGGCGCCGCCAGCGGGCGGGTCATGCTCGCCTCGGTGGGGCCGGCCCGGCTCGACCTGCGCGAAGCGCACCGCTTCCCCAACGTCCCCGTCCGCCTCCCCGACGGGCTGCACTGGGACGTCCTGCGGCTGTACCGCGACGTGCTGGACGGGCTCAGGGCCGCGGCCGGCGACACCGACGGGATCGCCAGCGTCGGGGTGGACTCCTGGGGAGTCGACTTCGGCCTCCTCGACGCCGCCGGCGCGCTGGTCGGCAACCCGTACCACTACCGGGACGGCCGCACCGACGGGATGGTGGAGAAGGTCGCCGCCCAGATCCTCCCCGAGACCTCCTACCACCTGACCGGGGTGCAGGTGCTGGCGATCAACACCGTCTACCAGCTGGCGGCCGCGAGCGGCACCCCCCAGCTGGAAGCGGCACGGACGCTGCTGCTCATCCCCGACCTGATCGGCTACTGGCTCACCGGGCGCGCCGGCGCCGAGGCGACCAACGCCTCCACCACCGGGCTGCTCGACGTCCGGAGCCAGGAGTGGTCGGGCGCGGTGCTCGACGCGGTCGGGATCCGCCCGGAGCTGCTGCCGCCGCTGCGCCGGCCAGGCGAGGTGGTCGGCCCGCTGCTCGGCGAGGTGGTCACCGAGACCGGGCTGCCGCCGTCGGCGGTCCTCACCGCGGTCGGGTCGCACGACACCGCCTCCGCGGTGGTCGGCGTCCCAGCCGACGGCGAGCGCTTCGCCTACGTCTCCTGCGGCACCTGGGCGCTGGTCGGCGTCGAGCTGGACGCGCCGGTGCTGACCGAGGCGAGCCGCGAGGCCAACTTCACCAACGAGGGCGGCGTCGACGGGCGCGTCCGCTACCTGCGCAACCTCACCGGCCTCTGGCTGCTCCAGGAGTCGCTGCGCGTCTGGGAGCGCGCCGGGCTCGACGTCGGCCTGCCCGAGCTGCTCGCCGCGGCCGGCACATTGCCGACCGGCGGCCCGGTGGTCGACCCCGACGACCCGGCCTTCGTGCCGCCGGGCGACATGCCGGCGCGGATCCAGGCGGCCTGCCGCCAGACCGGCCAGCAGGAGCCCGCCAGCCAGGCCGAGCTGGTCCGCTGCATCCTGGACAGCCTCGCCGCCGCGTTCGCGCGCACCGTCCGCGACGCCGCCCGCCTGTCCGGCCGGGAGGTCGAGGTCGTCCACCTGGTCGGCGGCGGGGCACGCAACCAGCTGCTGTGCCAGCTCACCGCGGACGCCTGCGAGCTGCCGGTGGTAGCCGGGCCGGTCGAGGCGACCGCGCTCGGCAACGTCCTGGTGCAGGCGCGCGCCCACGGCTCGGTCAGCGGCGACCTGGACGCCCTGCGGGCGCTGCTGCGCGCGACCCAGGAGGTCTGCCGCTACCAGCCGACCACGGCGGGAGGCTGATCATGCGCCTGGCCCTGTTCGTGACCTGCCTGGTCGACGGCATGTTCCCGGAGGTCGGCAAGGCCACCGTCGGGCTGCTGGAACGGCTCGGCCAGCGCGTCGAGGTGCCGCTCGCGCAGACCTGCTGCGGGCAGGCGCACATCAACACCGGCTACGCCCGCGAGGCGCTCCCCCTGGTCCGCGGGCACGTCGCCAGCTTCGCCGGCTACGACGCGGTGGTGGTGCCGAGCGGCTCCTGCGCCGGGTCCGTCCGCCACCAGCACGCCATGGTGGCCGAGGACGCCGGCGACCAGCGGCTGGCGGCCGCCGCCGCCGACCTGGCGTCGCGCACCTACGAGCTGTCGGAGTTCCTGGTCGACGTGCTCGGGGTCACCGACGTCGGCGCCTACTTCCCGCACCGGGTCACCTACCACCCGACCTGCCACTCCCTGCGGTTGCTGCGCGTCGGCGACCGGCCGCTGCGCCTGCTCCGCGCGGTGCGCGGGATCGACCTGGTGGAGCTGCCGGAGGCGGAGTCGTGCTGCGGGTTCGGCGGCACCTTCGCGCTGAAGAACCCCGACGTCTCCGCCGCCATGCTCGCCGACAAGATGCGCAACGTGCTGTCCACCCACGCCGAGCTGTGCTGCGCCGGCGACAGCTCCTGCCTGATGCACATCGGCGGCGGGCTGAGCCGCCTGCGCACCGGCGTGCGCACCGTCCACCTTGCCGAGATCCTCGCCGCCACCGACGACCGTCAAGGGGCGACCGAGGGGGGAGCGACGTGACCAGGACCTTCCTCGGCCTGCCCACCGCGCCACCTGGCGTCGGGCACCTCCGCGGCGAGCGGCCCTTCCCCGAGGCGGCCAAGGATGCGCTCGCCGACACGCAGCTGCGGCGCAACCTCGGCAAGGCCACCGCCACCATCCGCGCCAAGCGCGCCGCGGTGGTCTCCGAGCTGCACGACTGGGCCGAGCTGCGCGCCGCCGGCGCGGCCATCAAGGACCACGTCCTCGCTCACCTGGACCGCTACCTGGTGCAGCTGGACGATCAGGTGAGCGCGCGCGGCGGCACGGTCCACTGGGCCCGCGACGCGGCCGAGGCCAACCAGCTCGTCGCCGGCATCGTCCGCGCCACCGGCGCCAGCTCGGTGGTCAAGGTCAAGTCGATGGCGACCCAGGAGATCGGGCTCAACGAGGCGCTCGCCGACGCCGGCATCGCCGCCTGGGAGACCGACCTGGCCGAGCTGATCGTCCAGCTCGGGCACGACGCCCCAAGCCACATCCTGGTGCCGGCGATCCACCGCAACCGCGCCGAGATCCGCGAGATCTTCCTGCGGGAGATGGGCAAGGTCGGCGTGCCCGCCCCGCCCGGGCTGACCGACGAGCCACGCGCGCTGGCCGAGGCGGCCCGGCTGCACCTGCGGCGAAAGTTCCTCGACGCCGAGGTCGCCATCTCCGGCGCGAACTTCGCGGTGGCCGAGACCGGCACGCTGGTGGTGGTCGAGTCCGAGGGCAACGGGCGCATGTGCCTGACCCTGCCGAAGGTGCTGATCACCGTGATGGGGATCGAGAAGCTGGTGCCGACCTGGCGGGACCTGGAGGTGTTCATGCAGCTCCTCCCGCGCTCCTCGACCGGTGAGCGGATGAACCCGTACACCTCGATGTGGACCGGCGTCACCCCGGGCGACGGCCCGCAGGAGTTCCACCTCGTCCTGCTCGACAACGGCCGTACCGCCACGCTCGCCGATCCCAAGGGCCGCAGCGCGCTGCGCTGCATCCGCTGCTCGGCCTGCCTCAACGTCTGCCCCGTCTACGAGCGCACCGGCGGCCACGCCTACGGGTCGGTCTATCCCGGCCCCATCGGCGCGGTGCTCTCCCCCCAGCTCACCGGCGTCGCCGACAACCCGTCGCTGCCGTTCGCGTCGACCCTGTGCGGGGCCTGCCTGGACGCCTGCCCGGTCGCGATCGACATCCCGCAGATGCTGGTCCACCTCCGCTCCCGGGTGGTCGAGGACAAGCGCGAGCACCGACGGCTGCCGACGCCAGAGCGGCTGCTGGCCGCGTCGGCCGCCTGGGCGATGGCCCGCCCCGACCGCTGGGGCCGGGCGCTGCGCGCCGCGCGGCTGGGCCGGGCGCTCGGCGGCCGCCGCCACCGCATCTCCACCCTGCCGCCGCCGCTGGCCGGCTGGACCGCCACCCGCGACCTGCCCGTCCCGCCCCCCGAGACCTTCCGGGAGTGGTGGCGGCGGACCCACGACACCGCCAACCCGCCGGGAGACGGGGAGTCGGCGCGGTGACCGCCCGCGACGAGATCCTCGCCAGGGTGCGGACCGCGCTGCGGGACCAGCCGGCAGCCCCCGAGATCCGGCGCGACTACCAGACCGCGGAGCGCGCCCCGGCCATGCCAGCCTCCGACCTGCTCGACCTTCTGGTCGACCGGCTGGTCGACTACCGCGCCCAGGTGCGCCGCGCCCCCGCCGCCGGGATCGCCGCCGCGGTCGCCGCCGCGCTCGCCGACCGCGGAGCGCGCCGGGTGGTGGTCCCCGACGGCCTCCCGCCGGCGTGGCTCGCCGTCCTCGCCGACGGCGTCGAGTTGGTCGGCGACAAGGAGCCGCTGCCCGCCGCCGCCCTCGACCAGCTCGACGGGGTGCTCACCGCGGCGGCGGTCGCGATCGCCGAGACCGGCACGATCGTGCTCGACGCCGGGCCCGGCCAGGGCCGGCGCGCACTCAGCCTGGTGCCCGACTACCACCTGGTGGTGGTGACCGCCGACCAGGTGGTGGCGACCGTCCCCGAGGCGGTCGCCCGGCTCGACCCGACCAGGCCGCTCACCTGGATCAGCGGGCCCAGCGCCACCTCCGACATCGAGCTCACCCGCGTCGAGGGCGTCCACGGCCCCCGCACCCTCGAGGTGGTGGTGGCCACCTAGCTCGTCACCGACAGCGGACCCGGTAGCGCAGGGCGGGCCGCCAGGGGTTCCGGGCCAAGCAGAACGGCGGCCTGCCTGGCAAGGTGGTGCTGCGGGTCGCCGAGGAGCCGGCGCCACCCGCACGAGACCAGAAGGGGAGCATCGTGCGCCGACCCACCCAGGACCACCGGATCGTCCTCGCCGGGGCGGGCTACGCCGGGCTGCACGCCGCCCTGCGCCTGGCCACCAAGCTGAAGGACGACCCCGGCGTGGAGCTGACCCTGATCGACCGGCACGACTACCACCAGGCGCTCACCGAGCTGCCCCGGGTCGCGGCCGGAACGCGCGCCGCCGACGCGGTGCGCATCCCGCTGGAGCGCGTCCTGGCCGAGCGGGTCCGCTTCGTGGAGACCGAGGTCGTCGGCTTCGACCTGCGCGACCAGGCGCTAGAGACCAAGGACGGCACAGTCGCCTACACCCGGCTGGTGCTGGCGCTGGGCAGCCGACCCAACGACTTCGCCATCCCCGGCCTGGCCGAGCGGACCATCTCGCTGTACTCGGTCGCCGACGCCGAGCGGGTCTGGGCGGCGGTCAACGACGCCATCCGCGCCGCCGCCGAAGCCGGCGACCCTGACCGGCAGCGCCGCCTGGCCACCGTGGTGGTCGGCGGCGGCGGCGCCACCGGGGTGGAACTGGCCGGGGAGCTGGCCGAGATGCTCCCGGAGGTGGCGCGCGGCCACGGGCTCGCGCCCGACCGCCCCAAGGTGATCCTGGTCGAGGCGGGCCCCAGCATCCTGGCCGGCTCCCCACCCGGCCTGATCAGCCGGGCGGCGGAGATCCTCGGGCGGCTGGGGGTGAGCGTCCGCACCGACGCCAGGATCGCCGAGGCGACCGCGGAGGGGCTCCGGCTGCAGGACGGCGAGCTGGTGCGGGGCGGCGTGTTCGTGTGGGCGGGCGGGGTGAAGGCGCCCGAGCTGGTGGCCGGCTCCGGACTGCCGACCGGCCACAACGGGCGCGTCAAGGTCGACCAGTACCTGCGCGCGCTGGACCACCCGGAGGTCTACGTCGCCGGCGACCTCGCCTCGGTGGTGGACCTACGCAGCGGCCACGTGCTGCCGCCGCTGGCGCAGGTCGCGCTGGAGGAGGCCGAGACCGTCGCCCGCAACCTGGACGCCGAGCTGCACGGCGAGCCGCTGGAGGCGTTCCGGTTCCACGACAAGGGCTTCATCGTGTCGGTCGGGCCGCGGCTCGGCGTCGCCGACGTCGCCGGCATCACCACTGGCGGGCGGCTGGCGCACGCGCTCAAGGACGCCATCGAGTGGCAGTACCACCAGTCCGTCAAGCACCTGCGCGGCTGGGACCCCCTCGCGCTGTGACGGGAGCCCCTCAGCGCCCAACAGTCGCTGGGGGGCATGACCTGCCGCTCAGCCCCAGACGTCCCTGGCGGTCTCGACGATCAGGCGGAGCTTGGCGACCTCCTGGTCGTAGGTGAGCACGTTGCCTTCGACGGTGGAGGAGAAGCCGCACTGCGGCGACAGGCAGAGCTGCTCCAGCGGGACGAACTTGCTGGCCTCGTCGATCCGCCGCTTGAGCTGGTCGGGGGACTCCAGCTCGCCGCGCTTGGTGGTGACCAGGCCGAGCACGACCATCTTGCCCTTCGGCACGAAGCGCAGCGGCTCGAAGCCGCCGGAACGGGCGTCGTCGTACTCGAGGAAGAAGCCGTCGACCCCGAGCTCGGTGAACAGCGCCTCGGCGACGAAGTCGTAGCCGCCCTCCGCCGCCCACGAGGAGCGGAAGTTGCCGCGGCACATGTGGGTGGTGACGGTCATGCCCGCCGGCTTGCGCGCCAGCGCGGCGTTGATCTGCCTGATGTAGCGCAGGTGCAGGTGCTCGGCGTCGTCGCCGCGCTGCGCCACCATCTCCCGCTGGCGCGGGTCGTTGAGGTAAGCGAGGCTGGTGTCGTCGAACTGGAGGTAGGTGCAGCCCAGCTCGCCAAGGCGCGCGACCTCGTCGGCGTAGGCGCCGGCCAGGTCGCTCCAGAACTCCTCGACGTCGGGGTAGACGCTCGGGTCGATCGCCGCCGGGCCGCCGCGGTAGTGGACCATGTTGGGGGAGGGGATGGTGAGCTTCGGCCTGGCCGTGGTCACCAGCTCCTCGAGCGCCCTGAAGTGGTCGCCGAAGATGGTGTGGGTCAGGCGCACCTTGTCGCTGACCTGCAGCGCGGCAGAGGTGAACTCGATGTCGCCCTCCGGGTTGGTGAACCGGACGGTGAGGTTCTCCTCCGCCTTGGTGATGCCGCCGAGCTGGTAGATGTAGTCCATGTGCCAGGAGGTGCGGCGGAACTCGCCGTCGGTGGCCGACTGCAGCCCGACCTCTTCCTGCATCCTGACCACGTCGGCGATGGCGTCGTCCTCGGCGGCGCGCAGCTCCTCCGCTGAGATGCGGCCGCCGGCGTGCTCCTCACGCGCCCGCAGCAGCGCCGGTGGGCGCAGCAGGCTGCCGACGTGGTCAGCACGGAACGGCGGTGTCTCGCGCACCGGCATCGTCCTCCTCTGGTGGCTGGTGGCGTCGCCGGCCTGATACCCGGGCGGCGACGCCGGCAACCCGGGCTCAGAACGGGAACGGGTGGGTGCCGCTCTGGACGGTGATCCAGCGCAGCTCGGTGAACTCGTCGGTGGCCGCGCTGGCGCCGAAGCGGCCCCAGCCGCTGTCCTTCACGCCGCCGAACGGCATCTGCGGCTCGTCGGCGACCGGCTGGTCGTTGACGTGGACGATGCCCGACTGCAGCCGCTCCGCGAGCGCCAGGCCCTTGTCCGGATCGCTGGTCATGATCCCGGCGGCCAGGCCGTAGTCGGTGTCGTTGGCCCGGCGGACCGCCTCGTCCTCGCCGTCGACGACCTCGACGGCGGCGACCGGGCCGAAGGTCTCCTTGCGGGCCAGTTCCGCGTCGGCGGGCACGTCGGCGAGCAGCGTCGCCTGGTAGCAGCGGCCCACCCGCTCGCCGCCGGCGAGCACGCGGGCGCCCTTGGCGACCGCGTCGGCCACCCGGTCGGCCACCGTCTGCAGCGCCCGCTCGTTGATCAGCGGCCCGATCACGGT
This sequence comes from Actinomycetota bacterium, assembly GCA_035535495.1. Taxonomy (GTDB): domain Bacteria; phylum Actinomycetota; class CALGFH01; order CALGFH01; family CALGFH01; genus DASUZB01. The sequence goes on along the minus strand of DATLQA010000104.1, from coordinate 10,375 downwards.
GTCGTGCTCGTTCGGGTCGCCGGCTTTGAGCCCGGCGGTCTTGGCGGCGAGCCTGCCGACGAACTCTTCGGCGATCGGCCGGTCGACGATGATCCGCCTGGCCGACATGCAGATCTGCCCCTGGTGGAGGAAGGCGCCGAAGGCGCTGGCGTTCACCGCGTACTCGAGGTCGGCGTCCGCCAGCACGATCAGCGGGTTGTAGCCGCCGAGCTCCAGGACGACCCGCTTGAGGTGCCGGCCCGCCGCCTCCGCGAGCTTGCGGCCGGTGGCGGTCGAGCCGGTGAAGTTGATGCGGCGGACGGCCGGGTTGGAGACCAGCTCGTCGCCGATCGGGCCGGCCTGGCCGGGGGCGTGGGTGAGGATGTTCAGCACGCCGTCGGGCATGCCCGCCTCGGTGAAGATCTCGCCCCACAGCAGCCCGCCGACGAACGGGGACTCCTCGGAGGGCTTGGCCACCACGGTGTTCCCCAGCACCAGCGGCGCCGCGATCGAGCGGGCCGACAGGATCAGCGCCGCGTTCCACGGCGCGATCGCCCCGACCACGCCGACCGGGCGCCGGATGCCCATGGCGAAGGAGCCGGGAGTGTCCGAGGGCAGGATCTGCCCGATCGGCGCGTAGGCGGTGCCGGCGGCCTGGCGCAGCAGGCCGGGCACGAAGCCCATCTGGAACATGCCGAAGCCGAAGCTGCAGCCGGTCTCGTCGGCGAGCATGGCGACAACCGCGTCGCGGCGGCGCTCCAGCAGGTCAGCGGCGGCGAGGAAGATCCGCTGGCGCTCGGCGGGCGGCGTCTGCGACCACGCGGGGAACGCGTCGGCGGCCGCCTGGATCGCGCGCCTGGCGTCGGAGGCGGTGCCGGCGGCGGCGGTCGCGACCACCTCGCCGGTGTAGGGGTTGAGGTCGTCGAACCTGCCGCCGTCCGAGGCGTCGACCCACTGCCCCCCGATGAACTGGCGGTGTTCGGGCTTGGCCGTCCCTGTGGCTACGCTGCTCACGGCGCCTCTCCTCTCGTGCCCCTGCGGTCCGCAGGACGGGCTCTATCCTCGTGCGCCATGGTTGCCAGCGCAACCGTCAGGCGACCATCCAGTCGACAGCGGACCCGCGGCGGCATCACGACGGGCGCCCGACCCGGGAGCGGGCCCGCCGGGCGAGGAGGTGGAGGAAGTCCGTCACGGCCGGGACCACGCCCCGCTTGAAGCCCAGGAACAGCACGATGATCAGCAGGCCGTAGAGCACGGTTCGCAGCTGTCCGGTGTCGACCAGGATCTCGTCCAGGACCGCGAACACGACCGTTCCCACCACGGGCCCCAGGAGGGTCCCGAGCCCGCCAAAGGCGAGCATCACCAGAACGCGGACGTCGACGTGTCCGAACGCGAAGGTCGAGGGGCTGATGAACTCGTTGCTGTGGGCATACACGGCTCCGGTGATGCCCAGCATGGCGGAGCCGATCAGGCCGGCGTAGACCCGATAGCGGGCCACGTCGACCCCGGCCAGCTCGGCGGCGAGCTCGTTGTCGCGGAGCGCGCGGAAGGCCCAGCCGACGTGGGATCGCTGAAGGGCGCGGAACACCGCCAGGAAGACGACGAGCATGCCCAGGAACAGGTAGTAGGCGGCGATCCGGTCCTCCAGGAAGCCGGCGCCGGCGGAGACGACCAGACCGGTCTCGCCTCCGGTCAGCTCCCGCTGACCCAGCAGAAGGTTGGCGAAGGACAGGGAGAAGGTGAGGGTCACGATCCCGGTGAAGATCACGCCCAGCGAACGGCGCACCGCGACCCAGCTGAGGAGCCCTCCCACGGCGGTGGCCAGTGCCGTGGCCAGCACCAGCCCCGCGGCCATGGGAAGCGCGGCCTCCTCGGTGAGGATGACGGCGGCGTAGCCCCCCAACCCCGCGAGTGCGCCGACGCACAGGAACAGCTGGTTGGTGCTGCCGAAGATCACGTTGAAGCCGACGGCATAGAGGCCGAAGACGAGAGCGTCCACGGCCAGCCGCATCATGAGCCGCTCCTCGCCCAGCCACAGGGGGACCAGGGCGAGGAGGGCGCCGGTGGCGGCGACCGGCCAGTAGGCCCGGGCCAGCGAGCGCGGTGGCCGGGCGCTCACCCCGAGGGGTGCGGCGTCGGCGTCGACGGGCGCGTCGGGCTCGGCGGTCACACCTGTCTCCCCAGCAGGCCCCGTGGCCGCATGACGATGGTGAGCGCCGCCGCCGCCAGCAGCACGATGGTGGTGATGTACTGCCCGATGTAGAAGGCGCTCACCGTGCTGATGATGCCCAGGAGGACGCCGGCGAGGAAAGCTCCGGCGACGCTGCCCAGGCCGCCCACCACCGCGACGATCAGCGCCAGGATGGTGAAGTCGAACCCGGCCGTGACGCTCACCGGCGAGGTCATCGAGCGGGTCACGGCGACCAGGCCGGCGAGGGCACCGCTGAGCGCGAAGATGAAGGTGCGGACCGCCGCCGGGTTGATCCCGATCAGCCGTGCGCCCACCTCGTCCTGGATCGCGGAGCGGACGGCCCGCCCCAGCGTGGTGGCGCGGAAGAACAGCCATAGGACGGCGCCCACGGCCAGCGAGATGCCGGAGGCCCACAGGCTTCCAACCCGCATGCGGACGCCGAGGATCGGCACGGCCTCGCCACCGATCGCCAGGCGCAGCGCCCCGGTCGGATAGCGCCAGAGCAGCAGCCCGTCGACGACGAAGGCCACCCCCAGCGTGAGCAGTAGGCCAAGGAGCACCCGGTGCTCGCCTCGCAGCCGGTACACCGGCCGCAGCAGGGTCCGGTCGATGACGACGCCGCCGGCCGCGGCCGCCAGCAGCCCGGCCGCCGTCGCCACGAGCGCCGGGGCCCCGTCGCCGAGGGTGATCGCCACCACCATCGCCGCCAGCACGGCCGCCTGGCCGTACGCCAGGTTGAGGACGCCGCCAAGGCCGTAGACCAGGGTCATGCCCACGCCCAGCAGCCCGAACTGGAGGCCGAGGACGATCCCGTCCAGGACGACGGCGGTCATGCCACGCCCAGGTACGCCCGGCGGACCTCGGGATTGCGCGCCAGGTCCTCCGACGCGCCCCCGAGGCGGATGCGGCCGTTCTCCAGCACGTAGCCGCGGTCGGCCAGGGACAGCGCCAGCGGGACCTGCTGCTCGGCAACGAGCAGCGTCACCCCCTTCTCCTTCAGGGAGTGCAGCGCCTGGTACGCGGCCGTGGCCAGCTTGGGGGCCAAACCGGTGGTGGGCTCGTCGAGCACCAGGAGGCGGGGGCGGGACATGAGGGCCCGGCCCACCGCCAGCATCTGCTGCTCGCCGCCGCTGAGGCTGCCCGCCGGCTGCCTGCGGCGTTCCTGCAGGCGGGGGAACAGGTCCAAGACGAGCTCGAAGGCGGCGGGATCGGGTCGGCCCGGGTAGGCGCCGAGCACCAGGTTCTCCCGGACGCTCATGCCGGGGAAGAGGTGGCGCTCGGCCGGCACGTAGGCCAGGCCCGCCCGCGCGACGCGGTGGGTCGGGCGGCCGGTGATGTTCGCGCCGTCGAAGCGCACCTGGCCCGCGGAGACGGGCAGCATCCCGCACAGCGCCCGGAACAGGGTGGTCTTTCCGGCGCCGTTGGAGCCGATGATGGCCACGGCCTCGCCGGCGCCGACCTCGACGTGGATGTCCTCCACCACGTTCTTCCCCTGGTAGCCGGCCGAGAGGCTGGACACCTCAAGCATCGTTGCCCTGGCCGAGGTAGGCGTCGATCACCTCGGGGTGGCGCATGACCGCCTGCGGCTCGCCCTCGGTGAGCAGCTTCCCGAAATTGAGGACGATCACCCGTTCAGCCAGGCTCATCACCGCCTTCATCACGTGCTCCACCCAGATGATGGTGATCCCGAGCGTGTCACGGGCGGTGCGCACGATCTGCAGGGACGCGGCCAGCTCCGCGTCGTTGAGTCCCGCCATCACCTCGTCGATCAGCAGGAGTCGCGGCCGACCTGCCAGCGCTTTCGCCATCTCGAGGAAGCGCTGCTGGTGGAGGTTGAGGCTGCCGACGGGCTGATCGGCCCGGCCCTCGAGGCCGACGAAGGCCAGCGCCTCGTCCGCCCGCCGGACCGCCTCCGGCTCTGCCACCACGCCGCCACCGCCGAACATGGCGCCCAGCACGACGTTCTCCCGGGCGGTCATGGACCCGAACGTCAGCGGGGTCTGCATCACCATCGCGACCCCCCTCCGTCGGACCCGGTGGGGGCGGAGCCCATCCACCCGCTCGCCGGCGAGCGTCACTGTCCCGGCGGAGGGGCGCTCGAGGCCGCCGATGGTCTTCAACAGGGTGCTCTTGCCGGCGCCGTTGGGGCCGACGACGGCGAGGATCTCGCCCTCGTCGACCTCGAACGTGACGCCGTCGACGGCCGGTAGACCACCGAAGCGCTTCTCCACCGCGTCGACCGCGAGCAGCGCCATGCCCGCTACTGCGGCCGGAACGGCTCGAGCGGCTCGGAGACCAGCAGCCTCTTCGGGTACCAGGTGCCGGCCTCGTTCACCCCTTCTGGGGCCGGGCCGCGGTCGATCAGGTCGAAGGCGATCTGGGCGTTGGCCAGCTCGCCCCACTCGGTCCACCGCAGCTGGAACGAGTAGCCGGGGATGTCGAAGGTGTTGCCGTGGAGGTGCTCGGCGATGGCGGCGGGATCGTCGCCCACCTTGCCGGCCGCCTCGGCCACCACCTTGACGATCCCGTAGCTGGCCAGGGCGTCGTCCTCGAAGAACTGGCTGTTGGAGGAGGCCTGCAGGAAGCGGCGGGCCAGCTCCTGGTACTCCTTGCTCTGGACGTCGGCGCAGCCGAAGTCGGCGTAGCGGCCGATGGCCGCGTCCTTGGCGCCCTTCATGATCAGCGAGCGCGGGGTGTACGCGCCCGTGATCGGCACGTCGAAGCCGAGATCGGCCGACTGGACGGTGATCGCTCCGGCGCCGGGCGGGTGCCCGGTGGCCACGATCATCTGTGGGTTGAGGCGCTCCAGCGAGCGGAGGTAGGTGGTGAAGTCCTGCTCGCCCACTGGGGCCACTTCGACCTGCAGCTTGATGTCGGGTGCCTGTTTGAACTCCTGCTCCAACGCCGCCTTGATCGCCTGTCCCCAGGCGTAGTCGGCGACGATCGCTCCCACCCGCTTCAGCCCCTTGCTCTGGACGTACTGCAGCACCGGGCCGGCGACCATCGGCGCGGCGGGCAGGCAGGTACGGAAGGTGTACCGGCTGGCTGAGGTGAGAATCTTGCCCGATCCGGCTTTCACCAGGAACAGCGGGACCTTGCTCTGCTCGGCGATCCGGGCGGTGGCCAGCCCGACGTCGCTCGAGATGATCCCGCCAACCGCCACGACGCCTTCCCGCTCGATCAGCCGCTCGATCGCGCGGCTTCCTTCCTCGGCCTTGGACTGGTCGTCGGCCACCACCAGCTCGAGCTTGCGGCCGCTCACGCCGCCGGCCTGGTTGATCTCGTTCACGGCGAGCTGCATCCCGTCGCGTACCTGCACGCCCCAGGGCGCGAAGTTGCCCGTCAGCGAGGTGAGCGCGCCGATGCGGAGCGGCTTGGAGCTCCCCGCCCCGGTACCCTTCTCGTCGTCGCCGCCGCACGACGCCAGCAGCAGCGCCACCAGCAACACCGAGAACAGCCCGACCGTAGACCGTCGCCTCATCGTCTCCTCCGCTCCCGCAGGCTTCCGCTGTGACTCCCGGCCAGGTCGTCGGATGGGTCAGCCGCGAGGGAGCATACAAGTTTGCGTCGCAATCATCGACGCTCGTCGGCCACCTTCGGTGAGTTCTGAGGCTCACGAATCACGCGGCTGGCGCGTCTTCTCAGCGGGCGTCGCCCAGAGGCGGCGCCCGCGCGGGGACGGATGGCCACCCTCGATCCGAACGGCCTGGCCCGGGAGGGAGACGCATGACCGCTGGACGGCGACCGTTCCGGTTCGGGGTGGTCGGCGAGGGGATCCGCTCCGCCGACGACCTGCGGGCCGTGGCGGGCCGGGCGGAGGCGCTCGGCTATGCCACGCTGCTGCTGCGCGACCATTTCGTGGCCGAGCCGTTCGGCGACCAGCTCGCCCCGATGGTGGCGCTCACCGCCGCCGCCACCGCCACGCGGACGCTACGGGTCGGCAGCATGGTGCTCGACAACGACTACCGCCACCCGGTGCTGCTCGCCAAGGAGGCCGCCACCCTCGACCTGCTCTCGGGTGGCCGGTTCGAGCTTGGCATCGGCGCGGGCTGGCTGCGCGACGAGTACGAGCGGGCCGGCATCCCGTTCGACCCACCGGCCGTGCGGGTCGAACGGCTCGAGGAGTCGCTCCGGCTGCTGAAGGCGCTGCTGTCCTCCTCGCCCGTCCGGTTCGACGGCGAGCACTACACGGTGCGCGGCATCGACACCTTCCCGCGCCCGGTGCAGCGGCCGCGCCCGCCGATCCTGGTCGGCGCCGGGAGCCGGCGGATGCTCGGCATCGCCGGGCGCGAGGCCGACATCGTCGGCATCCTGCCGAGGGCCCTGGCCGAGGGAGCCATCTCCGACGACCTGGCCGAGCGCTCCCCGGAGACCCTGCTGCGCAAGGTCGACTGGGTGCGGCGAGCGGCGGAAGCACCGGACCAGGTCGAGCTGAGCATGATGGTGACGGTGGTCCCCGCCGACGACCACCGCAAGGCCGCCGAGCAGCTGGCGGTCGAACGGGGCTGGGGCGCGGCAGCGGGGGAGCTGGTCCTGGCGATGCCCTCGGTCCTGGTCGGCTCGACCGCCCGGATCGCCGAGCTGGCGCAGGCGCGCCGCGAACGCTTCGGCCTCTCCTACCTGGTCGTCGCCGACCAGGACCTGGAGGCGTTCGCCCCGGTGGTGGAACAGCTCGCCGGCAGGTAAGCCAGCCGGCCGCCTCGACGAGTCCCCGGTCCGTCGTTGCCGTGGCACCGGAGATATGCTGGATCGGTCAGGACTTGACGACGTCGAGGGAAAGGGCCCGTTCAGGGCTGGTGGCAATGGCGCGCAGGACCCGTTTTCCGTCCGATGTGGGGCTGTCCACCAGGATGCTGGTGACCATGTTCCTGCTCGGCCTGCTGTACGTCGTGTTCGTGGCCGTGCTGATCGTGCTGATCAAATCCTGGTTCGTCGTCGTGCTGATCGCCGGCGGCTTCCTGTTCGTCCAGTACTTCTTCTCAGACAAGATCGCCCTGTTGACACTGGGTGGCCGGGAGGTCTCACCAGAGCAGGCACCCGAACTGCACGCCATCGTCGACCGGCTGTGCGCGCTGGCCGACATGCCCAAGCCGAAGGTCGCCGTCGCCAACTCCGACATCCCCAACGCGTTCGCCACCGGCCGCAACCAGAAGGCGGCGGTGGTCTGCGCCACCACCGGGATCATGCGCCGCCTCGACGAGCAGGAACTGGAGGCCGTGCTCGCCCACGAGCTCAGCCACGTCGCCCACCGGGACGTGGCGGTGATGACGATCGCGAGCTTCCTCGGGATCCTCGCCGGCTTCGTGGTCCGCTCAACGCTCTACGCCGGCGCCTTCGGCGGCGGGTTCGGCAGGCGCGACGACCGCGACCAGACCGGCGCCGTGATCCTGCTGGTGGTGCTCGCCTCGGCGGTGGTCTACGCGCTCAGCTTCCTGCTCACCCGCGCGCTCTCCCGCTACCGGGAGCTCTCCGCCGACCGTGCCGGCGCGGTGCTGATCGGCCGGCCGTCGATGCTGGCCGCGGCGCTGACCAAGGTGTCGGGCGAGATGGCCAGGATCCCGACCCGTGACCTGCGCGCGGCCGAGCCGCTGAACGCGTTCTTCTTCGCGCCGGCGCTCGCTCCCGGCTTCAGCTTCTCCTCGCTGTTCGCCACCCACCCGAGCCTGGAGCGGCGGCTGGAGCAGCTCGCCCGCCTGGAGCGGGAGCTGGGGCGGCCCGCATGAAGCTGTTCGACGTGCTGCTCGGCCGGACCAAGCCCAAGCAGGCCAACCTCGACGCGCTGTTCGCGGTCTCGTCGGCGGCGATCACGCTGGAGGCGGCGGACGGGCTGCGCCCGTCCGGGCACGCGGCGGTCTGCTTCAAGCCCGCCTCCGGCGAGGGCTTCGCCGCCACCGACCAGGAGCTGACCGGGCTGCTCGACATGGCGGTCCGCGAGGCGGGCTCCGAGCTCAAGATCACCGACGACCAGTACGGCTATCGCTGGGTGGTGCTCGCCGACCCCGACCTGGAGGACCTGGTGACCAGCGTCCACCTGGTCAACGCGACCTTGCAGGACCACGGCTTCGGCCCGCAGCTGCTCTGCTCGGTGTTCGCCTTCGGCGGCGGCGACCGCTCCTGCCACCTGGTGTACCTGTACAAGCGCGGCACCTTCTACCCGTTCGCGCCGCGGCCGGGCGAGCGCCGCGACAACGAGCTGGAGCTCCAGGTCCGCGCGGCCGTCGGCGGCGAGCTGCCGGTCGAGCCCGACCTCACCCGCTGGTTCGCCCTCTGGGGCGTCCCGATCTCCTAGCGACACCCAGGTCCCCGCCGCCCGACCGGTCCGTGCGGTCGCGCGGGATCAGCCGGGGTCGGGGATGGTGAAGGTGACCACGGTGCCGCCGTCGGGACCGGGGTCGACCCAGATGCGGCCGCCGTGGTGCTCGACCAGCCGCTTGCACAGCACCAGGCCGATCCCGTTGCCGGGGTACTGGTCGCGGTGGTGCAGGCGCTGGAACAGGGTGAACAGCCGCTCGGCGTGGTGCGGGGCGATGCCGATCCCGTCGTCGGCCACGGACACCCGCCACCCCTGGACGCCGCGGTCGGCGGAGAGGCGCACGCTGGGCTGCCGGCCGGGAGGGTGGAACTTGACGGCGTTGTCGACCAGGTGCAGGAAGACCTGGGTGAGCTGGTCGGGGTCGGCACTCACGGTGGGCAGCGCGCCGACGGTGACGGTCGCCCCCGCCCTGGTGACGGTGCCGTCCAGGCGGCGCAGCACCTCGGCGACGACGCCGTCGAGGGCCACCGGGACCCGGGCCGGGTCGGCGGTGGCGGCCTGGGTGTAGGCGAGCAGGTCGCCCAGCAGGCTGTGCATCCGGGTGGTGCCCTCGACGGCGAAGCGGATGTGGTCGGCGTCGTCGCCGAGGCGGTCGGCGTGGCGCCTGGCGAGCAGCTGGACGTGGCTGGCGACCATCCGCAGCGGCTCGGCCAGCTCGTGCGAGGCCGCGCGGGCGAACTGGGCGAGGTCGGCGGTGGTCCGCTCCAGGGCCTCGGCGCGCTGGCGGAGCTCGGCGGTGCGTTCGCGGATGCGGTGTTCGAGCTGGCGGTTGCGCTCCTCCAGCTCGAGGTGGAGCCGGCGGGTGTGGAGCAGGTTGGCGATGCGCAGCACGACCTCGACCAGGTCGAGCGGCTTGATCAGGAAGTCGTTGGCCCCGGCGGCCAGGGCTCGCTGCTTGGCCTGGGTGGACGTGTCGGCGGTGAGCACCAGGATCGGCAGGTAGGCGTGGTCGGGCACGGCCTCCCTGAGCCGGACCATGACCTCGTAGCCGTCCAGGTGCGGCATGGCCAGGTCGAGCAGGACCAGGTCGGGGTCGACCTGCTGGTAGGCGGCCAGCGCCTGCCGCGAGTCGGTGGTGGCGTGGAGGTTGTCGTAGCCCGCCAGCCGCAGGGTGTGCTCGAGCAGGCGGACGTTGGCCAGCTCGTCGTCCACGATCAGCAGCCGGGCGTCCCTGTCCGGACCGGGTTGCACACCGCCTCCCACCGCGTCGCCCTCGTCCCAGGCCCGCCCACGCGACGGGCCAGCCTCCCTATGTCGGTGCCGGACGGCGCCGCCTTGAGCGGGGAGCCGCCGATTCGGGGAACGGCGCCGGTCAGCCACCAGGCCACCCGGCCGACCCAGCCGACGTCCCGGTTGACGTTGATCTGGACCCGGCGGGGTCTGGCTGCAACTCGGCGCCCGGCTGGACCGGTGGAGGACCGCGTTGTCTCCTGTCGAGACGGTGTCAACCGCGCGAGCCTGCTCCGCGTCTTGCAGAGCGGAGACGACCTGGGAGAGGGCGTGGACGACCGGGCAGAGGCGGAGTTCGAGCAGTTCGTCCGGGACCGGGCACCGGCGCTGCTGCGGGTGGCGTTCCTCGTCACCGGTGACGCGCACGCGGCGGAGGACCTGCTCCAGGCGGCGCTGGCGAAGACCTTCGTCGCCTGGCGGGGGCTGCGCAACCGGCAGGCCGCCGACGCCTACATGCGGCGGGTGCTGGTCAACACGCAGACGAGCTGGTGGCGGCGGCGCCGGGTGCGGGAGACGCCGATGCCGACCCTGCCCGAGCGGGCGGGCCGGGACCGCTACGCCGAAGTCGACGAGCGCGACCGGCTCTGGCGGGCGGTCGTGCTGCTGCCGCGTCGGCAGCGCGCGGTCGTGGTGCTCCGCTTCTACGAGGACCTCAGCGAGGC
>DATLQA010000103.1:0-22041 GCA_035535495.1 Actinomycetota bacterium | reverse complement strand
GGCCGGCGGCGGCCCCTCCGCGACCGCCAGCGCGCGGGCGGCCCGCTCGCCGACGGCCGGCACCCGCAGCGCCCGGTCCCGTGAGGGGGTCGTCGCCACCACCACCCTGACCGCCAGCACCCCGCCGGCGTCGGGACCGGTCGCGGCCCCGGCGGCGGCCCGGTCGAACACCGGGGCGTGCTCGGGCAGCCGCCGCCACAGGGCGATGCCTTCGCGTCGGACCAGCCCCTCCTGCCCGGACGGGGCGCCGAGCACCACCGCCTCGACGCCGAACGGCCGGAACGACCGGGGCGAGAGCGCGCGGCCGGCGATCCGGTCTGGCCGGGCCGGTCTGGCCTCGCCTGGCGCGCTCATGGCGGCGCCGCGCCCCCGGTCCGCCTGGCTCGCTCGAGGTCGGCGGCCTCGGCGTGGCGGTCGAAGATCAGGCGGAGCCCGAACAGGGTCAGCCAGGGCTCGTGGTGCTGGACCGTCTCGCACGCGTCCAGCACCGCCCCTGCCAGGCCGCCGGTGGCCACCACGGTGGCGTCGCCGCCCAGCTCGGCCCGCATGCGACGGACCAGCCCGTCCACCTGGCCGGCGAAGCCGTAGACGATGCCGGCCTGCAGGCTCTCCACCGTGTTCTTGCCGATCACCGAGCGCGGCTTGGCCAGCTCCACCCTGCGCAGCTGGGCGGTGTGCTCGGCAAGCGCGTTGGTGGAGATCTGGATGCCGGGGGCGATCGCGTTGCCGAGCAGCTCACCCCTGGCCGAGATGGCGTCGACGGTGGTGGCGGTGCCGAAGTCGACCACCACCGTCGGCCCGCCATAGCGGTCGTAGGCCGCCACCGCGTTGACCACCCGGTCGGCACCGACCTCCCGCGGGTTGTCGGTGAGGATCGACATGCCGGTGCGCACACCGGGCTCGACCAGCAGCGGCTCGAACTGGCAGTAGCGGCGCACCATCTCGCGCAGCGCCTGGCTGAGTCTCGGCACCACCGAGGAGACGATCACCCCGGACAGCGACCCGGGGAAGTCCAGGCCCTCGTGGGCCAGGAAGCCCCCGAGCAGGACGGCGTGCTCGTCGGCGGTGCGCTCTGCCACGGTGGACGCGCGCCAGTGCTTGGCCAGCTTGTCGCCGTCGAAGACCCCGATGACGATCTCGGTGTTGCCGACGTCGATGGCGAGCAGCATGAGGGTTCACTCCCAGTCGAGCGCCACGTCAAGGGCGGGGGCGGAGTGGGTGAGCGCGCCGACGGCGACGAAGTCCACCCCGGTCCGGGCCACCTCCCGGACGGTGGCCAGGGTGATCCCGCCGGACGCCTCGGTCCGCGCCTTGCCCTGCGCCATCACCACCGCGCGAGCCATCTTGGCGGCATCCATGTTGTCGAGCAAGACCAGGTCACACCCGGCCTCCAGCGCCTCGGCCACCTGCTCCAGCGTGTCCGCCTCGACCTCAAGCGGGAGGTCGGGTGCTGCCGCCCTGGCCGCTGCGACCGCGGCGGCCAGGCCGCCGGCCGCCCTGAGGTGGTTGTCCTTGACCAGCAGGGCGTCGTAGAGCCCGAGCCGGTGGTTGCGGCCGCCGCCGCAGCGCACCGCGTACTTCTCCAGCAGACGCAGGCCAGGGGTGGTCTTGCGGGTGTCGCGGACGACCGCGGCGGTGCCCTCGACCCTGGCGACGAAGGCGGCGGTCAGGGTGGCCACCCCGGACAGGTGGCCGAGCAGGTTGAGGATGGTGCGCTCGGCCGCCAGCAGGACCCGCGCCGGCCCGGCGACCCGGCCGAGGACCGCCGCGGGGGCCACCCGGTCGCCGTCGGTCGCCGCCGCCAGGAACCGGCCGGGCGGCAGCCCGAGCCGCGACGCCGTCTCCACCAGCGCGACCTCCACGCCGGCGAGCCCGGCGACCACCCCGCCGCTCCTGGCCACCAACCGCGCCGCCGCCTCCCCGGCCAGCTCCTGGCTGGTCGGGTCGCCGCCACGGCCGAGGTCTTCGTCGAGCGCGGCCCTGACCACCGGCCGGAACAGCTCGGCCAGCTCCCGGTCTGGATCCGCGCCGGCCGGGGGCGTCCCGTGCCCCGCCACCGACGCGGCCGGGCGCGGCCCGTCGCGGCCCTGGCCGGTGCTCACCCGGCCACGTCGGCCAGGGTGGGCACGGGCAGGGCGCCGACGACCAGGCCGCCGTCGGGGTCGCGGGTGATCGTCTGGCGGACCCGCCAGGCCTCGACCGGGTCGGGGAAGTCCTCGCGCCAGTGGGCGCCGCGCGACTCCTCGCGCCGGGCGGCCAGGTGGACCAGCGCGGTGGCGAGCTGCACCAGGTTGGCCGCCTCCCAGCCGTCCGGCCGTGCCGCGAAGGCGGCCGGCAGCCCGGCCAGGGTCTCCGCCGCCACGGCCAGGCCGGCGGCGGAGCGCAGCACGCCGGCACGGGCGGTCATCAGCCGCCGCAGCGCCGCCCTGGTGGCGGCTGGCTCGCCCGCCTCGGCCGGCGGACCGGCAGGGCTGCCCGACCCGGCCGCCGCATGGGCGTTGGCACCCGGGGCCGGGCCGGCGGCGACCGCGCGGCCGATGCGGGCAGCGAACACGATGCCCTCCAGCAGCGAGTTGGAGGCCAGGCGGTTGGCTCCGTGCACGCCGGTGCAGGCGGCCTCGCCGACCGCATACAACCCTGGCAGGGAGGTGCGGCCGTCCAGGTCGGTGTGGACCCCGCCCATCAGGTAGTGCGCGGCGGGCGAGACCGGGATCGGGTCGGTGGTCGGCTCGATCCCGGCCGCCCGGCAGCGGGCGAGGATGGTGGGGAAGCGCTCCTCCAGGCGCTCGGCGGGCACGCCGGTGGCGTCCAGCCACAGGTGGTCGGCACCGAGCGCGGCCATGCGCGCGGCCATCGCCCTGGTGACCACGTCACGCGGGGCCAGGTCGCCAAGCGGGTGGCGGCCGGCCATCACCAGCTCCCCGTTGGTGTCCCGCAGCACCGCCCCTTCGCCGCGCATCGCCTCGGAGATGAGCGGCCGAGGGTCGACCGGCACGTGCAGGGCGGTCGGGTGGAACTGGACGAACTCGAGGTCGGCCAGGGCGGCACCGGCCCGCAGGGCGGCGGCCACCCCGTCGCCGGTGGACAGCGCCGGGTTGGTGGTGTCGGTCCAGAGCTGCCCGGCGCCACCGCTGGCCAGCACCACCACGCCGGCCCGCACCAGCCGCAGGGAGGGGCCCGCCGCGGCGCCGTCCGGCTCGGCGAGCAGCGCACCGGCGACCGCGCCCGCCGCGTCGGTGACCAGGTCGACGAGGAAGGCGTGCTCGGCGACCCGCACCCCGGCGGCCAGCGCGGCCGCGACCAGCGCCCGCTCGATCTCGGCACCGGTCGCGTCCCCGCCGGCGTGCAGGATGCGGGGCCGCGAGTGCCCACCCTCCACGGTGCGGGCAAGCAGGCCGCCGCCTGCCTGGTCGAAGCGGACGCCTCGGCCGCGCAGGTCGGCCACTGCCCGGTCGGCCTCCTCCACCAGGACCAGGACCGCGGCGGGATCGCAGAGCCCAGCGCCGGCGGCGAGCGTGTCGTCGAGGTGGCGGCTGGCCGAGTCGTCCTGCGCGCCGGCGGTGCCGGCCGAGGTCACCGCCGCGATTCCGCCCTGAGCGTAGCGGGTGGCGCCCTCCCCCAGCCGCCCCTTGGTGGCCAACAGGACCGACCGCCCGGGGGGCAGCGCCAGCGCGGTCGACAGCCCGGCGACGCCCGAGCCGACCACCAGCACGTCCACCTCCACGGTGGGCAGGCGGGACGGGTCGGCGGCCACGAGCCGGCCAGGCAGCCCGCTCATGGACGCCCCGCGGGCGGGGCGACCGACGCTGCGGCGGCGACCAGCGGCCGTGGTGCCAGCCTCATCGCAGCACGACGTTGTCGATCAGCCGGGTGGCGCCGAGGCGGGCGGCGACCGCCAGCACCTGGCCGGCCTCGGCGGCGGGCGGCGTCGTGAAGCCGTCGGGCTCGACCAGGGCGAGGTACTGCAGCTCCACCGCGGGCTCGGTCTCGACCAGCTTGACGGCGACCCGCTCGACGGCGGCCGGGTCGCGCTCGCCGTCCCGCCAGGCGGCCCGGCCGGCCTCGAGCGCCCGGTGCAGCACCGGGGCGGCGCGGCGCTGGCCGGCGCTGAGGTAGGCGTTGCGGGACGACAGCGCCAGCCCGTCCGGCTCGCGCACCGTCGGGCAGGCCACGATCTCTGGCGGGAAGCCGAGGTCGGCGACCATGCGCCGGATCACGGCGAGCTGCTGGGCGTCCTTCTCGCCGAAGTAGGCCAGGCATGGTCCCACCAGGTTGAGCAGCTTGGCCACGACGGTGGCGACGCCGTCGAAGTGGCCAGGCCGGTACGCCCCCTCCAGCCGCTCCGCCAGGTCGCCGACGCACAGCCGCACCCCTGGCTGGCGCGGCCACATCTCCTGCTCGCTGGGCACGAACACCAGGTCGACCCGTTCCGCGGCGCAGATCTCGAGGTCGGCGTCGAGGTCCCGAGGGTAGCTGGCGAGATCCTCCCGCGGGCCGAACTGCAGCGGGTTGACGAAGATGGAGGCGACCAGGAAGTCGACCTCGCGCCGGGCGCGGGCGAAGTTGGCACGGTGGCCGGCGTGCAGGGCACCCATGGTCGGGTGGAAGCCGACCCGCTGGCCGGCTTGGCGCGCCGCGGTCGACGCCGCGGCCAGTTCAGCGCTGCTCGCGGCCGCGCGCACGGCGCCTCAGCCGCCGCAGCAGCTCGCGGCGCTCCTCCTGGGTGTCCTCGCCGTCGTTGCCGGCGAGGCCGCCGAGCGCCGCGTCGACCCGCCTACGGGCCTCCGGTTCCAGCCGGCCGGCTGCGGCCGCGCGGTGGGCGACCAGCCGGGCCAGGGCGACGTACACGTTGGCGACTTTCTCCTTGCGGGCCAGCGCCTCCGCGTGCATGGCGACGGTGCGGCCGTCGCCCCTGACCCACGGGCCGGACATGCCGGCCTGCCCGGTGGCCAGGGCAGCGTCGACGCTGGCGTGGATCAGGTTGCGCAACAGCGCGGCCGGGTCGATCACGCCGCCGGCACGGAGGATGTCGGCCGCCTGCGCCGCCAGCCCGGCCGTGCCATTGGCCGCCAGCACGAGCGCGGCATGGTAGCGCACGCGGCCCGCCTCGGGCACGTCCATGGGCAGGCCGCCGAGGGTGAGGATCACCTCGCGGCCGGCCTCGTCGCCGGTCATGCCCCAGACCGTGCCCGGCAGGCGGCCGACGGTCGCCTCCATGTCGTCGTTGAAGATCTGCACCGGGTGGCAGGCCGCCGTGCGAGCGCCGGCCGCCTTGGCCGGCGCCAGCAGGGCCGGGCCGTCCACCCCGGCGGTGTGCACCACCACCTGCCCGTCGGCGAACACGCCCTCGGCGGCCAGGTGCGTGACCAGGGCAGGCAGCTCGTCGTCCTGAACCGCCAGCAGGATCAGCTTGGCGCCCATGGCCGCCCCGTGGGAGGAGGCGGTGGGCAGGCCGAGGGCGGCCGCGCGTTCACGGCCATGGTCGGAGCGGACTCCCACGGTGACGTCGGCGCCGGCGCGTTCCAGATAGGTGGCCAGGGGGAGGCCGACTCGACCAGCTCCGATCACCGCGGCAGGCGAGAACTGTCGCGCTTCAGGCAAAGGAATCCCCGATCCGCATCGCAGGGCCTACGTAGTATATCTGGCCAAGTCGGGACGAAGTGCCCGCCGCCGACCCACCAGGTGCAGGGTGTGCGCGCTGGACCGGTACGGCTCCCGACCGGCCACGCGGCGCTCCAGCTCGGCGAGACCGGTGAGCGCGGCCCGGTCGAGATCGTCGGCGGCGCCGGCGGCGAACACGCCCACCCCGAGCGTCTCGACCAGGTCGAACCCGGCCTGGTCCAGCCACGGCCGGACCTCGGTCACGGTCCTGGCGCGGTGCTCGTCGAGCAGGCGCAGCGCCTCGGTGAAGTCACCCCGCCGCCCGGCCCGCAGGGCGAGCCAGTCACGGTTCAGGAAGGTGAGCGACAGCACGCCACCGGTGCGGAGCACCTCGGCCAGCGCGGCGAGCAGGCCGGCCGGCTCGGCCACATCGCCAAGTAGGTCGTGGCAGAGCACGGCGTCCTGGCTGGCCGAACCGAGCAGGGCGGCCACCTCGGCGGCGTCGCCCTGGACGATGGCCACGGAGGCGCCACCCTCCTCGGCCGCGCGCTCGGCGCAGGTGGCCAGCATGGCCGCTGAGGTGTCGACCACGGTCACCTGGTAGCCGAGCACCGCCAGCGGCACGGCGACCTGGCCGGTGCCGCCGCCGGCGTCCACCACCCTGGCAGGGGGCACGGGCAGCACCGACCGGAGCTGGTCCATCAGGAGCTCGAAACGGAGCCGGCCGCGCCCGCCCACGGCTACACCTCCAGATCGGAGACCGGGACCACCCCGGAAACCGGCGCCAGGCGCGCCAGGGCTTCGACGGCCGCCTCGCCGTCGGGGAAGCGCGCGAACGGGTCGGCGTCGACCAGCGGCACCAGCACGAAGGCACGCTCCTTGGCGCGCGGGTGCGGCACGGTCAGCTCCGGCGAGTCGATCGGGGGACCGTCGTACAGCAGCAGGTCGAGGTCGAGCGTGCGCGGCCCCCAGCGCTCGCCGCGGACCCTGCCGAGCCCGGCCTCGGTGGCCAGCAGCAACGCCAGCAGCTCGCGTGGGCTGCGGTCGGTCTCGAGCACGGCGACCGCGTTGAGGTAGGGGTCCTGCGCCGGCCCGCCGACCGGTTCCGTCTCGTAGACGTGGGAGACCGCCATCACGTGGGTGTGGAGGTCGGCGTCGAGCGCCCGCACGGCCGCATCCAGGGTCGCCATGCGGTCGCCCAGGTTCGAGCCGAGCCCCACGTACGCCCTGGTCATTGACCACCCTCCCGGCCCCGGACCAGCTCGACCGCGACCTCGGCCGCGTCGACCGGCAGCGGCGCGTGCGGCTTGGCCACCCGCACCCGCACCTCGTGGACGCGCTCATCGGCCAGGACCAGGCTGGCCACGTCCTCCGCGACCGCCTCGATCAGCCGGCGCGGCCGGCCGCCGACCAGCTCGGCGACGCGGCCGGCCAGACTGCCGTAGTCCACCGTCCCGCCGAGGTCGTCGGCCCTGCCGGCAGGGCCGAGGTCCAGGGCGAGCTCCAGGTCGATCACGAACACCTGGCCCAGGTCGGTCTCGTGGGCCAGCACGCCGTGGTGGCCGAACACCCGCAGGCCCCGCAGCAGGATGCGGTCGCTGCTCACGGTGACGGCTCCGCCTGGCCGGTCGCCGCCAGCAGGGCCTCGGTCATGCGCACCACCCGCGCCATGGCCCGCACGGCGTGGACCCTGACGATCCGTGCGCCCCGCTCGACCGCCCAGGTCACGGTGGCGGCGGTGCCCTCCTCGCGCTGGTCGACCTCGAGCCCGAGGGCACGGCCGATGAAGCCCTTGCGGCTGGTGCCCACCAGCAGCGGGTGGCCGAGCTGGGTGAGGCGTGGCAGGGCGCCGAGCAGGGCGTAGTTGTGCTCGTCCCGCTTGCCGAAGCCGATCCCAGGGTCGACCACCAGCGCGTCGGTGGGGACGCCGGCCGCTTCGGCGGCCGCGCAGCGTTCCGCCAGGAACGCCTCGACCTCGCCGACCACGTCGTGGTAGCTGGGGTGGTCCTGCATCGTCGCGGGCGTGCCCTGCATGTGCATGAGCACCAGGGCCGCCTTGGCCTCGGCGGCCACGCCCAGCAGGTCGGGGTCGTCGCGGCCGGCGCTGACGTCGTTGACCATCACCGCCCCGGCGGTCAGGGCGGCCCTGGCCACGGCGGCCTTGCGGGTGTCGATCGAGACCGGCACGCCGGTCGCCCCGGCCAGCCGCTCGACCACCGGCACTGCCCTGGCCAGCTCGGTCGCCTGATCGATGGAGGCCGCCCCCGGCCGGGTCGACTCCCCGCCCACGTCGAGCAGGTCGGCGCCGTCGGCGGCCAGCGCCAGCCCGTGGGCCACGGCGGCGTCGTGGTCGGCGAAGTGCCCACCGTCCGAGAACGAGTCCGGAGTCACGTTCACCACGCCCATGACCAGGCAACGGGTGGAGGTCGGCAGCAGGTGGTGGCCGACCCGCAGGTCGTGCGGGGCGAGGGGCCGAGGCGGCAAGAGAGGGACCTCCCGGGACGGGGTGCCGGCCCATGATAGGCGCCGCCGCGTGGCCGGTGCTCCCGCCGTCGGACCGGTGGAAACCGGCGGCTCCAGCCGCGTGATCAGGCCAGTCGGGTCACTCCAATGAGGTTCATCGCCTCCATCCGGGTGGACATGCTGTCCCGGAACTGGCCGCGGACGGCGGAGGTGACCGTGACCGCGCCCGGCTTGCGCACCCCACGCATGCTCATGCAGAGGTGCTCGGCCTCGATCACCACCAGCGCACCGCGCGGGTCGAGGTGGCGCATCAACTGGTCGGCGATCTCGGCGGTGAGCCGCTCCTGCACCTGCAACTGCCGCGCCAGGCCGTCCACCAGCCGGGCCAGCTTCGACAGCCCGGTGAGCTGCCCGCGCTCGTTCGGGACGTAGGCCACGTGCGCCTTGCCGACGAAGGGGATCAGGTGGTGCTCGCAGACGCTGTAGAGCGGGATGTCCCGCACCATCACCATCTCGTCGTGGCCCTCCTCGAAGACCACGCGGAGGGCGTCGGCCGGGTCGCTGCGGAGGCCGGCGGTGATCTCCTCCCACATGCGGGCGACCCGGGTCGGCGTCTCGCGCAGGCCGGCGCGGTCGAGGTCCTCGCCGATGCCGTCGAGGATCAGGCGGACACCCTGCTCCACCTTGGCCATGTCGTAGGCCTGGCGGCCAGCCGGCGGCCTGGCCGACTCCTCGGCCAGGGAACCGACCTCCGCGACCGACCGCTTGCCGTCCTCGCTCATCACAGCCTCACCCGCTCGTCGAAGTAGTTCGCCAACGAACCAGTGTGGCAGTGGTGACCCCTGCCCCGCTTTCCGCGTCCAGCGACGAGGCGGGCCCGGGAGTCCCGGGCCCGCCTCGGACGCTGCCGGGTATGGCTGCTCAGTCGGCCGCGGAGCTGTCCTGCGCCGCCCTGATGCCTGCCTCGTCGCGGGCGCGGGCGCCATTGGGCGAGGTCGTCGGCATGATGCCGCGGGCGGGACGCTTCACCACCGGGGCGAGGACCGCGGCCAGCTCCTCCTTGCCGATGGTCTCCTTCTCCATCAGCTTCTCGACCATGGCGTCGGCCACGTCGCGGTAGGTGGTGAGGATCTGCTCGGCCTCCACGTGGGCCTCGTCGATCAGCCGGCGGATCTCCTTGTCGATCTCGAACGCGACCTGCTCGGAGTAGTCCTGCTGGTGGCCGAAGTCCCGGCCGAGGAAGACGTTCTCCTGCTTGGTCCCGAGCACCAGCGAGCCGAGGCGGTCGCTCATGCCGTACTCGCACACCATCTTGCGGGCGAGCCCGGTGGCCCGCTCGATGTCGTTCGACGCGCCGGTGGTGGGGTCGAGGAACACCAGCTCCTCGGCGACCCGGCCGCCGAGCAGCATGGCCAGCTCGTCGATCATCTCGCTCCGGGTGACCAGGAACTTGTCCTCCACCGGCAGGGCGAGCGTCCAGCCGAGCGCCCGGCCACGGGAGATGATCGACACCTTGTGGACCGGGTCGGCGTTGGGCAGGGCGTGCCCGACGATCGCGTGGCCGGACTCGTGATAGGCGATCATGCGCTTCTCCTTATCGGAGATCACGCGGGTCTTGCGCTCGGGCCCGGCGATCACCCGGTCGATCGCCTCCTCCAGCTCGTCGGCGTGGATCTCCTTGCGCGTGTGCCTCGCCGATAGCAGCGCCGCCTCGTTGATCACGTTGGCAAGGTCCGCGCCGGTGAACCCCGGCGTGCGGCGGGCCAGCACCTCCAGCTCGATGTCGGGCGCCATCGGCTTACCGCGGGCATGGACCTTCAGGATGTCCAGGCGGCCCCTGAGGTCGGGCCGGTCCACGGTGATCTGGCGGTCGAAGCGGCCGGGGCGGAGCAGCGCCGGGTCGAGGATGTCGGGCCGGTTGGTCGCCGCGATCAGGATCACGCCCGACTTCACGTCGAAGCCGTCCATCTCGACCAGGAGCTGGTTCAGGGTCTGCTCGCGCTCGTCGTGGCCGCCGCCGAGCCCGGCGCCGCGCTGGCGGCCGACCGCGTCGATCTCGTCCACGAACACGATCGCCGGGGCGTTCGCCTTGGCCTGCTCGAACAGGTCGCGGACGCGGCTCGCGCCGACGCCGACGAACATCTCCACGAAGTCAGACCCGGAGATGGAGAAGAACGGCACCCCGGCCTCCCCGGCCACCGCGCGGGCGAGCAGCGTCTTGCCGGTGCCAGGCGGGCCGAACAGCAGCACGCCCTTGGGGATCTTCGCCCCCATCGCCTGGAACTTGGCCGGGTTCTCCAGGAACTCCTTGATCTCCTGCAGCTCCTCGACCGCCTCGTCCACCCCGGCCACGTCGGCGAAGGTGATCTTGGGCTGGTCCTTGGTGACCAGCCGGGCCTTGGACTTGCCGAAGCTCATCACCCGGTTGCCGCCACCCTGCATCTGCTGCATGAGGAAGAAGAACAGCAGCAGGATGAGCGCGAACGGCAGCAGCTGGACGAGGATGCTGATCAGCACCGACTGACCGCGAGGATCGATCTTGGACGGCACTTCCTGCTTCTGCAGCAGGTCGAACAGCTCCTTGCCCTGCTGCTCGGCGTAGGAGGACTCGAACTTCTTGCCGTCCTTGAAGGTGCCGAGGATCTTCTGGTCCTGGTCCTTCAGGGTGGCGTTGGCGACCTGGCCGTTGTTGACCTTCGTCACCACCTCGCTGAGCCCGACCTCCTGGACCGGAGACGGGGCGGCGACAAAGCGAAAGAACAGGAACACGACCACGAGGATCAGCAGCAGATACGCGATCGGTCCTCGAAACATGCGGTTCAGATTCGGCATCGTCGTGCGTGGGGGTTGGAGCTCGTAGACCAGGGTCGCCGCGAACGCGGGCTCACCGACTCTTCGTCCGAACCCCTGCCTCCCTTCCGAGCGTCAGTCTTCGAGAGGGCCGCGGGCTGCCTTCCTCTCCTGGCCATAGTGGCACGACCTTCGAGATTTCGGAGCCTGTCTCGACCGTGCCACGCCAGGGGTCGGGCGCAGCGATGAGCTGGATGAACGGTCATCGTAACACCGGCCACATCGGCCGGGCAATGCGCCCAATCGCGCGTTTGCCCAGGTCAACGTGGTAATCGCGGGCTCTCAGCGGCCGCGGTAGACCTCGGGCTTGAGGGTGGCGATGAACGGCAGGTTGCGGTACTTCTCGGCGTAGTCGAGGCCGTAGCCGACGACGAACACGCTCGGGATGTCGAAGCCGACGTACTTGACCTCGATATCGGCCTTGAGCTGCTCCGGCTTGTACAGCAGGGCGCACACCTCGAGGGTCGCCGGGCGCCGGCTGCGCAGGTTCTTGAGCAGGTAGTTGAGCGTCAGGCCGGAGTCGATGATGTCCTCGACCAGCAGCACGTCGCGGCCTTGGATCTCACGGTCGAGGTCCTTGAGGATGCGCACCACGCCAGAGGTCTGGGTGGCCGAGCCGTAGGACGACACCGCCATGAAGTCGAACTCGTGCGGCACGGTCAGGGCCCTGGCCAGGTCGGCCATCAGGATGAAGGCACCCTTGAGGACGCCGACCAGCAGCACCTCGCGTCCCTGGTAGTCCTTGGAGATCTGGGCGGCGAGGTCCCGCACCTTGTCCTGGATCTGCTGGTCGGTCAGCAGCACCGACTCGATGTCTTCCTCGAACACGCTGCCTGTGCCCTCCCACGCGCGTCGGCCCTGCGGCGGGCTGCTCATGTGGCTCGTCGGACGGTCAGGGACCGGACCTGCGACTCCTCGGCCGCGGCAGCGCGCCTGCCGGTCCGCGCCGACCGCGCTGCGGGGTGTGCTCGGAAGGCGCGAGGCCGGGCAGGGCCGCCGGCGCCGATCATACAGGCGGCGAAGGCCGGGGTGGCTCGGTTGGCGGGAACCGCAGCGTGGCGGCCTCACGGCAGGCCCGCTCGCGGCCCGCCCACACCACCGGCGTCCAGGGCCGGCTCCGGCGGGCCAGCTCGAGGACGGCGTCGGTCGCGGTCGCGTCGGGCATGGGGTGCCCGGCGCTGACCGCCGCTGCCCTGACCACCCGCCGCGCCAGTCCGACCGGGAGCGCCACCAGTGCCTCGCAGGGCAGCTCGACCAGCCGCGGTCGTGCCTGCTCCTGCCCGGCCTGCCCGGCCTGCCCGGCCTGCCCGGTCAGGCCGCCGAGCGCCTCGGCGGCCAGCTCCTCGGTCCAGGCGCGGTCGTCGCGGGCCAGCTCGGCCGCGCGGGCCAGGGTCGCGGTCGCGCCAGGGCGGAGCTCCTCGAGCAACGGCAGGACCCGTCCCCGGACGGCGTTGCGGAGGAAGCGGTGGTCCTCGTTGGAGGGGTCCTCGCGCCAGCCGGCCCCGACCGCGGCGCAGCACGCCCTGGTGGCCTCCTGCCGCACGCCGAGGAGCGGTCGGAGCACCCGGCCGGAGCGGACCGCCATGCCCGCCAGCCCGTCCGGCCCGGCGCCGCGCAGCAGCTGCAGCAGCACCGTCTCGGCCTGGTCGTCCAGGGTGTGCCCGGTCGCGACCCACTGCCAGCCGTCCTCGTCGGCCGCGCCGAGCAGGGCAGCGTAGCGGGCCTGGCG
The DNA here is from genome assembly GCA_035535495.1 of Actinomycetota bacterium. Lineage (GTDB taxonomy): Bacteria > Actinomycetota > CALGFH01 > CALGFH01 > CALGFH01 > DASUZB01. The sequence continues at coordinate 9,398 of DATLQA010000103.1, read as the reverse complement.
GGCGGCGCCTTCCGGGCCGGCCTGGCGCCCGGCGTCCAGCGCCTCCGGCGCCAGCCGCAGCACCCGCACCGGCAGCCCGAGCCTGGCGGCCTGGGCGGCGACGAAGGCGGCGTCGGCCGCCGATCCTGCCCGCAGGCCGTGGTCGACGGTGAGCACGCCGAGCCGCCAGCCCCGCGGGCCGGCCAGGGTGCGCAGCGCGTGCAGCAGGGCGATCGAGTCGGCGCCGCCCGAGACGGCGGCGGCCACCGCGTCGCCGTCGCGCGGCACCCCGGCGGCGGCCAGCGCGCGGGCGGCACGGTCGGCTACCAGCCGCAGCTCGGCCGGCGCCCGCGCCACCAGGCGCTCCTACGCCACCCGGACCAGGTAGCGGTCCGGGTCGCGCAGCTCGTCCCTGGTCGGCATCGCCTCGGGGGCGTCGAACACCTGGTTCACCGCGGCCATGCCGCCGCGCTCGTACAGGTGGCGGACGAAGCGCTCCCCGGCGGAGTACTGGTCGAGCTTCTGGCGGAAGCCGAGCACCTGCTGGAAGAAGCGGTCGGCTGGGGTGCCGGCGTCGCGCCGCTCGCGCAGGGCCCGGTGCATCACGTCGTGGCCGGGGACCAGGCGGGCGCCGAGCTGCCCCATGACCCACTCGCCGTGACCCTCCAGCACGCTCATGGTGGCCTGCATGCGGTCGACGATCCCGCGCTGCTCCGGGGTGAGCAGGAAGTCGAGCAGCTCGATGCGGTCGCCGGCGATCGCGCGGCGGGCGACGCCCTGCGCCCGGCGGGCCAGGCGCCGCAGCGCCTCGTCGTCGACCTCGACCGAGCCGAGGTACTCGTCGAGCAGCCCCTGGATGTGGCCGGGCAGCCAGGCCACGCCGCGGAACTGGCGCCGGTGGGCGGTCTCGTGCAGGGCGATCCACAGGCGGAAATGGGCCGGCCGGAAGCCGTGCCGCCGCTCCGCCTGGACGATGTTGGGCACCACGTACCAGACGGTGCCTTCGCCACCGGCGTCGGGGCCGGGCACGGGCAGGTCGTACTGGCCGAGCACCCGCTGCCCGATGTAGCCGAGCAGGGTGCCGGCCTGGGCGCCGGTCAGCGCCCTGGTGCCGGTGCGCATGGCCGCCGACATCGGGTTCTGCTCCTGCCAGGCGCGCCGCTTGGTGACCTTCTCGGCCACCGGGTTGAGCAGCCGGCGCAGGGTGGCCAGGTTCGCCTCCACCCACTGCCCACGGTCGAGCGGCACCGCGGTCGGCGGCGGCAGCGACCCGCCGAGCCCGGTGAACTCCGCGACCGCCTGGTCGGCGACGGTCGAGATGTCGCTGAACTGCCGCTGCCAGGCGGACCGGACCTGCAGGTCGTCGCCTCCGGCGACCCGCCGGCCGACGCGCGCGGCCAGCCTCCAGTCGATGATCTCAGGGACGTCAGTCGGCGTGGCGGTCGAGGTCACGGCTACTCCAGCGGCGAGACCGATGTACTCGAATCAGGCTACGCCCGCGACCTGGTTCGCGCTGGACTCCCGGCGCCGACCGCCGCCGTGGCGGCGGGTCGGGGTCAGCGGCTGCGGCTCTCCCGCCGGAAGCTCGGTGAGTACCGGATGTACCCGGCCAGGGCGGCGAGGAACAGCAGGGCGCCGAGGCCGAGCAGGCCGTAGCCGGCCCAGAACACCACCGGCTTGCCCGGTCGGGCGGGCCCGCCGGCCTCTGGTGGCGGGATCACCTGCTGGGTGCCGCTGCTGCCACCACCGCCACCGGTGGTGGTCGTGGCGCCGCCGCCGGCGCCGACCTGGATGACGCCCTTCATGCCGAGCGAGACGTGGACGACGCAGAAGAAGGGGTAGGTGCCGGCCTTCGGGAAGGTGACCGTGCAGCTCGCCCCGACCGTGCTCATCTTGTCCATGGCGCAGGCCTTGGCGTCGAACTTGCCGTCGCCGGCGGGGTTGGAGCCGTCGCCCGACTGGACCGGGTGGGGCGGGCCGCCCGCCACTTTGAAGGTGACCGTCCCGCCGGGCTTGATGGTCACGTTGGCGGGCTCCCACTTGGACTGGGCGGTGCCGTCGATCTCGGCCTTGGCGGCCTGGGCCTGGGCGGCCGCCGGGCCACCGGAGACGGCCGCCAGCGTCACGCCGATCACGGCGGCGACCAGGGCGGCGAGGATGAGGCGGGACGGGCGCGGGAGTAAGGCGGCGGGCATCGGGCTGGGTGCGCTCCTTGACACGAGATTGACACGAGCGTCCATGGACGGCACGCCCGGACGGCCACCGGACGCGCGGCGCGGCGATCCTAGCACCGCACCCGCCGCCGGGGTGCCTGGCGCCCGGCCTACCACCGCGGCACGCCCGGGTACGCATGCCTCCCCCGATCAGACCAGGCACGAAGGGCTATCAAGGCGCCCGCGGAGGACTCCGATCAGGTAAGGCGACGCTACAGACGTGTGACCCCTGCCGGCCACCCGCCGCCGACGCCGGTCGACGGCACGGCGGGGCAGGAGGTTGCTCATCGCGTGCAGTCCGTGACCGTGGATGGCGGCTGGTGACCTCGTGGGTCGCGCCGGCAGGGCTGCCGCCAAGCCTCAAGCGCTTCATCCTGATGGTGGTGGTCGCCGGGGCCGTGGCCACCGCCGCGGCGGTCGCGATCGCACCCGGACGCCTCGGCGGCGGCGAGCCCGCCGACGTGGCCGTGCTGCTCGCCCTGACCACCGTGTCCGAGGTCAGCGGCCTGCGGCTGCGGCATCGCGGCGCGGCCGAGTCGCTCTCGCTGTACGAGAGCATGCTGGTGGCCAACACCGCCCTGCTCCCCGCCGGGCCGGCCATGCTGGTCTCGCTCGCCGGCCTGCTGCTCGCCCAGGCGCTGCTGCGGCGGCCACCGGTCAAGCTGCTGTTCAACGCCGGCATGTACGGCGCCGCGCTGGGCCCGGCGGTGGCGCTCTACCACGCCGTCGGCGAGGCCGGCGTGCCGCTCGCCCCTCGCAGCGTGGTCGCCATGGCCCTGGCCGTGGCCACCTTCGCGCTCTTCAACATGCTGCTCATCAGCCAGCTCATCGCCACCGTCGAGGAGCGGCCCGCCCGCGAGGTGGTCGGCGAGTCGTTCAAGACCTCCACCCTGACCTTCCTCGGCAACGCCTCGGTCGGGCTGATCGGGGTGGCGCTGTGGCTGCGTGCCCCGGTGGTGCTGCCGGCGGTCCTGCTGCCGGTGGCGACCCTGTACCTCGCCTACCGCTCCGCCGCCCGCGAGACCGAGGAGCGCGACCGCTTCCAGAACCTCTACGAGATCGGCCAGTCCCTGTCGTCCTCGCTGGTCCTCGACGACGTCCTGCCGGTGGTGCTGCCCCGGGTGGCGCGGCTCTTCGGGGCGGACGAGGCGCGCGTGCTGTTCGCCCAGGGAGGCAGCCGGCCGTTCGGGGCGATCCACGACGCCGAGGGCTTCCGCTACGGCTCGGCGAGCGACGCCGACCTCGAGGCGCTGCGGCTGCTCGGCGACTCCATGCACCCGGTGCTCGGCAGCCGCGAGGGCGCGCCGGCGGGCTGGCGCGAGGTGATCGCCGCACCGCTGGTGGCGCAGGGCCGCCACCACGGCGTGATCCTGCTCGGCAACCGTGAGGAGCGCCGCCGGCGCCTCGCCCCGACACCGACCCGCTTCACCGTGCGGGACCCGCTGCTGCTCTCCCCGCTCGCCTCCGGCCTGGCCGTCTCGATCTCCAACGCCACCCAGCTGGCCCAGATCAAGGAGGAGAAGTCCAAGCTCGAACAGATCCTCGGGCTCTCCTCCGACGGCATCCTGCTGCTCGACGGCAAGGGCCGCGTGCGGCTGTGGAACCAGGCGATGGAGGGCATCACCGGGGTGGCCGCGGAGGAGGCCGTCGGGCTGGCCTACAACGAGTGGCTGGCCGGCCCCGACCCGAGCGGCCGCCGGGTCACCCTGGAGAGCGTGCTGGCCGAGACCGGGCCGGGCAACCCACGAGCCTCCGCCGAGGTGCGCATCCACACCACCGAGGGCCTGGAGCGCTGGCTGCGCTGCAACCACTCCCTGCTGTTCGACGGGGACGCCTGGACCACCGACGTGGTGATCGTGCACGACGTCACCGCCATCAAGCAGACCGAACGCCTCAAGGCCGACTTCGTCGCCACCGTCTCCCACGAGCTGCGCACGCCGATCACGCCCATCAAGGGCTACGTGGAGCTGCTGCGCATCAAGGGCGCCAAGCTGGCCGAGGAGAAGCGCCAGGAGATCCTCCGGGTGATGGCCGAGCGCACCGACCACATGGCCCGGCTGATCGAGGACCTCCTGCTCGCCTCGCGGATCTCCTCCGGCAGCCCGGGCTCGGCCGTGCCAGGGCTGCAGATGGAGCGGCTCGACCTGGTCCGCGTGGCCCGCGCGGCCGCGACCGACTGGCTGCGAGATCCTGGCTGCCGGCTCGCCCTCGACCTGCCCGGCGAGCCGCTCGAGGTCGACGCCGACTCGATGCGCCTCGGCCAGGTCCTGGTCAACCTGCTGTCGAACGCGCACAAGTACTCGCCGGACGACCAGCCGGTGGTCTTCCGGGTGGTGCGGGACGGTGGCTGGGCGCGGGCGTCAGTGGTCGACCAGGGACGCGGCATCCCCCGCGAGGAGCTGGAGCGCATCTTCGACAAGTTCCACCGGGTGGACGACCCGATGACCATGACCACCGGCGGGACCGGCCTCGGCCTGTACATCGCCCGCGAGCTGGCCCGCGCGATGGGCGGGGAGATCGAGGCGGCCAGCGTGCTCCACCAGGGCTCGACCTTCACCCTGCGCCTGCCGCTGGCGGCGGCCGCCGAGACCACCGCCGACCACTGGCCGACGCCCGCGTCGGCCTGATCGACACCTGACCGGCGGCCTTCCGCTGTGTCGGATGAGCGGCGATGCTGCGGGTTGCGTACTACGACCAACGCGAATCACGCCGGGAGATGGTCAAGATTGCAGGTAACAGCCGCGCCCGGAGCGGGTTAGGATCCGCGGCGCCGGACACCCAGCGGGATCATGGTCCGGACTGGAGATGAGGGCGATGAGCTGGATCCGCCGCTCGGCCGTCGGCCGACCTGCCGAGCGGGGAGCGACGGTCGTTACCTATGCGTTGATGATCGCGATTGCGACCCTGCTGCTCTCGGTCGCCTTCATCTACCTGCAGGGCGGCGTGGGGCTGAGCCTGCGCCGCGGCGGCAACTGCATCGCCTCGATCGACCAGCCCGGATTCGACCCCGGTGCGCCCTGCCCGAAGGGCGGGAAGTCAGGCGGGGGCCCAGGGCCGCCCCCGGCCAGCACCACCTCCACGAGCAGCACCAGCACCACGAGCACCATCCCGCCGACCTGACGGTGCGTTCGCACCGGACCCCCCGAGCCAGCGGCGGCGACCGCATCCCGCGGGTCGTCCCCGCCGCCTAGCCGTGCCTGGCGAGCCGCCGGCCTGGGCGGCGCACCTGCCCGCCGGGGTCGATCACGCCGCGGTCGACCTGCTCGCCGAGCGGAGCCTGCCGGCCGCCATCGCCCGGCGGGCGGCGGCCGCGCCGGACCGGCCGGCGCTCGGGCGGGCCGGTGGCGGCTGGCTCACCCGCGGCGAGCTGGACGAGGCCACCACGGTCGTCGCCGGCCGGCTGCACCAGGCCGGTCTCCGCTCCGGCGACCGGGTGGCCTTCTCCGCGGCGGCCTCGCTCCCGCTGGTGGTGGTCTACCTGGCCGCGCTCCGGCTCAGCCTGGTGGTGGTGCCCGTCAACCCGGCCTACAGCGAGCGGGAGCTTGGCCACGTGATCGGCGACGCCGAGCCGCGGGCGGCGGTGGTGGACGACCGGGACCGGGCGGCGTCGGTGCGGCGCGCGGCCGGTTCGGACGTGCTGGTGGTCGGCCCGGAGGTGGACCTGCCCGACGGCGCGCCGCCCGCGCTGGACCAGGGAGGGCCGGAGGAGGAGGCGCTGATCTGCTACACCTCGGGGACCACTGGCTCGCCCAAGGGTGCCGTGCTCAGTCACGGCAACCTGCTCGCCGGGGCTGAGGCGGTCCGCCTGGCGTGGCGCTGGGACGAGGCCGACCGCCTGGTGCTCGCGCTGCCCCTGTTCCATGTGCACGGGCTCTGCATCGGGCTGAACGGCACTCTGCTCACGGGTGCGTCGGCCGTGCTGGTGCCCCGCTTCGAGGCCGGCGCGGTGCTCGACGCCGCCGCCGACCACGACGCCACCCTGTTCTTCGGCGTGCCCACCATGTACGCGCGGCTGGCCGACTCGCCGCGCGCGGCCGAGCTCGGCCGCCTGCGACTGTGCGTCTCCGGGTCCGCGCCGCTGCCCGCGGCCTTGTTCGAGCGCCTTGCCGAGCTGTCGGGCCAGCGCGTGCTGGAGCGCTACGGGCTGACCGAGACGCTGATGAACGTCTCCAACCCCTATGACGGTGAGCGCCGCCCCGGCACGGTCGGGCTGCCGCTGCCTGGCGTCTCGCTGCGGCTGGCCTCCGACGGGGAGGTGCTCGTCCGCGGGCCCAGCGTGTTCACCGGCTACTGGCATGACCCGGACGCGACCGCGGCCGGGTTCGACCCGGAGGGCTGGTTCCGCACCGGCGACCTCGCCCGCTTCGACGAGCGCGGGTACCTGCGCATCGAGGGACGGAGCAAGGAGCTGGTGATCTCCGGCGGCTACAACGTCCATCCCAGAGAGGTCGAGGAGGTCCTGCTGACCCATCCCGGTGTGGCCGAGGCGGCGGTCACCGGCACGCCCTCCGAGGAATGGGGCGAGGTGGTCACGGCCTGGGTGGTGCCCGACGGCCCGCCGCCGGCGACCGACGAGCTGATCGCGTTCGCGGCCGAGCACCTGGCTCCGTACAAGCGTCCACGCCTGATCCACTACCTGGACGCCCTGCCCCGCAACGCTCTCGGCAAGGTGCAGCGCCACGAGCTTGGGACCGGGTGACGCCGGCGGGCATTCGGGCCGGCCGCGCGGAGCCACGGAGCCTGCGCGGAGGTTCCCTGAGGTGGCTCAGGCCGGCCGCTCGCCGGAGTGCAACCTGGACCTGGTCGCGGCGCCGAGGTGACACACTGGCCTGATCACCGACAGGACGACCGCCGCGGGAGCGAGAGGTGGACGCATGGCCGCCAGCATCACGAAGACCGCGGCGACGCTGCGGACCTTCGCGCTCGGCCTTCCCGGGGCGTGGGAGGACTTCCCGTGGGAGGACGACCGCACCGCCAAGGTCGGCAAGAAGGTGTTCGCCTTCCTCGGTAGCGCCGAGCCAGGCGACCGCTACCGCATCTCACTGAAGCTGCCGGACTCCGTCGAGCAGGCGCTGGCGCTCGACTGCTGCGAGCCGACCGGCTACGGCCTCGGCCGAGCGAGCTGGGTGACCGTCGACGTGTCAGCCGCGGACTGCCCACCCGTCGAGGTGCTGCTCGACTGGATCGAGGAGAGCTACCGCACGATCGCCCCGAAGACGCTGGTCCGCGAGCTCGACGCCCGCACCCGGTAGCCAACGCCGGGGCACGTCCGGTGAGCCTGGGCGTCGCCGTGGAACGTTGGCCGAGCGCGCCTACCATTGGTGCGACCCAGGCATTCAGGGACCGGTGGCGCGGCTGGGGGTTGCGATGGACGTGCGCTTTGTGACCACCGCAGGCATCGAGGACTACCAGGTCAAGGACATCAAGGCCCTGCTTGAGCGGGATGACGGGTTCACCTGGGTGGACATCCCCGAATGCGACGCCGAAGCCACCCAGGTGCTGTCGGAGGTCTTCGGCTTCCACCCGCTGGCCGTGAAGGCCTGTAGCGAGCGCAACCACGTCCCCAGGGTCCATGCCTACACCGACCACGTCTTCGCGGTCCTCAACGCGCCGGAGCCGGGGAAGGCCGGGCACGTCCACCTGCTCGAACTCGACCAGTTCATCGGGCGGCGCTTCCTGGTCACCGTCCACGGGCCGCTGGGGGCCCAGGTGCCGCAGGAGTTGGCGAAGCGGGATACGGGCATCGCGCTGGAGCGGCTCAGGTCCGGGCGGCTCCGCCCGTCCTCGCCGTTCGAGCTCTCCTACGCCATCGTCTCCTCGCTGGCGCGCGGCATGGCGGAGCTGGTGCGGACGCTGGCCGGCACGATCGCCGCGCTGGAGCGGCGCATCCTGGACCAGGAGCACAAGGATCCCGAGAAGATCCTGCACGAGCTGTTCCAGGTCCGGCATGAGCTGCTCACGGTGCGGACCATGGCCGGGCAGAGCCGGGAGATCTACGGGCGGATGAGCGCGGTGGCGCGGTTCGTCCCCGCCGATGCGCGCCCGTTCATGGAAGACGTGATGGACCAGTTCGCGCGGGTTCGCAGCCTGTGCGAGGACGAGCAGCACTTCCTGCAGGGCGTGGTCGAGTTCTACCAGACCAAGCTGACCACCAGGATCAACGTGGCGATGGAGCGGCTGGCCCTGATCGCCGCGCTGGTGCTGCCGGTCTCGGCGGTGTCCGGGATCTACGGGATGAACCTGATCGTGAATCAGCACACGCAGCCCAGGGCGATCGCGCTGGTCCTGGGGCTCATGCTGGGCGTCGTCCTGGCGATGCTCATCTGGGCCAAGCACCACCACTGGTGGTGAGCCTGGCGCGTCAGGTGCCCAGCGACTCGACCCGGAAGCGGTCACCGTCGGCCACCACCAGGACCCCATCACCCTTGCCCAGCGGCGCGACCATCTCGCCGGTGAGGCCGAACACCGCCGCCTCGTTGGTCGGGCTGTGCCCGACGGCCAGCGCCCGCTCGCCGTCTGAGAGCCGTTCGAGCACCCGGCCGAGCGCCGCCCCCAGCCGCGCCGAGTCCTCGGCGACCAGCTCGGGGTCGGCGGCTTGCAGCGCCGCCAGCTCGCCGCTGCCAGCCCGCTTGAACGCCTCGCGCCACTCGTCCTCTCGCTCGGATCGCAGCCCCGGCTCGACGATCACCCCGCCGGGCACCGGCTGGCCAAGCGCCACCAACATGCAGGCCACCGCCTGCGTGGCCCGCTGGGCGCCACTCGAGACGCCGATCTGGTAGCCGCCCGTCAGGCCGGCGCCGATCCGCAACGCGGCCTCGACGCCCTCGTCCGTCAGGACGTCGCCGTCGTTGTCGGTGTGCCGCCGCAACTCCACGTACCGTGGCATCGTCCCTCCCAGCGGGCTCTAGCCGGCCCGGATGCACAGCTGCGGCCCGGACCTTGGGAGCGCGCGTTGCCAGACCATGGCGGCGCCGGTGCGAGCCAGGCGTCGGTGTCCTAGCACGCCGAGGCAACAATCAGGGCAAGCGGCCCGGCCGTTACCAGTAGTGCCGGCGGCCTCCGATGGGGCGGCCCATCGAGCCGAGGATCCACAGCACGGCGCCGATGATGATCAGGATGATCCCCAGCGTCTGCAGGATCCCGATGCCGGCAAGCCAGCCGATGACCAGCAAGATCACACCGAGTATGAGCACGCTGCCGCCTCCT
>DATLQA010000102.1:0-43533 GCA_035535495.1 Actinomycetota bacterium | reverse complement strand
GTGCTGCTCCACTTGCACGACCGCGAGGACTGCCCCGCAGGCAGCGCAACCGCGATCCGACGCTGAGCCTTCCCAGTCCGCCCTGCCTGCGGGGCAGTCCTCGCGTAGTATCGGCGGCGTGCGACGCGCCACCCACCGAGTGCCAGGGCTGGTCCTCACCGACCACGAGTTCGCCGTGCCGCTTGACCATGCCCGGCCCGACGGCGACCGCATCACGGTGTTCGCCCGGGAGGCGGTCGCCTCCTCACGCGAGCGCGACGACCTGCCCTGGCTGGTGTTCTTCCAGGGCGGTCCGGGCGGCGAGGCGCCCCGCCCGACCTCGGCGCGGGAGCATTGGCTGCCACGCGCGCTCAAGGAGTACCGGGTGCTCCTGCTCGACCAGCGCGGCACCGGCCGGTCGACCCCACTCAACCGGCAGACCCTCGTGGGCGTCGGCGACGCGCGAGCGCAAGCCGCCTACCTGCGCCACTTCCGCGCTGACGCGATCGTGCGGGACGCCGAGTGGATCCGCCGCGAGCTGCTCGGCGACGAGGCCCGCTGGAGCGTGCTGGGGCAGAGCTTCGGCGGCTTCTGCGTGACCACCTACCTGTCGTTCGCGCCGGAGGGGCTCCGCGAGGCGCTGATCACCGGCGGGCTGCCACCGCTGGCCGCGGGCGCCGAGGAGGTCTACCGGGCGACCTATCCGCGGGTGCTGGAGCGCAACCAGCGCTTCTACGAGCGCTACCCGGACGATGCGAAGGTGGCCGCCGAGGTGGCCGCCGCGCTCCGCGCGCAGCCGGTGCCGCTGCCGTGCGGCGACCCGCTGACGCCGCGCCGGCTGCAGCTGCTCGGCCATTCGTTCGGCATGCGCGACGGCTTCGAGCGGCTCCACTACCTGCTGGAGGACGCCTTCGTGGAGGGTCCTGGCGGGCGGGTGCTCTCCGACCGCTTCCTCCGCGGGGTCGAGGAGGCCACCTCCGCCATGTTCGCCACCAACCCGCTGTACGCGATAGTGCACGAGGCCTGCTACTGCCAGGGCGCGGCCTCGCGCTGGGCGGCCGAGCGGGTCCGCGCCGAGTTCCCCGAGCTGGACCTGGACCGGGGCGGGCCGGTGTACTTCACCGGCGAGATGATCTTCCCCTGGCTGTTCGAGGAGGACGTCGCGCTGCGGCCGCTGCGCGACGCGGCCGAGCTGCTGGCCGCCTACGACGGCTGGCCGCCGCTGTACGACCCGGCCCGGCTGGCCGCCAACGAGGTGCCATGTGCCGCCGCGGTGTACTACGACGACATGTACGTGGACGCCGAGCTGTCGCTCGAGACCGCGCGGGCGGTGCGGGGTCTGCGCCTCTGGGTGACCAACGAGCACGAGCACGACGGCCTGCGCCGCGATGGAGAGGAGCTCCTCGACCACCTGATCGCGCTCGCCCGCGGCGAGCGCTAGGCACCCGCGCACCAGGAGGTGCCATGCCGGACCAGGCAGCAGCGTTGATCGATCGGATCCGTGCCTCGATCATCGGCGACGACCAGGTGATGGACGGGCCCTACGGGCCGCGCCGCGTCACCTACGCCGACTACACCGCGTCCGGCCGCGCGCTCGGCTTCATCGAGGACTTCATCCGCGACGAGGTCCTGCCGCGCTACGCCAACACCCATACCGAGAGCTCTGGCACCGGCCTGCAGACCACCCGCCTGCGCGAGGACGCCCGCCGCATCGTCCGGGAGGCGATCGGCGGCGGTGACGACACCCTGGTGCTGTTCAGCGGGTCGGGCTCGACCGGCGCGATCGACAAGCTCATCGGCATCCTCAACCTGCGGATCCCCGCCGACCTGGACGACCGCCACGGCCTCTCCGCCCACATCCCGGCGGCGGAGCGGCCGGTCGTGTTCATCGGCCCGTTCGAGCACCACTCCAACGAGCTGCCGTGGCGGGAGTCCATCGCCGAGGTGGTGGTCATCCCCGAGGACGCCGACGGCCACGTCGACGTCGCCCGCCTCGACGCGGAGCTGCGGCGCCATGCCGACCGGTCGCTGCGGATCGGCAGCTTCTCGGCGGCCTCCAACGTGACCGGCATCGTCTCGGACACCCGGCGGATCTCGGCCCTGCTCCACCGCCACGGCGCGCTGTCGTTCTGGGACTACGCGGCCGCCGGCCCGTACGTCGCGATCGACATGGGCCGCCCGGCGGACGGACCCGCCTACGCCGACGCGGTCTTCCTGTCGCCGCACAAGTTCATCGGCGGCCCAGGCACGCCGGGGGTGCTCGCCGTCCGCCGGGAGCTGGTGCGCAACCGCGTCCCGACGGTGCCGGGCGGCGGCACGGTCTGGTACGTCAACCCGAGCGAGCACCGCTACCTCGACGACCCGGTCCACCGGGAGGAGGGCGGCACCCCGGCGATCGTCGAGTCGATCCGCGCCGGCCTGGTCTTCCAGCTCAAGCAGGCGGTCGGCGCCGAGGCGATCCGGGTGCGGGAGGAGTCGTTCATCCGCCGCGCGATCGCCTCGTGGCGGGGCGACCCCAACATCGAGCTGCTCGGCAACCTGGAGGCCGACCGGCTGTCGATCGTCTCGTTCGTGGTCCGCCACGGTGGGCGGTACCTGCACCACAACTTCGTGGTGGCGCTGCTCAACGACCTGTTCGGCATCCAGTCACGGGGCGGCTGTTCGTGCGCCGGTCCCTACGGGCACCGCCTGCTCGGCATCGACCTGGAGCGCTCCCACCAGTTCGAGCGCGAGATCGCGCGCGGCTGCGAAGGCATCAAGCCGGGCTGGGTGCGGATGAACTTCAACTACTTCATCAGCGAGGCCGTCTTCAACTACCTGCTCGACGCGGTCCACCTGGTCGCCGAGCACGGCTGGAAGCTGCTGCCCGACTACAGCTTCGACCCGGCAACCGCCCTCTGGCGGCACCAGCGCGGGCTGGTCGAGCCGCCGCTCCGCCTCCACGACCTCCGCTACGACGACCAGGGCCGGCTCAGCTACCAGGTCCCGAGCGCCACGGCGCCGGAGGAGGCGCTCGCCGACTACCTCGACGAGGCCCGCAAGCTGTTCGCGGCGGCGCCGGACCTGCCGGACGAGGAGGCTGCGCATCCGGCGCTGTCCGCCGACTTCGAGGCGCTGCGCTGGTTCCTCCTGCCGTCGGCGTGCCTCGCCGGCGCCGCCGCTCCGTAGGGCTACCGGCCACCTGCTCTATCATCACGACGCCCCGCTTACGTCTCGAGAGAGCAGCCCGATGCAGATCGACGTGAATGGGATGCGACTGTGGTTCGACGTGGACGGGCCAGCGGTCGTGCCCGACGGGAGCGAGATGCGCCAGCGGCCGACGGTGGTGCTGGTTCACGGCGGCCCAGGGAGCTTTGACCACTCGTACTTCAAGCCGGACTTCGCTCGGCTCGCCGAGCATGCCCAGGTCGTCTACCTCGATCTGCGGGGGCATGGGCGCTCGGACTGGGGCGAAGCAGCCGCGTGGAGCTTCGAAGCATGCGCGGACGACGTCCGCGTCTTCTGCGACACGATCGGTATCGCCAGACCGATCGTCTTCGGGCACTCGATGGGCGGCCCGATCGTCCTGCTCTACGGGGCGCGCCACCCGGGACATGCGGCTGGGCTCATCGTCCAGTCGGGGTTCGCACGCTGGGACCTGCCGCGGGTGGTCGAAGGCTTCCGCCGAGCCGCGGGCGACCAGGTCGCGGAGCTCGCGGCGCGCGGCTACGGCGGCGATCCAACAACCGAGGACGAGGACGCTCGCGTCTTTGCCGCGTTCGGGCCACACGTCCCGGACGAAGAGCAACTGGTCCGCGGTCGCCAGAACCTCGAGTTCAACCCGCACGGGATGGAGCTCATCCGCGGACTCGACATCGTCGATCAGCTCGGCCGTGTCGACGCTCCGACGCTCGTCTCGGTTGGCAGGCTCGACCCCGTCACACCGGTCGCCGCCGCCGAGGAGATCGTCGGCGCCCTGCCCGAAGGCATCGCGCGGCTCGAGGTCGTCGACGGAGCCGGCCACTTCACCTGGTTGGACGCTCCAGACCGCTACTGGCCGACGATCATCGAGTTCGTTCACAGCACGACCAGAGGCGCACGCGTCGGGACGTAAGGGCTGCACGCAAATTGCGCTGCGCGAGAGCGCTTGGCACATCACGAGGACGGTCGCGTGAACGAGGGCGAGCTGACGGCGCTGCTTCGTCACCACGCTTCGAGGCATTCGGTGCCGGGGGCGGCAATCGGGATCCTTCGCGAAGAGGCGGCCACGACCGCCTACCACGGAGTCGCAGACGTGACGACCGGCGAGCCGGTCACACCCGAGACGCGCTTCAGCGTTGGATCGTTGACCAAGTCGATGGTCGCGACGGTGATCGCCCGTCTCGCGGGAACCGGCCGGTTGTCGCTGGACGATCCGGTGGCCGCCAAGGTGCCGGAGCTACGCGGCAGCGGCTGGGCCCAACGCGCGACCCTGCGGGACCTGCTGGCGAACCGTTCCGGGCTCCCGCTGCGCGCCGGGCTGGAGTTCGACTTCGCCGGCCGAAAGGACCAGGACGATGGCGCGCTCTCGCGGCTCGCGGCGGATGTCGCCGCGGGCGGGCCAGCGGCGAACCTCTGGTCGTACACCAATGTGGGCTGGTGCCTGCTCGGACGCGTGATCGAAACCGTGACGGATGCCGCTTGGGAGGAGGCGATGCGGCATCACCTGCTCGACGGGGCGGGGATGGGCGCGACGACCTTCGCGACCGGCGCCGTTCCGGAGCGGCGCGCATCGGGCCACGAGGTCACGGCCGACGGCCCGGTACCGGTCGGGCCGTTGGTCGCACGCGCGTATGGACCGGCCGGTACGAGTGTCGTCTCGACGGTCACCGATCTTCTCCGGTTCGCCGCCTTGCACCTCGGGGACTCGTCGCTCGCCGCGTTGCGTGCGGTGCACGCGGAGGTTTCGATCCACGGCTGGCTCGATTCCTGGTGTCTCGGCTGGGCCTCGTTCGATTGGGAGGGCGGTCAGGTCTGGGGGTGGGACGGCGTCGTCAACGGCGAGCGGTCGGTTCTGCGGATCGTGCCGGAGCATCGGGCCGCCGTCGTCCTGATGACCAACAGCAGCACCGGGCGTGCGATGTACCGCTCGCTCTTCGCCGATCTGATGGAACCGCTGTTCGGGATCGGCGTCCCGCCGCTGCGCCTCGACGCATCAGCTGGTGCAGCCGGCGACCTCTCGCGCTTCGCCGGCGTCTACGCATGGCCCGACCGGCGGGTTGAAGTTACCGCCGCCGCGAGCGGTCTGCTCATCAGGAACGAGGGCGGCGAAACCGAGGCGCTCCCGCTCGACGAGCGGACATTCCTCGTCGACGCCGTGGATCCGGATACCCCGACGGTGACGTTCGGAGCGTTCGACGCGGCCGGCCGGCCGCGGGTGCTCTACCTCATGCTCTGGGGACTTGCACGTCTGGACGAGTGAGCGGGCACCTGGCGGACGAACCGCCACACGGCGCCTACGTCGCTACCCCACCTCGAGGCGGAGCGAGCGCATGCCGCGCAGGTCGAGCCAGACGCGGCCGGGCGTCTGGCCGAGGCGGAGCATGACGGCGTCGCAGCCGGGGCAGTGCAGCACCGCCCCCATGCCGTGCACGTAGGCGATCAGCGCGCCCACCTGGTTGCTGGCGCCGCATCCGGCGCAGCTCGCCATGCCGAGGGTGGGCTCGACCGCGAGCACCTCCGACAGCAGGCCGGCGACGGCGTTGCCGTCGAGCCGCAGGTCACCATCGTCCATCGCTCACGCTCCCGTGGGTCCGAAGCGCTCGGTCCTGATCCGGGCCGGGTCGTGGCCGAGCTCGAGCAGGCTGTTGGCCACCGTCTCCACCAGGAGGGTCGGGCCGCACACGTACGCCAGCGGCCGGTCCGCCGGCGGCCAGCCCGCCTCCCGCAGCATGGCCGCGTCGATGCGGCGCGCATAGCCGTCCCAGCCTGGTGGCTGGGCGCGGGTGAGCGTGTGGCGCACCTCCAGGGTGGGGTCGGCGGCGGCGAGCCGCTCCAGCTCCTCCCGGTAGAGGATGTCCGCGGCCGTCCTGGACGAGTGGAGCAGCCGGGCCGGCTCGCCCCCGCCGCTCGCGGCCCGGTGGCGGAGCATCGCCATCAGCGGCACGATCCCCGACCCGCCGGACACCAGCAGCAGTGGCCCGCCGGTTCCAGGCTCCCAGACGAAGTAGCCACCGACCGGACCGCGCAGCTCCAGCCGGTCGCCGGTGCGCAGCTCGTCGACCAGGTAGGGGGAGACCTCGCCGTCGTCGATGCGCTCGACGCACAGCTCCACCCGCTCCTCCTCCGGCGCGGACGCGATCGAGTAGCTGCGCTGGGCCTGGTAGCCGTCCTCGGCGGTGAGGCGGACGTCGACGTGCTGGCCAGCCCGGTGGCCGGGCCAGCCGGGCACGTCCAGCACCAGGGTGGTGCAGGTCGCCGTCTCCGGCCTGGTGCCGGCCACGCGGGCCAGCCGCCAGGTCAGTCGCCCGCGTAGCGCTGTTCCAGCCATGGATCGCCGTAGTCGTGGTAGCCGAGCGTCTCCCAGAAGCCGGGCTGGTCGTGGTCGAGCAGGCGCAGGCTCTTGACCCACTTGGCGCTCTTCCAGAAGTAGAGATGGGGGACGAGCAGCCGGGCAGGGCCGCCATGCTCGGGAGGCAGCGGCGCCCCCTCGTGCTCCCACACCACCCAGGCGAGCCCACCCCGCAGGTCCTGTAGCGGCAGGTTGGTGGTGTAGCCGCCGTACGAGAAGGCCAGCACGTGGCTCGCCTGGTCGAGCGGTTCCACCAGGTCGAGGAGGACGTCGAGCGACACGCCGGTGAAGCTGGTCGCGAGCTTGCTCCACTTGGTGACGCAGTGGATGTCGCCGTCGAAGGTCGACCCGGGTAGCGCCTTCAGTTCGTCGAGGGACCATTCGGTTGGGTTGCGGATCAGGCCCTCGATGCCGAAGCGGTAGGCGGACGGGTCGATCCGCGGCGTCGGGCCGGCGGTGAGCACCGGAAATCCCGGCTCCGCGTACTGACCAGGCGGCAGCCGGTGCTCGGCGCCGTCGGGCGCCTCCCGGCGGCGGCCCCGGAACCCGCGTGACACGAATCCGCTCACGATCGGTCCTTTCGTCCGTGTGGACGGCGCCACCGATCGCTGGGTCGGCGGCGCGTGCCAGCTTAGTCCCGGTGGAACGGGATTCGTCACCCGACCGCCGGCCGGCAAGCCCCGGCGAAGCTCAGCGGTCGATGTACGACGCCAGGCCGCGGATCAACACGTCGAGGCCGAGCTCGAACCGTTCCTGCGGCCCGCCCGCGACCAGCTCGTCCAAGGTCGCCAGCACGTTGGGGAAACGGTCAGGGGGCATCGACGCGAAGTAGCCGCGGATCATCCGCACGATCTCCTCGGGAGGCAGCTCCTCCCCGGACGGCGACTGGAACCCAGCGGTCTGCTCCTGCCCGTGGGCGCCGAGATAGAGGCCGAAGAGGTCGCCGGAGAACGCCGCGATGCGGTCGGGGATCCCCGCGCCCCGCAGCAGCGCGAGACTCCACTCGAGCTGGCGCATCAGGTTGGGGCCGATCGGGATGCGGCCGAGGGTGAGCCCGGCGACGCCCGGGTAGCGCTCGAAGATCCGCCAGGCGTTGACCCCGAACTCCTTGAGCTGCTCCTGCCAGCGCGCCGGGTCGGGTGGAGGCAGCTCGATCTCCCCCACCACCCGGTCGATCATCAGGATGGCCAGCTCGTCCTTGCTCGCGACGTGCCAGTAGAGCGAGGCCGGGCCGGTGCCGAGTTCTTCGGCGACCCTGCGCATGCTGAGCCCCTGGGCGCCTTCGCGCCCGACCACCCGGAGCGCCGCCTCGACGATGGCATCCCTGGTGAGGGGAGCCCGTGCCGGGCGGTCGCGCTGGCCTGACCGCGCCTTCCAGGGCGGCTCTGGGATGGGTGTGTCCGAGCTGGTCGCCATGGCGAACATCGTACCAGAGTCGAACGGTGTTCTCA
The DNA here is from genome assembly GCA_035535495.1 of Actinomycetota bacterium. Lineage (GTDB taxonomy): Bacteria > Actinomycetota > CALGFH01 > CALGFH01 > CALGFH01 > DASUZB01. Next base: position 35,574 of record DATLQA010000102.1, on the reverse strand, counting down.
TCTAGAACATCGTTTGACAACCGTCCAACGTTCGGGCATCCTCGAACAGTGTTCTGCTATGGATGGGCGTTCGGCCGAGGTCGAACACCAGCGAGGAGGGCGACGTGACGCAAGACAGCACGGCAAGCGAGACGAGGCTCCTGACGGCGGCGGCCGAGCAGTTCTCAGCTGCCCGCGAGGGCCTGCGCGACGGGCGGCTCGAGTTCAGCCGCGGAGTGGCCCACCTGACGGTCCGTGGCGGGAGCATCCCGGAGCTGTTCCGGGCCCGCTTCGACCGGCCGGCTCCGTCGGTGTCGGCGGACGGGGGCAGCGTGACCGTGCGCTACCCACGGTTCTCCCCGAGGTACTGGCTCTGGCCGTGGACTCGCCGCCGGGGGCAGATGACCCTCAGCGAGGACGTCACCTGGGGCATCAGGGTCCGCCACGGCGTGGCGCACCTGGACGCCGACCTCCGCGGCCTGCGGATCGGATCGGTCGACCTCGGCCACGGCGCCAGCCGCATCGACCTACGGCTGCCCCGCCCGTCGGGCGTGGTGCCGGTGCGGGTCGCCGGGGGCGCCAGCCAGGTGCGGATCACCAGGCCGGCGGGCACGCCGGCGCGGCTCCGGATCGGCCGGGGCGTGGCCGACCTCACCTTCGACGAGCAGGAGTTCGGCGCGGTCGGTGGCCGGCTCCGGCTGGAGAGCCCCGGCGGGAGCGACACCGACGGCCGCTACGACATCGAGATCTCCGGCGGGGCCGCGCACCTGCGGATCACCACGGAGTAGCCAGCCGACGAGCAGGAGGGAAGCAGCATCATGACTCCGACCATCGAGGCTCTCGGCCTCAGCAAGCGGTTCGGCAAGACGGTGGCCCTCGACGGGCTCGACCTGGTCGCCGAGCCCGGGCAGGTCCTGGCCGTGCTCGGCCCCAACGGGGCCGGCAAGACCACCTTCGTCCGCACCGTGGCAACCCTGCTCCGCCCCGACGCCGGTGAGCTCCGGGTCGTCGGCCACGACGTGCGCCGCGAGCCGGCGGCGGTACGGCGCAGCATCGGCCTGGCCGGGCAGTCGGCCGCGGTTGAGCCGGCCATGACCGGGCGGGAGAACCTCGAGATGGTGGCCCGGCTGTTCGGGCAGGACGCCCGGTCCGCGCGGGTCAACAGCACAAAAGTCCTGGAGCAGCTCGGACTGGCCGACGCGGCCGGCCGGTTGGCGCGGACCTACTCCGGCGGCATGCGGCGCAAGCTGGACCTGGCGGCGAGCCTGGTGGGCACGCCCCGGCTGCTGCTGCTGGACGAGCCGACCACCGGGCTGGACCCACGCAGCCGCATCGAGCTGTGGGACGCCATCCGGGACCTGGTCGAGCAGGGCACCGACGTCCTGCTCACCACCCAGTACCTCGACGAGGCCGATCACCTGGCCAGCCGGATCGTGATCATCGACCACGGCCGAGCGGTCGCGGCCGGCACGCCCACCGAGCTCAAGCAGCGGGCGGGCCGCAACGTGATCGAGGTCCACGTGCGCCAGCGCGCGGACCTGCCCAGGGTGGCGGCCGCCCTGGCCGCCGTGGACCACGGCGAGCCGCAGATCGAGGAGGCCACCCGCCGGGTGAGCGTCGGCGTGGAGGCCGGCACCGACCGGCTCAGGGACGCGCTGCGGTCGCTCGACGCCGCCGGCGCCGTCGTCGACGACGTCGCCCTGCGCCCCCCGACGCTCGACGAGGTGTTCCTGGCGCTGACCGGCCAGGCCCTCGAGGAAGCATCCGACCCCGCCGGCCAGCCGGCGGCCTGAGCCAGGAAGGAGCACCACCATGACCACCATGGCAGCAACCACCGTCCGGTCGGCGAGCCTCTGGACGAGCACCATCGGGATCGCCAAGCGCAGCGTGCTGAAGTTCCTCCGCACGCCCCAGCTGGTGGTCCTCGGGACCATCCAGGGCGCGATGTTCCTGCTGATCTTCCGCTACGTGTTCGGCGGGGCGATCGGTGCCGGCGGCCTGAGCTACGTCGACTTCCTGGTCCCCGGGTTCATCACCACCGGCGTCCTGTTCTCCGGCATGGGGGCCGCCGCCGGGGTGGCGGAGGACCTGGAGCAGGGATTCGTCGACCGGCTCCGGTCGTTGCCGATCCCGAGGAGCGCCGTCCTGGCAGGACGGGCTCTCGCCGACACCGGCATGCAGATCTGGGGTCTGGTCGTCACCACCGCCATCGGCTTCGCTGTCGGCTTCCGCATCCACGGCTCGGTCGTCGACTCGCTGGCCGCATTCGGGCTGCTGATCCTGCTGGGCTTCGCCTTCGAGTGGCTGTTCATCACCCTCGGGATGTTCGCCGGCAGCGCCCAGGCCGCGCAGGGACTGGCGCTGATGGTCTTCCCGCTCACGTTCGTGTCCAGTGCCTACGTGCCGGTCGAGACGATGCCTGGATGGCTGCAGGCGTTCGCCGAGCACCAGCCGCTCACCGTGATGGTGGACGCGGTCCGGGCGCTCACCCAGGGCCCGGCGGCCGAGGCGCAGCTCGGTCACAGCGCCGGATACTTCGTGGTCCGTTCGCTGGTGTGGGCCGCCGCCATCGTCGCGGTCTTCGCTCCGCTGGCCGTCGCGCGGTTCCGCCGAGGCTGACTGGCGGCGGGACGATCCCACCCCGGTGGCCATCACCGGGGTGGGATGCTGTCCGGCCCGAGGACGCTACCCCTCGCCGTCCCGTTCCCCGGTGCGGTAGCGCAGGAAGAGGAAGCCGTCCTCCTCGCAGATGGAGTGCAGCCGCAGCTCCGCCGCGGGCGTGAGCACCGGCCCCGCCAGGATCCGCTTGGCGTCGCCACCGACCATGCGTGGTGACACCGTCAGGCAGAGCTCGTCGAGCAGGCCGGCCGCGACCAGCTGTGCGTTCATGGTTGGGCCGCCCTCGGTCAGCACGGTGCGGTGCCCCATGGACTGCAGCGCGGTCAGTGCCACGGCCAGGTCGACGTCGTGGTCGCCGGCCACCACCACCTCGGCCAGCTCGGCGGCACGGACGACCCGCTCAACCGGCGCGTCAGTCACCGTGACCACGATCGGTCTGGCCTTCTGGGCGGTGAAGAACGGGGCGTGGAAGTCGAACTGGCAGGAACGGGAGACCACCGCGATCGGCACCGAACTGGGCCCGTACCGCTCCGCCCTGACGGTGCCGGCCGCGACCAGGATCACGTCGGCCAGCCGGCGCAGCAGCCCGAAGAGGGCCCGGTCGGCCGGGCCGCCGAGGCCGCCCGCCACGCCTGCCATGGTGGTGGCGCCGTCGACGCTGGCGATCATGTTCAGCCGAACCGGTGGCCGGCCGGCGGCCACCGGCCAGTCGCTGTAGACCGCCGCCGGGTCGACCGGGTCGACCAGTTCTGGGAAGAGTTGGCGCACCGCTCAGGGCTCCAGCAGCGCTCGGCCGCGGCGCAGGAATTCGAGCGCGGCCGCGCGTTGGTCGTCAGCGTCTGCCAGCTCACTCAGCGGCAGGATGGCGCCGCGGAAGCTGCTGGCATTCCAGTACCCGCTCGCCGGCGCCAGGTCGAACCGCTCGGGGAGGACGTACAGGTAGGGCTCTGGCACGGCTCCGTCGCCAGGCGACGCCCCGAACACGGCGCGCCGGTCGCCGGGCAGGCACTCGAAGGCGGCGTCGAAATGCTCCGGCCAGAGCTGGGTCCGTCCGGCGTCGACCGAGGCGGGCTCGGCCCGCACCTCCTCGAGCACGGACCAGCCGAACCCGTACCAGTCGCCGAGCAGGGCGGCGACGTCCGCGTCGAGCGGGAGCGGCTCGTCGAGGTCGGCGGCGGGCGGCACGTCGAACCCTTCGGCCCAGGCGGTGTCGGGCGGGCCGTCGAGCACGAACTCGGCCGCCTGGTTGAGGCTGGTGATCGGCGCCGCCTCGGCGGTCTCGCCGCGCTGCCTGACCAGCGTGGTGCCTGCGACGCGGACCTGCTCGTCGGCGCCGAAGAAGGGCGTGCCCATGCCGCCGAAGGTGTAGCGCAGCGCCATCTTGCCGTTGGCCCGCTGCCGCGCCGGCGAGACCACGTACGCCACCACCCGGTGCAGGGCCAGCCGGGTCTCGGCGTAGGCGGCCGGTGCCGGCCGCAGCCGCCGGTACGCCCCCAGCCAGCGCGCCGCCGCCCAGTCCCGGTGCTCGGGCCGGTCGACCAGCCACTGGTCCCAGGTGAGGTCGCCACCGGCGACCGGCGCGACGATCGGCCGCCCGGTGGCCGGCCCGCCGGCGACCGGGTCGTCGGCGAACCACTGGCCGTCCGAGACCGCCGGCGGCGACGGCTCGAGGACACGGGCATCCAGTTCGCCCCCGACCACCCCCAGCGCCTCGCGCCGGGCATCCCGGGCGACCGCCGCCGCTGGATCGTCGGTCACGCCCCCGCCCTCCGGGCGGCGCTCGTCATGGTTTGTCATGCCGTCAGTCTCACACTCCTGCCCGCCATAACACGAGCCCGAGCCGACCTTGTGGATGAAGTTGGACCGCTGCCCGATGGGCGGTGGGCCCCGCCGCTTACCGGGATGCCCGAGTCGCTCGCCACGAGCGTGCGGAGCCTACAACCGTGCGGCGGGTGGACTGGGCGAGCAGGGCGCCGAGGAGGCCGCCGGCGATCTCGACGACGACGTCGTCGACGCCGATGTGGCGGCCGTAGAAGAGGAACTTGCCGGCGGCGAGCGTCAGCGCGATGGCGGTCGCGAGCAGGGTGGCGGGCAGCGGGCGGAGTGGCGGCCGCCTGGTGACGGCCGAGAGGAAGCCGACCGGGACGAAGGAGACGAGGTGCAGGACGAGGATCGCCCACTCGATCTTGGACGGGGGCGGGAACGGCGCGTCCATGTGGTCGGGCAGGTACAGGTAGCGCCCGGGGATCACCAGCGCGCCGGGGCGGGCGTAGTCGACCGGGGCATGGCCCGGGACGCGGATCTCGGCCCTGCGGATCTCGCCCTGCCAGGGGCCGCCGCGGTGGATCTCGTGGCCGAGCGCGAACCGGGCGTCTTCCCAGCGGCGCATGGCACCGCTCGGCAGCGACTCGGAGAGCCGTGTGGTGCCGCCGACGTCGACGCGGAGGTTCCCGCCGTCGATCCGCATTCGCACCTTGGCCCAGCGGTGCGGGAAGAACACCTCCGGGACCACGAACGGAGGGGCGCCGTTGCTACGCGTTCCCGGGCGGCGGAGCCACACCAGCAGCTCGTCCTGGTCCTGACCGATGACGAGATCCGTGTGCCAGTAGCTGTCGGCCAGCATCATGATCCCGACCGGCCCGGCGCGCTCCGCCGGCAGCCACGTGCTCACCTCCAGGTCGGCCTCGAGGCGCCCGGTCGCCCGCGCGTCCTCCAGCCACGACGGCGTCCCCTTGGTGCTGGCCGCGTTCATCCCCCCGAACCGCAGCGTGCCGTCGGCGGTCCTGGTGACCTGGTTGCGGACCGTCCGTGGCGGGTCCCAGTCGAACGGGTAGTACGCCGCGACGGCGAGCACGGCCACCAGGCCGAGGAGGATCACAGCGGGGCCGCGCGCCAGCCGCGCGGGCTGGTGCGGCCGGGCCCGCTGCGTGGATCGGACGGTGGAGCGCATCAGCCGGCAACCACCCCCCTGCCGGACGCGGCACCGAGGTTGCCCATCTCCAGAGCCTACCGGGTGGCTCGCGTCCGGGTGCCCGCTACCGGCAGGTCCCCGGCGGCCGTGGTCACGGATGACGTGTTGGTGGCGCTACGCCCGCTTCGGCCTGGGAGATCGCCCAGGCCGCGTTGATCAGGCCGATGTGGCTGAAGGCCTGGGGGAAGTTGCCGATCATCTCGCCGTTCGCGTCGACCTCCTCGGCCAGAAGGCCGACGTCGTTGGTGTAGGCGACGGCGCGCTCGAACGTCGCCCTTGCCCGGTCGACCTCGCCGGCCAGGGCCAGAGCCTGCGCGAGCCAGAAGGTGCACAGCAGGAAGGTGCCCTCCTCACCCTCCAGCCCGTCGGCCGCCCGGTAGCGGTAGACCAGGCCGCGCTCGTCGGTGAGGTGCTCGGCGATCGCGTCGACGGTCGCCTTCATCCTGGGATCGGTACCTGGCAGGAACCCGGTAACCACCATCATGAGGGCGCTCGCGTCCAGCTCGTCGGACCCGAACGCCTGGGTGTAGGCGCCGGCGCGGTCACTCCAGCCGTGCTCGAGGATGGCCGCCCGGATCTCGTCGCGGACGCCGGTCCAGCGGTCGACGCGGTCGCCGGCGCCCAACCGGCCAGCGAGGGCGATCGCCCGGTCCAGCGCCCACCAGCACATCAGCTTGGAGTACAGGAAATCGCGCGGCGCACCGCGGATCTCCCAGATGCCCTGGTCCTTCTCCATCCAGCGGTCCGCGGCCGCGTCCGCCGCGGCGACCAGGAAGCCACTGGTGGCCGGGTGGAGCTCGCCGAGCTGGTCCACCAGGCGCTGAGCGGCACCGAGCAGCTCGCCGTAGACGTCGAGCTGGCGCTGGTTCCAGGCGCCGTTGCCGACCCGGACGGGCCGGCTGGAACGCCAGCCGCTCAGGTGCGGCAGTTCCCGCTCGGTCAGGTCGTGCTCGCCACCCACACCGAACATGATCTGCAGGTCACGGTGGAGCTGTGAGGCCGCCGCGCCGGCCAGGAACGCGAAGAACCGGTAGGCCTCGTCCGGGCAGGCCGCGATCCAGAGCGCCTCCATGGTCATGCTCGCGTCCCGCACCCAGGTGTAGCGGTAGTCCCAGTTGCGCTCCCCGCCCACCGTCTCGGGCAGCGAGGTGGTGGCCGCCGCCACGATCGCGCCGGTCGGCTGGAAGGTGAGCGCCTGCAGCACGCGGCCCGAGTGGTGCACCAGCTCCCGCCACGGCCCCTCATAGGCCTGGTGCATCGCCGACCACGAGCGCCAGCCCTCGAGCGCGTCCTCGAGCTGCCGGGCGACCTCGGCCTGCGTCCAGATCGACGGCGACGGCTCCCAGCTGCGTGCGTGGTGCAGGGCGAAGCAGGCCACCTCCCCGGCGCGGAGCGCCAGCCTGGCGGTCGCGGTGTCGCCGTCCACCACCAGGCCGGCCGGCGCCGACAGGGCGAGGACGTCGGCGCCACCGCGGGCGACCAGGCCGCCGTCGACCATGAGGAGCAGCGGGTGGACCAGCCCGTACTCGGGTCGCGGCGCGTAGGAGACCTCGACCTCCACCTCGCCGTCCAGGCAGACCACCCGGCGCAGCAGCGCGCCGGGGGAGGCGGCGCCGAGGTCGTGGCCGCGGTCGTTGCGGCCGACGGCCATGGCGTCGGTCAGGACCGCCGTGCCGGACGGGGCCTTGAAGGTGGTCTCGAGCGCCATCGTCTGGTCGACGTAGCGGCGGGTGCCGTCCGCGCCGGGCACCCGGATGGACCAGTGGCCGCCGGCGTCGTCGAGCAGGCGGGCGAAGACCGACGGTCCGTCGAAGCGGGGCAGGCAGAGCCAGTCGACCGAGCCCGCCCTGCTCACCAGCGCGGCCGAGCGGCAGTCTGACAGCAGGGCGTAGTCGGCGATGGGCAGGTGGCTCATGCCACGGTCCTTTCCTGGATCTCGCTCGCCCATGCACGGAATCGCGCTGATACCACCTCCGCGGAGGCGTGCGGAGCCTGCCGGCCGGGCCGTGGCATACTGCGGGTGGCGTCCAGGCGAGGAGAGGAGGTGCGGACATGATCGAAACCGTCTCCGCGCCTCCCGCGACCCGCTGACCGACGCCGCTCGCGGGCGGCGCGATCCTACAGGGAAAGGACCCGATGACCGCGCTGATCCGCAACATCACCTTCGACTGCGCCGACGCCTACGGCCTGGCGGCGTTCTGGAGCCAGGTCACCGGCTACCAGGAAGACCCTGAGGACCCGAACGAGCCGGAGCACACCGAGGCGCTGCTGGTGGCGCCGGACGGCCTGGCGCGCCTGCTGTTCATCAACGTGCCCGAGGCCAAGACCGTCAAGAACCGCGTCCACCTCGACATCATGCCGGCCGACCGGACCCGCGACGAGGAGGTGGACCGGCTGCTCGGGCTCGGAGCCAGGTTGATCGCCGACCACCGCCGGCCCGACGGCACCGGCTGGGCCGTGCTCGCCGACCCTGAGGGCAACGAATTCTGCGTCGAGCGCGGCGCCGCCGAACGGGCGGCCGGCGGCTGACCACCGGGCGGTGCCGGGGCGACCGGCCCCGGCACCGCCCGGCCGCCGTTCAGGACGATCCGAGGCCGCCGCGCAGCTCCCAGCCCTCCTGGACCAGGTTGAGGTAGGCGTGGGTGCGTGGATGGCGCGCGACCGCCGCGTGGTCGAGCCGCACGCCAAGCCCTGGCGCGGTCGGCACGGCGAAGCAGCCGTCGGCCGGGTCCACCCACGGCGCACCCTCGACCAGCTCGGCCACCCACGGGTCGGCGAAGTCGTTGAAGTGCTCGAGGACCTTGTAGGCGCCGGTGGCGACGGCGAAGTGGACGTTGGCGGCCGTGCCGACCGGCCCGCAGACGTTGTGCGGCGCGAGCAGCAGGTCATAGGCGTCCGCCCAGCCGGCGAGCTTGCGCAGCCCGGTGAACCCGCCGAAGTGGGTGAGGTCGGCCTGCACCACGTCGACCAGTCCCTGCTCGAACAGCTCGCGGAACTCGGGCAGCACGTGGATGCGCTCGCCGGTGGCGATCGGCAGCGCGGTGCCGGCACGGACCCGGCGCAGCCCGGCCGGGTTGTACGGAGGGACCGGCTCCTCGATCCACTCGGGCCGGTAGGGCTCGAGCGCCCGCGCCACCCTGACCGCCGTGGCCGGGGTGAAGCGGCCGTGCATCTCCACCATGAGGTCGACGTCAGGGCCGATCTGGTCGCGGATCGCGGCGACGATCTCGGTCGCCAGGCCGAGCTGGCGCGAATCGATCTCGGCGGCGGCGGCGCCGAACGGGTCGACCTTGAGGCCGTTGTAGCCACGCTCGACCACCCCGCGGGCGAAGCCGGCGAACCCCTCCGGCTCACGCCTGCCCTGGTACCAGCCGTTCGCATAGGCCGGGACGCGGTCGCGGAAGCGCCCGCCGAGCAACCGCCACACCGGCTCGCCGAGCGCCTGGCCGATCAGATCGTGGCAGGCGACGTCGAACATGGCCAGCACCGTCTGGGTGAGCTCACCGGCACGGCTGTACTCCTCCCAGTGGAACCGCCAGGCGAGCCGTTCGAGGTCGAAGGGGTCCACGCCGATCACGTGGCGGCCCGCCATCTCCTCGATGCAGGCCAGCAGGGTGTCGGTGGTGGCGACCATGCGCGCCTCGCCGACGCCCCTGAGTCCCTGGTCGGTGACCAGCTCGACGAAGGTGAGCTCCCGCCATGGCGTGCCGACCACCACGGTCTCGACGCCGACGATCTTCACTGGTCCTCCTCCGCCGTGGCCGTCCGAGGTGAGCGGGCGAAGGCCGGGGCCTGCTAGGCGGTCTCCTCGTCCCCGTGCTCGCCCGCCGTCTCCGCCTCCCCGGTCAGGTTGGTGAGCGCGAGCGCCGCCCGCAGGTCACGCGCGGTCTGGTCGAGGTGGGCGAGCATCGCCGCGGCGGCGCCCTTGGAGTCGCGGGCCTTGACACGTTCCAGGATCCGCGCGTGCTGCTCGATCACGTCCTCCACCGTCCCGCCGCGGGCGAGGTGGCCCTGCAGGCTGCGCAGCCGGCTGGCGCGCAGCGGCTCCTCCATCGCCTCGATCAGGAAGCTCAGCAGCTGGTTGCCGGCACCGGCCGCGACGCTGGCGTGGAAGCCGACGTCGCTCTCGTGGAACGCCACCAGGTCGTCGCCGGCGTCCCGCATGCCCCCGAGCGTCAGCTCCATGGCCGAGATCGCCGACCGGCCGGCCTGGGCCGCCGCCAGCGAGGCGATGTGCACCTCGAGCGCCCTGCGGACCTCAAGGAGGTCCATCAGCCGGCGCGGGTCGCGCCGTACCGAGGCGGTGAAGAACCCGCCGATCGGCTCGGCGCTGGGATGGGCCACCACGGCGCGGCGGCCGTGGCGCGTCTCGACCAGGCCGCGGGCCTGCAGCGACCTGACCGCCTCCCGGACGGTCAGGCGGCTGACGCCGAACTCGGCGGCGAGGTCCGGCTCCGAGGGGAGCTCGGCACCCGGGTCCAGCTCCGCCAGCACCAGGTCCTCCAGCCGTCGGACCACGAGGTCGGTGACGCTCGCGCTGGGGTCGGGCGCAGCGCCGCGGTCCGCGGCGCCCGTTGCGGGGTTTCGCACGCGCTCAGCATGCACCACGCCGACAAGCGACGCAACGACTCATCAGATGACCTGAGCGGCCACCATCTGCCCGTCATCCTCAGTAGCTCGGTGTTTGGCCAGTCCGCCGAGGGGGAATGGGGCATCGGGTTGGCAACTCATCTGATACCTGTCAGGCTTCTCGTACGATGACAGGACGCGGTGGGGACAGCGTCAGGAGTCGGGCGCTGCGGCGGAGCGACGAACGGCCAGGACGCCCGCCGCGACGGTGTCGACGCGAGCCCGCCGGCTCATCCTCTTGGAAGGAGGACCAGGTGGGACGAGTTGCGCCAGGGCGAGCACGCCCCCTCCGTCTCACGATCGCGAGCCTCGTGGTCGCGATGATCCTGAGCAGCTGCGGTGGTGGCGGCGGCGGGTCGGGCGACGAGTCAACCGGCAAGGCGGCCGACACCGGCGCCACGATCACGATGTGGACCCGATCGGCCACCGAGGCGGCGAGCCGACGGCTGGTCGACAAGTACAACGCCACCCACAAGAACCAGGTGAAGCTCACGCCGATCCCGACGGACAACTACCAGCCGCGGATCGCCGCGGCGGCGGGCGCCAAGAACCTCCCCGACGTGTTCGCGGCCGACGTCATCTTCATGCCCCAGTACACCTCCAAGGGGCTGTTCCTGGACATCACCGACCGGATCGACGCGTTGCCGTTCAAGGACCACCTGGCCCCGTCCCACATCGAGCTCGGCACCTACCAGGGCCGCAAGTACGGGCTGCCGCACACCCTTGACCTGTCGGTGCTGTTCTACAACAAGGTCCTGTACGAGAAGGCCGGGCTCGACCCCGAGAAGCCGCCCACCACTCTCAAGGAGTTCGCCGACCACGCCCGCACCATCCGCGAGAAGGTCGGCGGTGACGTCTACGGCACCTTCTGGGGCGGCAGCTGCGGTGGCTGCTACGTGTTCACCTACTGGCCCTCGATCTGGGCCGGCGGTGGCGAGGTGATGAACAAGGACGGCTCGCAGTCGACCATCGACAGCCCGCAGTCCGTCGCGGTCTTCAACACCTACAACCAGCTCTGGCACGAGGGCGTGGTCCCGGCCTCGGCCAAGGACGAGCGTGGCCCCACCTGGACCGGGGTCTTCCCCAAGGGCACCATCGGCGTCATGCCGATGCCCTCCACCACGCTGGGCGCCATGCCCGACAACGCCAAGGTGAAGGTCGGCGTGGCCCCGATCCCCGGCCCGGACGGCGGCGAGTCCACCTTCGTGGGCGGCGACTCGATCGGCATCTCGGCCACCTCCAAGCAGCCCGACCAGGCCTGGGACTTCATCTCCTGGACGGTGTCGGACGAGGCCCAGGTCGAGGTCCTGGCCAAGAACAAGGACGTCCTGGCACGACCCGACCTGGCCAACAACAAGTACTCCAAGGAAGACCCGCGGGTCGTCCTGATCAACGAAATGGTCGGCAAGGGCAGGACCCCCTACGCCCTGAACTTCGGGCAGACCTACAACGACCCGAACGGCCCCTGGATCCCGGTCGCCCGCGACGCGGTGTTCGGCCCGGACGCCGCCAAGGCCCTCAAGGACGGGGCGCCGAAGATCACCGAGTCGCTCGGGCAGTCGTAGTCACCAGCGCGGGTGCCCCGTCCCAGGGGGCACCCGCGCCAACCACCCACGGTCCGGAAGGCTTCGATGAGCGCCATCTCCACCCGTCCGCGCGAGCAGGCCGCACCCAGGCGGCCGGCCCCCAGGATCCGGCCGCCATGGTGGCGGTCACGCGGCCTCAAGGGCATCGGCTACACCTTGCCGACGGCGCTGGTCGTGATCGTGCTGTTCCTGGTGCCGCTGGCGCTGGTCTTCTGGATGTCGCTGAACCGCTGGCCGCTGCTCGGCTCCCCCACGCTCAACGCTCCGGACAACTACACGCGCATCCAGGACAACCCGCTGTTCGTGGACTCGATCCTGTTCACCCTGAAGTACACCGTGCTGGTCACGATCATGTTGCTGGTGATCGCGTTCGGGCTCGCCCTGCTGGTCCAGGAGCGCCGCCCCGGCGTCGGCTTCTTCCGCACCACCTACCTGCTGCCGAGCGGGGTCGGCTTCGCCGCCGCGGCACTGCTCTTCTACGGCTTGTACTCGAACGAGATCGGCCCGCTCGACGGGATCCTGCGCGGCATCGGGCTGATCGACGAGCCGATCGCGTGGACTGGCACGCCGAACACCGCCCTGTTCTCGACCATCGCCCTGGTGATCTGGCGGTTCGCCGGCTTCCAGATGCTGATCCTGCTGACCGGCCTGCAGTCGATCCCGCTCGAGCTGTACGAGGCCGCCCGCGTCGACGGCGCGAGCCGCTGGCAGGCGTTCCGCCGCATCACCGTGCCGCTGATGCGCCCGACCCTGGCGCTGCTGCTGGTGCTGAGCATCACCGGGTCGCTGCTCGCGTTCGACCAGTTCTTCATCCTCACCCAGGGCCAGCCGGACAACAGCACCATCACCATGGTCATGGTGATCTACCGGGAGGCGTTCTTCCGCTTCAACCTCGGCTCGGCCGCCGCGCTCTCGGTGGTCGTGCTGATCGTGCTCGTCGCCCTCAACGTGCTGCAGCTGCGCATCCTGCGGCACGACCGGACCGAATCGGAGCCGTCATGACGACCTCGACCGCATCCAGGGCCGCCAGGAGCGCGGGCTTCAACGTGACCGGGGCCGCGCTGGCGGTCCTGTTCCTGTTCCCGCTCGTCTGGAGCGGATGGTCCTCGGTCAAGGGCCAGCCGGGCAGCGCCCAGTCCAGCGGCTTCGGCTTCGGCAACTACCGCTACCTCGCCTCCTACGGCGAGGGGGTGGTGACCTACCTGGTCAACTCGACCGCGGTCACCGCCATGACGGTGGCGGGCACGCTACTGGTCTCCGCGCTCGGCGGCTACGGCTTCGCCCGCTTCTCCTTCCCGGGCAAGAACCTGCTGTTCCTGGCCACGCTCGCCATCCTGATGGTGCCGTACGCGACCATCCTGATCCCGCTGTACGTGCTGCTTGACCGGCTCGGCCTGCAGAACTCCCTGGTCGGTCTGAGCCTGGTGTTCATCATGTTCCAGCTGCCGTTCGCGCTGTTCATGATGCGCAATTCGTTCGAAGCGGTCCCGCGCGAGCTGGAGGAGGCGGCACTGGTCGACGGCTGCTCGACCTTCACGGCCTTGCGACGGGTGCTGCTGCGCGCGGTCCGGCCGGGGCTCGTCACCGTGGCGCTGTTCGCGTTCCTGGCCTCGTGGAACGACTTCTTCGCGCCGCTGATCCTGATCAGCGACGCGTCCAAGTTCACCATGCCGGTGGCGGTCTACAGCATGCAGCAGCGCAGCTTCGGCGCGATCGACTACGGCGCCCTCGAGGCCGGCGTGGTGGTGATGGCGCTCCCCTGCCTGCTGGCGTTCCTGCTGCTGCAACGCCACTACGTGCGCGGCTTCATGACGGGGGCGCTGCGTGGCTGAGCGCGGCGACGCCACCTGGGGACGGCCGGTGGTACCCGGCTCGGGCCGGCTGCGCCCGCTCGGCCTTGGCGAGGTGCGGTTCGAGCCCGGCTTCTGGGGCGACCGCCAGCGGCTCGGCGGCGAGGTGATCGTCGATCACTGCCGCGGCTGGATGACCCGTCTCGGCTGGATCGGCAACTTCCGTGCGGCCGCGGGTGGCGGCTCGTCGGCCGGCAGGGAGTTCGCCGACTCGGAGATCTACAAGCTGCTGGAGGCGCTCGCCTGGGAGGCCGGGCGGGCTAGCACGCTGCAGCGAGCTAGCTCCGGGCGTGACGAGCCCGAGCGTGCGGTCGCCGAGCTGGCCGAGGAGGTCGCCACCGCCCAGGAACCGGACGGCTACCTCAACACCCGCTTCGGCTGGCGCGGTCCCGAGATCCGCTACAGCGACCTGGAATGGGGCCACGAGCTGTACTGCTACGGGCACCTGATCCAGGCGGCGGTGGCACGGCTGCGGACCGGCCACGACGACCAGCTGGTCTCGGTGGCGCGTCGCGCCGCCGACCACGTCTGCCAGGAGTTCGGCGCCGCCGGCCGCAACGGCATCTGCGGCCATCCCGGGATCGAGGTGGCGCTCGCCGAGCTGTACCGCGCCACCGGCGAGGACCGCTACCTGGAGCAGGCGCGGCTGTTCGTGGACCGGCGCGGCCACGGCCTGCTCCGCGCCGGCGGGCTCGGCGCCGCCTACAACCAGGACGACCGGCCGGTGCGTGACGCCCGGGTGCTGCGCGGCCACGCCGTGCGCGCCCTGTACCTGGCCAGCGGCGCCGTGGACGTGGCGGTCGAGACCGGCGACCGCGGCCTGCTGGAGGCCGTGGCCGAGCAGTGGCGGAACACCCTGGCGGCACGGACCTACCTCACCGGCGGCATGGGCTCCCGCCACACCGGCGAGTCGTTCGGGGACGACTTCGAGCTGCCGCCCGACCGCGCCTACGCGGAGACCTGCGCCGGGGTGGCTGCGGTCATGCTCTGCTGGCGGCTGCTGCTGGCGACCGGGGAGGCCCACTACGCCGACGCGATCGAGCGGATCCTGTACAACGTGGTCGCCACCTCGCCGGCCCTTGACGGGCATTCGTTCTTCTACGCCAACCCCCTGCAGCAGCGCTCGCCGGCCGCACCGGCCGACGGCGACGCCGAGAGCCCGCACGCCGCCGGCGGCGTGCGCTCGCAGTGGTTCTCGGTGTCGTGCTGCCCGACCAACCTCTCGCGGACGCTCACCAGCCTGGCCGCCTACGTCGCCACCGCGGACGACCACGGCGTCCAGCTCCAGCAGCTGACCACCTGCACGGTGCGCACGGCCCTGCCGGACGGCCGCGCCGTCGGCCTGCGCGTCGACACGGACTACCCGTGGACCGGCACGGTGACCGTCCGGGTGGAGGAGTCAAGCGGCGGGCCGTGGCGGATCGCGCTGCGGGTCCCGCCCTGGGCCGACGGCGCGGTCCTGACCCATGCCGACCGGCGCCAGCCGGTCGGGCCTGACGGCGCCACCCTTGGAGGTGTCCCCGGATACGTGTCGGTAGAGGCGTCCTGGCGGCCCGGGGACGAGTTCCGGCTCGAGCTGCCGATGACTCCCCGCTGGACCAGGCCGGACCCGAGGATCGACGCGGTCCGCGGCTGCGCCGCCGCCGAGCGGGGCCCGCTGGTCTACTGCGCCGAGTCGGTCGGCCAGGACCCCGCCCTGCGGCTCGACGCCATCACGGTCGACGCCTCGGCGCCACCCGCCGACCACGGCCGCGCCGACGACCTCGACGGCGCCGTGCGGCTGCGCTGCTCCGCCCGGCCCGTCCAGGTTCCGGAGGCCGGCTGGCCCTACGCCAGCAACCCCGACGGCGAGGCGGCCGGCGCCGCCCCCCTCACCCTCGTCCCCTACTACGCCTGGGCCAACCGCGGCCCGTCCTCCATGCGGGTGTGGCTGCCAGAAGCGCACTGAAGGGCCGTCCGAGACCGGGGCGTTGCCTTGGAGCGCCTCGCGGACCGGTGCCCGCTGGTCCTAGCTGGCGTGCGCGCCCCCGGCAGGGACGGTCGGAGTCGTGCCGTCGCCCACCAGGCGGTGGAGGAGGGCTTGTTTGGCGTCGTCGTAGCGGCCGCCGCTGATCAGGAACTCCAGCTCGTCGAGGTCGAGCGCCTCGTGCCAGCGCCTGGCGCGTTGGTGGAGGTCGGGTAGGCGGTCGAGGGTCTCCCCGCGGACCTCGGCGAGCAGGTCGAGGGCGACCGCCCATTCGTCGCCGAAGCGGGCTTCGAGTTCCTCGCGGAGGCGGCGCGCCAGCGCGGGTGAGCGGCCGCCGGTCGAGATCGCGATCAGCAGGTCGCCGCGGCGGACCACCGCCGGGGCGGCGAAGTCGCAGTGCTCGACGTCGTCCATGACGTTCACCAGCACGCCGCGGGTGTGGGCCTCGCGGTGGACGGCCGCCCGGGTCGCCGGGTCCGCGCTCGCCGCCACGCAGATCGCGGCGCCGTCGAGGTCGGACGGGCGCCAGCCACGCCGAGCCGTGGTGACGCGAGGGTCGGAGTCCAGCGCGGCCAGTGCGGGCGCCGGGCCGGTCGCCACCACCGTCACCCAGGCGCCGGCCGCCAGCAGGGCCTCCACCTTGCCCTGGGCGACCGCCTCGTTCCCGATCACGACCGCCCTCCGGCCCGATAGCTCCAGGCTCACCGGGTAGCCGAAGCGCGGGCGCCGCCCGTCGGGTGGTCGGTCCGGGCCCGTGCCGTTCACGGCCGGGACCCCTGGTCGCCGAGGCGCCGCTGGACGCGGCCGAGCAGCCCGCCGGCGCACTGGTCCCAGGTGCGCTCGCCCATCACCCACAGCCACAGCTCCCTCCGGTAGTCCACGGCGATCTGGCGCAGCCGCTCGCGGCCGATCCCCACCGGTTCGAGCGCGGTCCCCCACCGCTCCCAGAGCTGGCCGAGGATCCACTCTCCCTCGCCGAGCATGGCGATGGCGGCGGCGGGGTCCTGCTCCGCCAGCGTCCGCGTGCGGGCGCGCAGGTCGACCGGTTCCGGCGGCAGCGCCAGCTGCACCTCCGGCACCGGCGTCACCGTCGTCACCGCCCCCGCGAGACGGGCGCGCGGTCGGTCCCGTCGTAGGCGTCCAGGTGCTCGGTGTAGTCGATGAACAGCGGCGCGTGGGGATCGAAGGGCCGCTCGAGGTGCTCGAAGGCGATCTTCTTGTCGAGCGCATCGAGCTTCTCCAGCGCCTGCGGCCGTTCCAGGTCGCGCAGCTCCAGCCGGTGCTGAGCGCGTGCGATCGCCGCCTTGCCGGCGAGGCTGCGCACCAGCACGCTGGACCAGCCGTCGTCGCTGCCGACGCTGCCCACCGAGAGGTCGGCTGCCCCGCCGAGGAAGTCGGTGCATTCGTCGCAGCCCTTCAGGGCGGCGCCGTGGAAGTCCCTGATCGGCTCGGAGATCAGCGTCTCGCGCTGGTGGTCCTGGACGATCAGCTTGCCCCTGACCACGTCGACGCGGCCGATCTCCTCCAACGGGATGCCGCGCTTGCGCTGGATCTCCTCGACCATGAGCTTCTCGTAGTTGAAGCTCTTGGTGCACAGCAGCGCGATCGTCAGCACGACCGCGTCCGCCCTGGCCGAGCCCCATGCCCAGGGGCGTGCCTGCATCGCCTTGAGCCCCTCGACCTCGCAGGGCGTGCCCACCAGGGCGATCCGCGGGTCGGGCGGGAGGTCGAGCTTGCCGAGGTCGAGGTGGGCCAGGGCCATCGTCTGGTTGTAGAAGCTGCCGGCACACTCGACCACCTCGGCCGGGGTGCGAGCCAGGAAGGCCTCGCCCTTCCAGCGCTCGGTGGCGCTCTCGCGGGCGAGCAGCACCCCGTCGAGCTCGCCGGCCTCGAGCAGCGCGATCAGGACGGTGCTGACCACGCCGCCGTCCTGCGCGCCGGCCAGGTCCGGCCTCGCCCTGGCGCTGTAGCGCTCGCGCACCGCCTGCCCGTTGCCCTCGGAGCCGGTGAGCTTCCAGGTCGCCTCGTGGCGCAGCCCGCCGCGTGGGCAGTAGTCCCAGCACAGCGAGCAGCCGGTGCACATCTTGACCAGCGCGGGCAGGCCGTCGTCGCCGATGCCGATCGAGTCGCTCGGGCAGACCGCCACGCAGGTGCCGCACTCGATGCAGCGGTCGGCGGCGATCACGGCCTCGTCGAGATCCCAGAACCAGACCTTGCCAGGCGCCTCGTCGATGTCGTTCATCTGGTCGCGGATCTTGAACCCGGCCATCTACTCGCCCTCTCCCCTCGTTGACCGGGGGGCTACCGCTTCGCTCCTTGAGCCCTCGGCCGACCGGGTCGCCAGGGTGCTCCGCAGTTCGGTGTTGGGGACCCGCCGGCACCACTGGTGGAACCGCTCGCCGGGGCGGCGCTCCGCCCGCCACCGCTCGACCAGGGCGAGCAGCCCGGCCGGCGCTTCGTCGGCGGGCTTGGCGCCCTCGACCCAGTCGATGAACGCGGCGTCGCCGCCGAGGCTGCCGCCGAGCCCGACGTCGACCGCCTCGACCACGGCGTCGTCGGTGTGCGCGACCTCGCCGCGGAGGCCGATGTCGGCGATCTGCGGCTGGGCGCACGAGGCCGAGCAGCCGGACAGGTGCATGCGGATGATCTCGTCGCCATGCCCGTTGCCGTCTGGCGCCACGTTGCGGTCGAGCCAGCGGGCCCACCGGGTGGCTCTCACCTTGGTCTCCACGATGGCGAACCGGCAGAACTCGCTTCCCGTGCAGGCGACCACCCCGCGCTCGAAGGGGCCGGGACGTGGCGAGTGCTCGGCGAGCAGCGGCTCGGCGAGCAGGTCGTCGAGCCGCCCGGCCGGGACGCCGGTCAGGATCAGGTTCTGGTCGGTGGCCAGCCGCAGCTCGCCGGAGCCGTACTCGGCGGCGAGCCGGCCGGCCTCGACCAGGTGCTCGCCCCGCATGCGGCCGACGGTGACGCTGAGGCCCACGTAGTGCAGCCCCTCCTGCTTCTGCGGGTGGACCCCGACGTGGTCGCCGCGGTAGCGCCGCGTCAGCGGATCCCCCGCCGGGGTGAGCTGGAAGGCGGCGCGCTGTTGCAGCTCCTCGCGGAAGCGCTCGGGGCCGAGCTCCTGCACCAGGTAGCGCAGCCGGCAGGTCCAGCGGTTCTCGCGGTCGCCGAGCTCGCCGAAGACCTGCGCGACCGCGCGGGTGAACTCGACCGCCTGCCCGGGGTGGACGAACACGTCGACGTCGGAGCCCATCCGGGGCCCGTCGGAGAGGCCGCCGCCGACCAGCGCGTTGAACCCGACGGTGCCGTCGTCCAGGCGTGCCGGCCACAGACCGACGTCGTTGATCTCGGCCTGGGCGCAGTCCTCCAGGCAGCCGGTCACGCTCATCTTGAACTTGCGGGGCAGGTTGGCGTACTCGCGGTTGCCGGTGAAGAAGCCGGAGATGGCCCGCGCCACCGGATAGGCCTCCACCACCTCGCCCGCGTCGAGCCCGGAGACCGGGCAGCACAGCACGTTGCGTGCCGAGTCGCCGCAGGCCTGGATGGTGACGACCCCGACCTCCTCCAGGCGGCGCCAGATCTCGGGCACGGCGCCGATCTTGACCCAGTGCAGCTGGATGTCCTGCCTGGTGGTGAGGTCGAGGAACCCCTGGCCGAAGAGCGGGTTCGGGGTGGGGCCGCGGGCGTGCTCGGTGGCGATCTCGCCGATGACGCGGGCCTGCGCCGCGTCCAGCCGCCCGCCAGGGACCTTGATCCGCATCATGAAGGCGTCGCCGCCCTGTCGCTGCGGGTACAGCCCCACCCACTTGAGCCGTTCCATCTCGCCGGGCACCGAGGCGATCGCGTCCGGCCCTTCGCGGGCGTAGCGGTCGATGATCGCCTCGTGCACGTCCAGCGGGTGACGTTCGAGCTTCCACCGCTCGACCTGGTTCAGGTTCTGCTGCTCTCGGAGGAAGCGCATGGGCGGGCGGGGCTCCTTTCAACCTTGCAGCTCAGTGCCTGCTGACATGTCGGAGCGGAGCGTGGCGAGCGCGTCGTCGAAGCGCTCCGAGGGGGTGGCGTGGTGCAGCCCGCACTCGCGGTCGCCGGCCCCCTCCCACCACCAGCGCCCCGCCCGCTCGTCCTCGCCCGGCCGCGCCGGCCTGGTGCATGGCGCGCAGCCGATGCTGGTGTAGCCCTGCTCGTACAAGGGGTGGACCGGCAGGTTGTTGGCGCGGATGTGCTCCCACACCCGGTCACGGGTCCAGTCGGCCAGCGGGTTGATCTTCACGGCGTGGTGGACGGGATCGTGCTCCACCTTGGCCGTGCCGGCCCTGGTCGGGCCCGTGTCCCGCCGCAGCCCCGCCACCCACGCGTCGGCGTCGCGCAGTGCGCGGGCCAGCGGCTCGACCTTGCGGGCGTGGCAGCAGAGGCGGCGCAGGGCCACGTCGTGCCGGAACAGGTTCGGCCCGTGGCGGCGCACCATCGCCTCGACCGCCGCCGCGTCGGGCGCGACCACCTCCACCTCGAGGCCGAGGCGTGCCCGCACCGTGTCGACGAAGTCGTGGGTCTCCTGCGGCAGCCGGCCGGTGTCGATGGTGACCACCCGGACGCCAGGGTCGAGTCTGCGGACGAGGTCGAGGATGACCATCCCCTCGGCCTGGAAGGCGGTGACCACCGCCAGCCGCCCGCCGAAGATGTCCAGCGCCCACGCCAGCACCGAGGAGGCCGGCAGCGGCTCGAACCGCGCGGCGGCCGCCTCGACGTCGGGGAGGATCGAGGTGGTCATCGGGTTGCACCCGCGATCGCGGTGGTTGCCGCCGGTGGAAGGGTGCGGGTCCAGACGGTCGAGCGTGCGCGCACGCCGGCTGCCTCCTTGACTCGAGCTACCGAGGACGCCGGAGCCCGGCAGTCAAGGGACGCGGGGGAAGATCGGTGACGCTACCGCCCGCGAGGCGACCGCCGGGCCTTCGGACACGCGCAGGTGACGACACGCTGGTAGTCCAGCGCGCGATTGCGGGTCAGCCACACGACGGTCATGGCCACTCACCGTGCCGTAACCCCACCCGTCCCGTCAACCTGCCGGTGCGGCTCGGCGTGGCCGGGCGGGGAAGGTCGGGCTTGACGCGCACGCCCGCCCCGGAGGCGGGAGCTGCGCGCTAGCCACCGGCGGCGGGGACGACCACCGCCTCGACGTGGACGAAGTTCGGGTGCTCCCGGCCGTGGGAGAGCCGCCTCGCCCAGGTGCTCGGTAGCCGGTCGATCTCCTCGCGGGCCAGCCGCCCGACCCGCCGCACCTCGATCCTCCTGGCGCGGTAGCTGGGTGCGAGCGAGCCGGTGACGAGGTCGACGGTGAGCGGCGGCAGGTCGCGCGCTTCGACCGGGACCGGCTCCTCCCACACCTCGGCGTTGAGCACCAGGTCGAGCGTTGCGCCGTCCCTGGCGAGAGCGACCAGCCCGTCGAGCACCTCCGGCTCGGCCAGCAGCAGGCCGCGAGCCAGCTTCCCCCACGGCAGCACCACGTGCAGCTCGTCGGCGCGCCCGGCCAGCTCGGCCGGTGGCCGCTCGACCGCGGCCCAGACGTACAGGACGTTGGGAAGGCCGCCGCGGCCTGGCTTGCGCCGCGCCCGGTGCGACAGCTCGCGCAGGTTCTCCTTGACCGGGTCCAGCGCGACCACCAACGCCTCCGGGTGGTCCCTGGCGTAGGCGTAGGCGAGCCGGCCGTCGCCCGTGCCCACGTCGACCACCAGGCGCGCATAGGGTGCGGCGAGCGCCGCGAACGCCTCGGCGTCCAGCTCGGCGACGTCCTTGCCCCTGACGACCAGCATGCCCTCCGTCAGATCCTCGGCGGCTCGGGGCTCTGGCCGGGGCGGCGGTGGCGGGTGTGCACCTCGTACCGGTCGCCCCGGTACAGCGAGCGGCTGTACTCGACCACCTCTCCCGCCGGGTCGCGGGTGACCCGCTGGAAGAGCAGGGCCGGCTGGCCGGGCGGGACGGCCAGCAGCCGGGCCTCGCCCTCGGTGAGGCGGATGGCGCTGACCCACTGGTCGGCCACGGCGACCTGGACGCCGTAGCGCTCGGCCAGGGTCTGGTAGAGCGAGGTGTCGGTGAGGTCGACCGCCTCCAGGCCCGAGAGGCGCTCGGCTGGCAGGTAGGCGCGTTCGAGCGCCATGGGCTCGCCGTCGGCGGTACGGACCCGCTCGACGAAGACCACCGGGTTACCAGGCTCGATCTCGAGCTGGCGGGCGATCACCTCGCTTGCCGGCGTGACCTCACGGCGCAGCATCGTCGAGCCGGGCGTCATGCCACGGTCGTGCATGTCCTCCGAGAACGACCTGAGCGTCTCGGGCTGGCGGAATTTCGGCTCCGCGACGAAGGTGCCGCTGCCGTGGACGCGGTAGAGCAGGCCCTTGACGGCGAGCCCCTCGACGGCCTGGCTGACGGTGGCCCTGGCCACGCCGTAGCGCTCGGCAAGCACCCGCTCGGAGGGCAGCGCGGTGCCAGGGGCCAGCGTGGCGATGACCCCTTCGAGGATCTCCTCGAGCTGCTCGCCCTTGGGCCGCTTGGCGGACAGATGCGCCGGCAGCGCCGCGATCAGCTCTCCCCGGCGCCTGGTCCTCATGGCGCAAGTGTAACCGCCGCGCCGGCCGGGCTCTGGGAGCCGCGCGAGATGACCTCCTTGACAAAGTGGACTAGGCCAATCACCCTGTTTTCCGACTCCAGTCCCGACGAGCGCGAGGCGACGACATGCAGCCACCTGGCACCCAGACCGGCCGCGGGCACGCGCCGGTGGGCGCCGCCGGCTCGGGGACCTGCCTGGTGGTGGACGCCGGCCGGACGCGCTGCCGGGCCGCGCTGTACGCCGGCGACGCCGACCGGCCGGTCGGCAGGGCGGACGGACCTGGGCTGCCCGGCGTGGCCGACGGCGACGGCTCGGCCGGTCCGTTCGCGGCGGCCCTGGTCCAGCTGGTCGCCGGGCTCTCCATGTCGGCGGGGCCGCTGGACGCGGTCTGCGTCGGCATGACCGGGGTGCTCCGGCCGGGACCGGCGGCCGCCGCGGTCGCCGAGGCGGTGCGGAAGCTCCTGCCGGCCCGCCGGGTGCTGGTCACCAGCGACGTGGTGACCGGGTACTGCGGCGCCGTCGGGCTCGGGCCGGGCGTCGTGGTCGCCGCGGGCTCCGGGATGATCGCCCTGGCGGCGGGTCCGCTCGGGGTGGCCCGGGTGGACGGCTGGGGCTACCTCCTCGGCGACGCGGGCAGCGGCTTCGAGATCGGCAGGCGCGGCCTGGCGGCGGCGCTCCGCGCCCACGACGGGCGCGGCGGCTCGGCGCTGCTGGCCGAGCTTGCCGAGGAGGCGTTCGGACCGCTCGACGAGGTGGTGGAGGCCGTGTACGGGGCCGGCAACCCGGTCGGCGCGGTGGCGGCGTTCGCCGCCAGGGTGGCCGAGGCTGCGCGCCGCGGCGACCCGCACGCGCTCGACCTCTGGGCCGACGCGGTCACCGAGGTGGCGGAGACCGCCCTGGCCGCCGCGGCCCGCGCGCTCGGCCCGGCACCACCGGCGGCGGCCGGGAACGGGCGCCGAGGGCGGGACGGTGGGCCGAGCTCCGGGGCGGCCGCGGGCGGCGGGCCCGGCGCGGACGGGCGTCCCGCCCTGGTGGACGGGGACCCGGCAGCCGGCGCCAGGGCGGCGCTGTCGTGGACCGGCGGGCTGTTCGACGCCACCGACCTGCTGCTCGAGCCGTTCCTCGCGCGGGTGTCGGCGGCGCGGCCGGACCTGGCCGCGCGGCCGCCGCTCGGCTCCGCGCTGGTCGGGGGGTACCGGCTGGCGGTCGCGCCCGCCGGCCACCCGCTGCTCGATCTGGTGCAGGTCAGCGGCAGCGAGAAGTGGCCGTCAGAGAATGCCTATTGACAGCCAAAGTGGCCTATGCCAATGTCCGACCGGGTAGGTCGGTCACGGCTGCGAGTCGGGTTCCGCCCAGCCGTCCGAGGCCTGAGGAGGATCCGTGAAAGCTCGATTGTTGTTCGCGACCCTGTTGGTCGCGGTACTGGCCGCCGCGGGCTGCAGTAGCTCCGACGACGGCGGCTCCCAGTCCGGTACCGGTGGGAGCAAGACCCTGACCGTCTGGCTGATGGACGGCTCCGCGCCCGACAAGCTGGTCGCGGACCTCAACACCGAATTCCAGGCGGCCCACTCCGGTGTCAAGGTCACCTACGCCAAGCAGCAGTGGAACGGCATCCAGGACAAGCTGACCACCGCGCTGGCGTCCAACAACCCGCCCGACGTGATCGAGCTGGGCAACACGCAGACGGCCAAGTTCGCCTCCTCGGGGGCGCTCGCCGATCTGACCGGCAAGGTCTCCGACCTCGGCGGCCAGAACTGGCTGAAGGCGATGACCGAGTCGGGGGCCTGGCAGGGCAAGCAGTACGGGGTGCCGTTCTACGCCGCCAACCGGGTGGTCATCTACCGCACCGACCTGTTCTCCAAGGCCGGCGTCTCGGCGCCGACCTCCCTTGACCAGTGGATCTCGGACGGGCAGAAGCTGGCCGCCGCCAACAAGTCCAACGGCCGCTTCATGCCGCTGTACCTGCCAGGGCAGAACTGGTACTTCCTGTCCAGCCTGATCTGGGACCAGGGCGGCGACCTGGCCGTCAAGAACGGCGACACCTGGAAGGGCGCGCTCGACACCCAGCAGGCCCAGGCCGGCATCGCCGACTACAAGCAGCTGTTCGACTCGCTCTCCAAGGCGCCGGCCGACACCGACGAGGCCACCCCGCAGCAGTTCCAGGTCATGGCCAAGGGCAACATCGGCATGATGATCGGGCTGCCATGGGAGCTGAACAGCGCGGTCGGCGAGACCCCGAGCCTCAAGTCCAAGCTCGGCGCGTTCCCGATCCCGAGCCACACGGCCGGCAAGACCGCTCCGGTGTTCCTCGGCGGCTCCAACCTGGCGGTGTCCGCCGGTTCCAAGCAGCAGGACCTGGCCTACGAGTGGCTGAAGCTGCTCGCCGGTGAGAAGTACCAGACCCGGCTGGCCAAGGAGAACGGCGTCCTGCCCAACTCCACCACCCTGGCGGCCACGGCCCTCGGCGACGACCCGGTCCTCGGGGCCATGGCCAAGGGCGCCGAGGACGGCCGCATCACGCCCAACGACCCGACCTGGGCGGCGGTCGAGGCGACGCCCAACCCGATCAAGGACATGCTGACCAAGATCCTGAGCGGCAAGGCCAGCGCGGCCGATGCCGCCGCTGAGGCGAACAACCTGATCACCCAGAAGATGGCCGGGAGCTGACCAGCCGGCAAGGGAGGCACCGTTTGCCGCGGGTGACCAGGAGGTGAGCAGCACCGAGGTGGGGCGGGCGCCGGCCGGGGTCGACCCGGCCACGGCGCCCGCCCCCTCCCACGGTCCGGCGCCGGGGGGTCCTCGGCGGGCCGTCGGCGCCACCCGCCGCCTTCCCTACCTGCTCGTCGTGCCCAGCCTGGCCGCCTTCGTCGCGCTGCTCGGCTACCCGCTCTACCAGGTTGTCCGCATCTCCCTGCTCAAGCTCGACCTTGGCGAGCTGATCCGGCGCGAGACCGTCTTCGTCGGCCTGGCCAACTACCGGTCGATCCTGACCGACCGGTTCTTCTGGACGGTGGCGCTGCGGACGGTGCTGTTCACCGTGGTCTGCGTCACCCTGACCATGGTCATCGCCACCTTGGTGGCCCTGCTGCTCGAACGGCTCGGCCCCGGCCTGCGCCTGGCCGTCGAGATCAGCCTGGTACTCACCTGGGCGATGCCGGCCCTGACCGCGACGGTCGTCTGGCAGTGGCTCTTCGACACCCAGTTCGGCGTGGTGAACTGGCTGCTCACCACGCTCGGGGTGGGCGCGTTCGAAGGCCACTCGTGGTTCGCCACCGGGCTGTCGACCTTCGCCGTGATCACCATCATCGTGGTGTGGCAGGCGATCCCGTTCGTGGCGATCACGCTCTACGCCGGGCTCACCGCCATCCCGCGGGAGCTCCGCGAGGCCATGCGGGTCGACGGCGCCAGCCCCTGGCGCTCCTTCTGGTCGCTGATCTTGCCGGTGCTGAAGCCGCTGTTCATGGTCACCTGCTTCCTCTCGATCATCTGGGACTTCAAGGTGTTCACCCAGGTCTGGCTGGTGCGCCAGGGCGGGCCCAACCGGCAGACGGTGACCCTGTCCGTATATGCCTACCAGGAGGGGATCGCCACCAGCCACTTCGGAAGGGCGGCAGCGATCTCGGTGACCATGGTGGTCCTGCTGCTGGCCGCCCTGGTCTTCTACATCCGCCTGATGCTGCGGACCCAGGAGGACCTGTGAGCCGGACGGACCTGGGAACCCGGCCGGCGCCCCGCCGGACCGGGGGGCTCCGCGCCGGGCCCACGACCCGCAAGCGGCTGACCCGCGGCCTGCTCAACCTGGCCGGCGTGGTCACCCTGCTCGCCTTCGCCTTCCCCGTCTACTGGATGTTCGCGACCGCGTTCAAGCCGAGCCGCGACATCCTCACCTACACCCCGCGGCTGCTGCCCTGGCCGCCGACCCTCGAGCACTTCCAGCAGGCCGTCAGCCGTCCGCATTTCGGCGACTTCCTGCGCAACAGCCTGCTGGTCACGCTGAGCGCCGTGCTGCTCTCGCTGGTCATCGCCACCCTGGCCGCGCTGGCGGTGGGGCGCTTCGACTTCCGCGGCCGCAAGTCCTACCTGCTGCTGGTGCTGGTCGTGCAGATGGCCCCGTTCGAGGCGTTGCTGATCCCGTTCTTCTTCATGCTGCGCCAGCTCGACCTGCTCAACCAGCTCCCGGCACTGGTGCTCATCTACTTCATCTTCACCATGCCGTTCACCATCTGGACGCTGCGCGGCTTCGTGGTCGGGGTGCCGCGCGAGCTGGAGGAGGCGGCGATGGTGGACGGCTGCACCCGGATGCAGGCCTTCCGGCGGGTCGTGTTCCCGCTGCTCGCGCCCGGGCTGGTCGCCACGTCGATCTTCGCGTTCGTGACCGCCTGGAACGAGTTCCTGTACGCGTTCGTGTTCATGCGTGACCCCGACAAATTCACCCTGCCCGTCTGGATCGCCAGCTTCCGCACGGCGTTCGGCGACGACTGGGGGGCGACCATGGCCGCGTCCAGCCTGTTCACGCTGCCCGTGCTGGTCTTCTTCCTGGCGATCCACCGCCGGCTCGCCTCCGGCCTGACCGCCGGGGCGGTCAAGGGCTGATGGCCGACGCCCTCCACCACCTCGCCCTGACCTGCCTGCTGCCTGGCTTCGAGGGCACCACGGCACCGGACTGGGTGCGGCGCCGCGTCGGCGAGGGCCTTGGCGGGGTGTTGCTGTTCGCCCGCAACGTGGTCAGCCCTTCCCAGCTCGCCCGCCTGAGCGCGGCGCTCCGCGCCGAGCGGCCCACGGTGCTGGTGGCCATGGACGAGGAGGGCGGCGACGTCACCCGGCTGGAGGCCGCCGCCGGCAGCTCCTACCCGGGCAACCTGGCGCTCGGCGTCGCCGCCGACCCCGCCCTGACCCGCGCGGTCGGCGCGGCCATCGGCGCCGACCTGGCCGCCGCCGGCATCAACCTGGACGCGGCGCCGGTCGCCGACCTGAACACCGACCCGCGCAACCCGGTGGTCGGGGTGCGCTCGTTCGGCACCGACCCGGCCGTGGTCGCCGCCCACACCGCCGCGATGGTCGAGGGGCTGCAGGCCCAGGGCGTGGCCGCCTGCGCCAAGCACTTCCCCGGCCACGGCGACACCGCGGTCGACTCCCACCAGGCCCTGCCCACCGTCGCGGACGACGCCGACAGCCTGGCCGCCGCCCTGCTGCCCTTCCGGGCGGCGATCGCCGCCGGCGTGCGCTGCGTCATGACCGCGCACATCATCGTGCCCGCCTGGGACGCGGTGCCGGCGACGCTCAGCCGCCGGATCCTGACCGGGCTGCTCCGCGAGGAGCTCGGCTTCGACGGGCTGGCGATCACCGACGGCCTGGAGATGGCGGCCGTGAGCGGCACCGTCGGGCTGGCCGAGGGGGCGGTCCGCGCGGTCGCGGCCGGCGCCGACGTGGTCTGCGTCGGTGGCGGTCTGGCCGACGAGGGCACGGTCGAGTTGCTCGCCGACGCGCTGGCCGGCGCCGTGCGCGCCGGCCGGCTGCCCGAGGAGCGGTTGGCCGAGGCGGCCGGTCGGGTCGCCGAGCTGGCCGCCTGGACGGTCGCCGCCACCGCGGCCGGCAAGGCGGACCGTGGCGCGGGGCTGGCCGCCGCCCGCCGGGCGCTCCATGCCGACGGCCGGGCCGCCGTCGGCCCTGGCGCCCTGGTGGTGGAGTTCCGTCCCGACCAGTCCATCGTCGTCGGCGACGTCCCATGGGGTTTGGGCACCGCCCTCGCCGCGCACGACCCCACCGTGACGGTCCTCCCCTACCCCACCACGGACGCGTCGCCGGGGCCGGCCACCCCGGCAACCGCCGCCGCCCCGCCAGACGGGACGGCCGAAGCCGCGCTCGCGCGCCGTGCCCGCGGGCGGCCGCTGGTCCTGGTGGTGCGGGACCTGCACCGGCACGACCGGCAGCGCGACCTGGTCGGCCGGCTGCTCCTGGCGCGGCCGGACGCGGTCGTGGTCGAGATGGGCGTGCCCGTGCTCGCGCCCGAGGGCGCGGCCGGCTACCTGCGCACCCACGGTGCCGGCCGGGTGAACGCCGAGGCAGCGGCCGAGCTGCTGCTCGGCCGGGACCCGGCCGGGGCGCCGCCGGGCGGAGCCGCCGCCGCAGGCCGTAGGCTTCCACCCGACGAAAGGAGGACGGCTCGGTGAGCGGCGAAGCGCTCCGCCTCCTCGGGGTGGACATCGGCGGGACCAAGATCGCGGTCGCGGTGGTCGAGGCGTCCGACGGGACCGTGCTCGTCCGGCGGGTCGAGCCCACCCCCGCCGACCAGGGCCCCCTGGTCGTGGTCGAGGCGGCCGCCGACCTCGCCGCCCGGGTGCTGGCCGCCTACCCCGCGGCCGCGGCCGGCGTGGGCGCGCCCGGGGTGGTCGACGCGGGCCGGGGCGTGGTGGTCACCTCCACCGGCGTCCTGCCCGGCTGGGAGGGGACCGCGGTCGCGGCCGAGCTGGAACGCCGCCTGGGGCTGCCGTTCGCGGCCGACAACGACGTCAACGCGGCCGCGCTCGGTGAGGCGCGCTACGGGGCCGGCCGCGGACTGGGATCGTTCCTGCTGGTGGTGGTCGGTACCGGCCTGGGCGGGGCGATCGTCAGGGACGGGCGGGTGGTGCGCGGCGCCACCGGCACCGCCGGAGAGCTCGGCCACGTGCCGGTCGCCGGCGCGGACGAGGTGCGCTGCAGCTGCGGCCGCTTCGGCCACCTGGAGGCGCTGGTGGCCGCGCCCGGCATCAGCGCCGCCTACCAGCGCGCCACCGGCGAGGCCGGCGTCGACGTGCGCATGCTGGCGAGACGGGCCGCCGACGGCGAAGCCGCCGCCGCGACCATCCTGCACGCGGTCGGCACCATCTTCGGGCGCACCCTCGGCGGGCTGGTCAACGCGCTCGACCCGGAAGCGGTCATCCTCGGCGGCGGGGTCATGCAGGTCGGCGTGCCGCTGTGGGCCCCGCTGGAGGCCGCCCTGCGCGGCGAGGTGCTGCCCTCCGCCGCGGACGTGCCGCTGCGGCCGGCCGCCCTCGGCGTCGACGCCGGCGTGATCGGCGCGGCCGCCCTCGCCAGCGAGCTGGCCGAAGCCCCCTACGCGACCGTCGGGCACTGAGCGATGGAGCGAGGCGCCAGCGCCCCGCTGGTCGTGTCCGCGCCCCGCGTGGTGGCCGGGGAGCGGGTGCTCAGCCCGGGCGCGGTGGCCATCGACGGCGGCCGGATCACGGCGGTGCTCGACGAGCTGCCCCCGCCCGGCGAGGGGCACCTCCGGCTCGACCGTGGCGTGCTCGTCCCCGGCCTGGTCGACCTCCAGGTGAACGGCTTCGGCGGGGTCGACCTGGCCGAGGCTGACCCGGAAGGATGGGCAAGGGTCGCCGCCGGGATGGCCACCACCGGGGTCGCCTCGTTCCTGGCCACCTTCACCACCGCGCCGCTCGATGCGCTGGTCACGGCGCTGGGCAGGGCGCGCGCGGCCCGTGCGTCGGCCGGCACCGGCGCGCGGCTCCTCGGCGTCCACCTGGAAGGCCCGTTCCTCTCACCGGCCAGGAAGGGCGCCCACGACCCCGCCGCCATGCTCGATCCCTCCCCCACGGCGGTCGACCGGCTGGTCGAAGCCGGACGCGGGGTGCTCGTCCTGATGACCCTGGCGCCGGAGCGGCCCGGCGCGGTCGCCGCGATCACCAGCCTGGTGCGGGCGGGTGTGGTCGTCTCGGTCGGCCACTCCGACGCGCACGCGTCGGAGGTGGTCGCGGCCGCCGACGCCGGCGCCCGCATGGTCACCCACCTGTTCAACGCCCAGCGCGGCCTCGGCCACCGCGAGCCGGGCGTGGCCGGTCAGGCCCTGGCCGACCCGCGGCTCACCCTCGGGCTCATCGCGGACCTGCAGCACGTCCACCCGGCCATCTGCCGGGTGGTGCTGGCCGCGGCCGGCGGCCGCGTCGTCCTGATCAGCGATGCGACCGCCGCCGCCGGCATGCCGCCGGGGCGCTACCGGCTCGGCGGGGTCGCCGTCGAGGTGTCCGACCAGGGGCTGCCGAGGCGGGACGACGGCACCATCGCCGGGTCGACGCTCCGCCTGGACCGGGCGGTGGCCAACGTCGTCAGCCTCGGCCACAGCCTGCCGGACGCGGTCGCGGCGGCCACGCGCGTCCCGGCCGACCTGATCGGCCGGGACGACCTCGGCCGCATCGCCGCTGGCGCCGTGGCCGACCTCGCCTGGCTCGGCGACGACCTCGCCGCCAACGCGACCTGGGTGGGCGGCACCCTGGTCTGGCCCTCCCCCGGCCGCCTCGAGGAGCTGGCCGGACCGCACGCCGACGCCCGGCCGGCGCGCCAGGGCCGCGCACGAGCGGCGGGAGGCGGGCGGCCATGACCTCACCACCTGTGCGGGGGCCGATGCCGGTATGACCATCATGGCGGCCGAGATCGCCCAGCAGCCGGAGGCGGTCGCGCACACGCTGGACGCCTTGCGGCCCGCGCGGGCCGAGCTGGCGCGGCTGGGCGCGGACGCGCGGCACGTGCTGTTCCTGGCGCGGGGCTCGTCGGACAACGCCGCCACCTACGGCCGCTACCTCTGCGAGGTCCACGCCGGGCGCGCGGCCAGCCTGGGTGCGCCCTCGCTGGCCACCCACTACCAGGCCCGTACCGACCTCGACGGCGTGCTGGCGGTCGCCCTGTCCCAGTCGGGCGAGACCGAGGAGATCGTGGCCGCCCTGCGCTGGGCGGCCGGGCGGGGCGCCCGCACCGTCGCGGTCACCAACGGTGCCGGCAGCGCGCTCGCCACCGCCGCCGACGTGGCCCTGGTCACGGTGGCGGGAAGCGAGCGGGCGGTGCCCGCCACCAAGACCTACACCACCCAGCTCGCGGCGCTGGCCGTGCTCGCGTCAGCGCTCGGCCAGGCCGACCCCGGCTTCGACGCCGCGCTCGACCGCACGCCAGCGGCGATCGCCGCCATGCTCGACACCGGCCCGGCCGCGGCGGACCTCGCCGCCCAGCTGGCCGGGCGGCCCCCTGACCAGCCGGGGGAGTCGAGGGGCGAGGCGCCGGGCCAGCAGGGCGCGGAAGGCCAGCACCTGAACGGGGGCATGGTCGTCTCCGGGCGTGGCCTGGCCTACTCGACCGCGCTCGAGCTCGCCCTGAAGCTGGAGGAGACCTGCTACCTGCCGGCGATCGGCTTGTCCCATGCCGACCTGGTCCACGGGCCCATCGCGGTGCTCGGCCCCGGCACCCCGGCCCTGCTGGTCGCCGCGGGCGACGGGCCGGTGCTGCCAGGCATGACCGACCTGGCCCTGGCGGTCGGCCGGCGCGGCGGGCGGGCGTACGGGATCGGCGGCGACAGCGCCTTCCGGGCCGCCTGCCTGGCCGCCCTGCCAGGCCCTGACCTGCCGGAGACGCTGGCGCCGCTGGCGCTGGTCGTGCCCGGCCAGCTGCTGGTCGAGGCGCTCGCCCGCCAGCTCGGCCTCGACCCCGACCGCCCCCGCGGGCTCACCAAGGTCACCCAGACCGACAACCCCGGCGCCGGATGACCAGCACCCTCATGACCAGGGCGTCTTGGGCCTTGGCTGGAGCTCGCCGTCCACGTACAGGTCGACCCGCTCGTTGAAGAACGCGAGCAGGTGCTCGATCTTCGGGATCTCGGGGATCGGGTACGGGTAGCTCCAGACCACGTCCTTGGTGACCTGCCCGCCGATCCTCGCCGACCAGTAGATCGCCTCGCCCTTGTACGGGCACCGCGTGGTGGTGTCGGTCCGCTCCAGGAGGTCCATGCGGACGTCCGCCTTGGGAACGTAGTACCGGGTCGGCAGGCCGGTCTCGAACAGCAGGCGCGGCCGGCGCGTCTCCGCCACCGTCTCGCCGTCGA
Organism: Actinomycetota bacterium; assembly: GCA_035535495.1. GTDB lineage: Bacteria > Actinomycetota > CALGFH01 > CALGFH01 > CALGFH01 > DASUZB01. The sequence continues at coordinate 3,511 of DATLQA010000102.1, read as the reverse complement.
TCTCCACCCGCACGTGGCGCGAGCTGTTCAGCACGTCGACCCGGTGGTACGGGTCCCGCGCGTGCACGAAGACCTCGTCGTCCTCCTCGAACCAGGCGTCCACCCGGTTCCAGTAGAAGGCCACGTGCCCGGCGATGTCGGCCGCGGAGGGCAGCGGGTCCTGGTAGCCCCAGACGGCGTTCTCGATGACCCGGTCCCCCACCCGGATGGTCCAGTAGGAGGCGTCGCCCTTCCAGGGGCAGTGGGTCGACTTGCCGGTGGGCGCCAGCACGTCCATGCGGACGTCGGCGACCGGGAAGTAGTAGACCGGCAGGTGCCTCGGCTCGAGCAGGACCAGGACCCTGGTCGAGTCCGCGACCGTGGTGCCGGCGACCCGCACGCGGACACGCCGTCCGGTCGGCTCGATCCTGACCCCTTGCCCGCGGATGTGCCGATCCGGGATCAGGAGATCGCGGTCTTCGAGCGCCTCGGTCATGAGAGGCTCCTTTCGCCGGATTCCTCCCACGAGCGTAGGCGTGACCGGGCGCCGGCGCGACAGCGTCCCGGTCCCGGCCTGGGCATGGCCGCGCCGCCGCGCGCGCACCGCTCCCCTCGCGGCGGGAGCGACGAGGCGCCCAGGGAGCGGCCGGGCGGCGCGGCCATGCCCAGGCCGGTTACCGGATGGTGCGCCCGCCGCCGCGTGCCGCGGCCGGCCGGACGGCCGGCCGGCGGCAGGCGGCGGCCGGGGGATTGGGCGGGACCTCGGCTGCCCGGTCGTAGTCGTCGCCGTAGAGCGAGCGCGGGTGCCAGCCGAGCACCTCGTCGCAGAAGCGTTCGATGGTGACCAGGCTCATGGTGCCGGCGACGCGGGCGTTGCCGTAGGCGCCGAACAGGTCGGGGCCGAGCAGCTCACGGAGGGACGTGTTGCGGTGGTGAGCGATGCGGATGACCTCTGTCAGCACCGGCCGCGCGGGGAGCCGGTGGCGGTCGGCTCCCTGCGCGGGCGCGGTGGCCGGCCGCTCGCGTCGCCGCCGGCAGGCCGCCGGGTCGGCGCACCTGGAGCCGTCGAACCCGCGCGTGCCGCGCCGGCCACAATGGTCACAGGTCCACCGGGATCGCATCTTGGTCGCGGCCTGGTCTGGCATTTCCTTTCACGCTCCTCGATCTGGCCGTGCGGTTGGGGGCACCGGGACGGCCAGGTCGCCGTCGACGGTGGGGAGATGGGCGGGACAGGCCGAGCCGACCCGGTCGGCCAGGGCGAGCGTCCGCCTGGTCTGGCTCGGCTCCTCGGTCAGCAGGCCGGCGGTCTCGGCGGCCGCGAGCAGGCCGGCCTCGACCTCCCCGCGGTTCAGCGCGCCCCCCGCCGCCAGGCTGAACAGCCGCAGCCCGGCGCGGTACAGGGTGTGGCCGCGCTCCCCTCTCGGGGCGCGGGCGACCTCCGTCAGCCAGCGCTCGAAGATGGCCCGGCCACCCGAGTCCCCAGTGACGTGATCCACGCCCGGGTGGCCGGACCCCTCGCCATCCGCTTGGATGGCTGCCACCTCGTCGGAGACCAGGGGCAGGCCGTACCGCCGCAAGGGACCGTCCAGGTGGCCGGGACCGTCCTCGCCGCCGTCGAGGCCTGCCCGCCACGCCGGCGGACCGGTCTGCAGCCGGCGGCGTAGCGAGGGGGGCGCCGCCGGCAGCGGCGAGGCGAGGTCGTGCACCCAGGCGTAGACCGCGCCGCTGGCATGGCGGCTCGGGGGGGCCACCACCCAGCCGCCGCGGCCACGCCATGCCACCTTGGCCAGCCCGCGCACGCGCGGGTCGCGCAGGCCGGTCGGGGCCAGGTAGAAGTGCCAACCGTCGCCGCCGGTGCGGACCAGGGGACCGCGCAGGCCGAGCAGCTGGGAGACCGCCGACCAGCGGAGCGAGTCGCCGCTCTCCGGGCCGTCGACGTCGAGCACGTCGAAGACCCAGCCGGTCGCCAGCCCGACGTTGGCCTCGGGGTAGCGCCGCCACCACCACGCCAGCCGCGCCGGGTCGGTGGTGGCGTCCTCGGCGCCCCTGGCGGTGGCCGGGTGCTTGCCGACCGCCTGGCATGCCGGGTTCCGGCAGGAGCAGGCGGTCGTGACCATCCCACCCGGTGCCTGGCGCACCACCGGGTGGTGGAGCGGCAGGACCGGGATGCCGCGGGCGGCATAGGCGAGGGCCTGGGGAAGTCGCTCCCCGTCCCAGGCCATCGGCACCTCCTCGTTCCCAAGTGCTGGTGAGGCGGAGGTTCCAGCACGCCACCAACGAACCACTCACGTACCTGGCCGCCCGGCGCCCGCTGCCGCGGGCTCGTCTTGGGGGAATGGGCGGCCAACTGGAGGTACGGAGCGTGGCGCGCACGGGGTTCAGAGCGGCGGGACCGGACAGGCTCGATGAACCGGTCAGGTCATGAGCGATTCGTCATGGCCCGAATTAGGTCTTCGACTCGATCCGCGAATTCATCCAGTCCGACAAGGCACGCAAGCACTTCAAAACGCTATACACTAGCCGCCATATCTCACGTATACCCCCACAGTGCGGAAGCCACGGAAACCGTGGAAACAGGTGGAACCAGGCGAGTTAGGTAGTCTTGACGTTTGATCCAGGTGGGCGCAGGGGTCACGGTTACGACGGCGCGGTGACCAGCGCGCACCTCGCTCCTGACGGGAGTGCAGCATGGCCCAGCCCATGGCTGCGGCGACGCCCGACAGCGGCTGCTGGCGGGCTCGTCGCCGGATGGTCCGCCATGGCTCCGCCGGCCTCGGCTGGCTGAGCCTGGACGGACCCGGCCGCGCGCCGTCCCCCGCCACGGAGGGTGCCGCCGCGTGACCGCCCCGATCGACTTCCTCCTCCTCGGTCCCCTGGAAGCGCGCCACCGCTACCGCAGGGGAGCCCTCAAGCTCGGCAGCATCAAGCACCGCATGCTCCTCGCCAAGCTTCTCCTCCACCCCAACCAGGTGGTCTCCACCGACGAGCTGATCGACTCGGTCTGGGGTGAGGAGCCGCCGACCACGGTCAAGCAGTCGCTCCAGAACCACGTGGCCGCGCTGCGCAAGGCGATCGAGGCGGGCGGAGCCCGGGCGACCCCACCCCGCACGCTGCTCACCCGCGAGCCGGGCTACCTCCTGCGCGTCGACCCCGACCAGCTCGACCTGCACCGCTTCCAGCAGGGCACCGAACAGGGACGGCGCGCGCTGGCCGAGGGCGACGCGGCCACCGCCTCGCGCCTGCTGCACGAGGCGCTGTCGTTGTGGCGCGGGCCGATCCTGGCCGACGTCATGGCCGCCAGCGGCATGGCCTGGCCGGAACTGGTCGGCTTCGACGAGCTCCGCATGGTGGCCCTGGAGGCGCGCATCGAGGCCGACCTCCACCTCGGCCGCCACCAGGAGCTGGTCGGTGAGCTGGAGGCGCTGGTCGGGCAGCATCCGCTCCGCGAGCACCTGCACGGCCAGCTGATGCTCGCCCTGTACCGCCGCGGCCGGCAGGCCGAGGCGCTGGCCGCCTACCGCGCGGCTCGCCT
>DATLQA010000101.1:0-45377 GCA_035535495.1 Actinomycetota bacterium | reverse complement strand
GCGCAGCGGAACAGGTCGGGGGTGAAGGTCGCGCCGACCAGGGCGGCGTAGCCGCCGTAGGAGCCGCCGTAGATCGCCACCCTGGCCGGATCGGCCCAGCCCCGCTCGACCACGTGGCGGACCGCGTCGACCAGGTCGTCGTGCATGGCCGCGCCCCACTCGCGGTCGCCGGCGTTGACGAAGGCCTTGCCGTACCCGGTCGAGCCGCGGAAGTTGACCTCCACGCAGAGGTAGCCGCGGTTGGCGAGCCACTGCGCCTCGGGATCGAAGCCCCAGGTGTCGCGGTACCACGGGCCGCCGTGGACCTTGAGGACGGTGGGCAGCCCGGAGCGGGACGATCCGGGCGGGAAGCCGAGGTAGCCGTGCACCTCCAGGCCGTCGCGGGCCGGGAAGGAGAACGGCTCCATGCTGGCGAGCTGGTAGCGCTCCAGTTCGGGCCGGTGGACGAACAGGAAGGCGGCCCGCTGCTCGGCGCGGTCCCAGGCGTAGTAGGAGACCGGGCCGTCGTCGGCGGTGAAGGCCAGCAGCCAGGTCTTGTCGGCATGGTCACGCCCGAGGAACACCGGGTCGCCAGGGTGCACCGCCCGGATGCGGGCCAGCTCGGAGGCGCGGGCCGGATCGACCGCCTCCATCTCGGCGCGGTCGCGCACCACCGTCACCAGCTCGGGCTCGCGCGTGTCGGGGTGCAGCACCACCGACTCCACGTCGTAGCGGGGGTCTTCGTAGATGACCTGGCGGTCTCCGCCGGCGAGGTCGAGGCGGACCAGGCGGGCCGCGTTGGCGTCCTCGGAGGAGACCATCAGGAGCTCGGTGCCGTCTCGGCTGAAGGCCACCGGGCTGGTGCCGAGGGCGTCTTCGGGTCCGACCTGCAGCGCCTGCCGCCACCCGGCGTCCTCCGAGTCGCGCACCATCACGATCAGCCCACCGTCCGGGGTGGGCGCCACCCCGCACCGGACCCGCAGGTCGGCGTCGGCCAGCCAGCCGAGGAACCCGGGGTTGGACGCCACCAGGTCGAGCTTGCCGGCGGCGAGGTCGAGCTGGTAGACGTCGTGGAGCTCGGGGTTGTCCTTGTTCAGCCCGACCAGGACCTTGTCGGGGAACTGCTTGTCGGTGGCGACCAGCTGCGCCTGCACGTCGTCGAACGGGGTGAGGTCCCTGGTCCCCCCGCCCTCCAGGTCGACCGCGTACAGGTGCCAGTTCTCGTCGCCGCCACGGTCCTGCACGTACAGCAGGTGGCGGTCGTCGTGCGCCCAGCGGTAGTCGCGGATGCCGCGGTCGGTGTCGTCGGTGACCGGCTTGGCGTCGTCCGCGCCGATCTGGCCGACCCACACGTTCAGCACGCCGTCGACCGGTGCCAGCCAGGCGATGCGGGTACCGTCGGGCGAGATCGCCGGGCTGGCCCGCTCCGGGTTGCCGAACAGGACCTCGCGCGGGATCAGTGGCGTCGTCATCGACCTATTCAACCACCGGCTGCGGCACCCGGCATGCCGGCAACCGCCCGGACGGTCGCCGGGCCGGCACCGACACCGCCGCGGTCGCCCTAGTCGTCCCGCTCCACCTTGGTCGGAGGCAGCTCGCCGGTGAAGCGCTCCCACAGCTTGTCGACGAGTTTGCGGGCGGCCAGCACCGCCGCGGCGGACAAGGCCACGAACAGCACTCGTTTCAGCAGCTTACGGGCCTCTTCTGGGGCGCGCTCGGAGAGCTTGGACAACCGTTCCTCCATCTGCTTGCGGGTCAGCTCGACCTCTCGGGCGGTCTCTCTTGCCGTTTCCCCCACCGCAGCTCCTCCTTCAACTCGGTCGCGGTCGCACGCAGCTCTGTCTTCGCCTGCTCAGGGGCTACCTTGGAGCGGGCAAGCCGGCTGCGGCCAATCAAGGCGAGGACCGTCACCACCAGCAGCAGCACCACCGTGACGATGGCGAACCCGAGCCAGTCCGGCCCGCCGATGGCCACCGCGACGGTGTACAGCAGGAAGCCGAGCGCGTACAGGGCCAGCACCCCGGCGGCGACCAGGAACGCGGACGCCGCCGCGGTCTTGGCCAACCCCTCGGTGACCTCCTGCCGCGCCAGCAGGATCTCTTGACGGACCAAGGTACTGGCGTCGCTCGCCAAGCCGACGAGCAGCTCGGCGGTGGACTGCTCGCCGGCCGGCGCGGCCGGGCTGGATCGCTCGGCCTGGGCCGATGGGACTTCCTGGTTGGACACCGCTCCCTCCCGCGACGTCGGCGCTGCACGCCGGACATTCTCATGCCATCCCGATTCCGATACCACACCACCACGCCGCGAACCCCACCCGACCGCCGCGCATGCTCAGCCCGGGCGGGTGCCGCCGACCGTTCCGGTGCCGCCGAGGACCTCGATCAGCCGGCGGAGGGCGCGGCGCGTGGTCGGCGCCATGGCGCGGGCGGGTGCCTCGTCGAGCAGGACCCACTCGAGCCGCGCGTGCTCGTCCGGCTCGGTGTTGCGGATCTCCCCACGCCACGAGGTGGCGACGAAGAAGGCGTCGGCCCGGTCGCCGTCGTGGAAGCAGCCGAGCGGAGCCACATCGAGCGGCTCGACGTCGGCCTCCTCCCTGACCTCGCGGAGCAGCGCGGCGAGCAGCGGCTCGCCCGGCTCCGGCTTGCCGCCAAGGGCGTCCCACACGCCCGGGTAGCGCCGCCCCGGCTGGCTCGAGCGCAGGCCGAGCAGCACCCGGGGCGGGTCGAGCAGGAACAGCGCCGCGCTCGCCGCCTCCGCCACCGGCACCTCCCTGGCCAGCTCGGAGGCGCCCACCGGCGCGGTGTGCAGTGGCCTCCAGGCACGGTCGTCGCCCTGGACCATGAGCGCGATCTCGCCGAGCTGGAAGGCGGCGTGGAAGTCCCCGAGGTCGGCGACCGCCGCCTCCAGGTCGGCGGGAGGCAGTTCCTGAGCCACCGTCACGTGCGGGTGGAACGGGTGCGTCCGCCGGCTCAGCGGCTCGGCTCGCAGCGCGGCCTCCAGCGCCGCCAGTGCCGGGCCGCCCTCGGCCACGACCAGGTAGGTGACCGGGCTGTCCGGCAGGAAGGTGGCCGCCCCGTGCAGGGTGACGACGCCGGGCACGCCGGCGGCGGCGGCCGCCTCGACCAGCGCGACCGCCGCGGGGACCTGCTCCTCGGGGATCGACTGCGGTGGCGCCAGGGTGATGTGCGGGACGATCCGCTCCCGGGTGGGCTCGCACAGCGCCCGCCGCCAGGCCTGCACGTAGATGCCGACCGGCTCCGGCAGCGGGGCGACCACGCCCAGGCGGCGCCGTGACACCTCAGCGGCCGGGCAGGAAGCCCATGCGCTCCCTGACCTCGGCGAGGGTCACACGGGCGATGGCGCGGGCCTTGTCCGCCCCGGCCGCCAGGATCGCAGCCATCCGCTCGGGGTCCGCGGCCAGCTCGTGGTAGCGCCGCTGCACCGGTTCGAGGAAGGCGACCAGCGCCTCGGCCAGGTCGGTCTTGAACTCGCCGTAGCCCTTGCCCGCGTAGGCCTGCTCCAGCTCGCCGACCGACTTGCCGCTGGCGATCGAGTACAGCTCCAGCAGGTTGGAGATGGCCGGCTTGTCAGGCCGGGCGACCACCTCGCGGCCGGAGTCGGTCACCGCCGAGCGCACCTTCTTGACGATCACGTCCGGCGGGTCGAGCAGCTCGATGCGACCGCTGGAGGAGACCGACGACTTCGACATCTTGGCGTCGGGCTGCTGCAGGTCCATCACCCGGCCGCCCACCTTGGGGATGTACGGCTCAGGCAGCGGGAAGGTGGCCCCGTAGCGGTGGTTGAAGGTGCCCGCCACCTCGCGCGCCAGCTCCAGGTGCTGGCGCTGGTCCTCCCCCACCGGCACCCGGTCGGCCTTGTAGATGAGGATGTCGGCCGCCTGCAGCACCGGGTAGTTGAAGTAGCCGGCCGGGACCACGCCCTCGCTGCCCTGCGCCGCCTTGGCCTTGAACTGGGTCATGCGGCGCAGCTCGCCGACGGTCACGATGCTGTTGAACATCCAGGCCAGCTCGGTGTGCTCCGGCACGTGGGACTGGACGAAGATGGTGCAGATCTCCGGGTCGAGGCCGGAGGCGAGCAGGATCGCCGCCACCTCCAGGGTGCGGGCGCGCAGCTCGGCCGGGTCGTACGGCAGCGTGATGGCGTGCAGGTCGACCACGGGATAGTAGGCGTCGAAGTCGTGCTGCTGGTCGACCCACTGCCGGAAGGCCCCGATGTAGTTGCCGAGATGCGTGTTGGTGCGATGGTGCGAGCGGCCCTGGCCCTTGTCAGCGGCTGGCGGGCCGCTGGGCTGCACGCCTGACAGGATTCTCGGTTTCGTCTTCTCCACTTGCCCGGCCTCCGATGCGCGCACACAGACCTAGACGCAGACCCTACTACCGCCCGCCCATCGTGGCGGGCGTTTTGCATGCCTGGTCGTCGCGGGGTGGCTCCGCTGATGTCCCACACCATGCGTACCATCGGAACCGAGATGGGCGGCGTCTCGTTCGGCTCACGCCGAGCGGGGCGCTTCGTTGCCCCTAGGGGAGCCGAGATGTGTGACCTGGACAAGCATCCGAGCTACGCGAGGTGTGTGGCCTGCGGCCAGTGCTTCACCTCGGACAGCACTTTCGACCGCCACCAGCGGGCGAACTACCGCGCCAGGCGACGCGAGAACGTCGTCAAGTGTCTTGACCCCGCCGAGGTGAAGCGGGGCGAGCAGGGCCTTGTGTTTGACGAAGCGGTTGGTGCGTGGAGGTGACAGCACGCGTTGACATAGGAGCTTCGATCCGTTGCGCTCACGGCCGCCGTGGAAAGGGTCGGTTGATGGTTGCCCGAACCAGTAGAATGCCCCCAGGATGGTCGAATAGGAGTCGAACAGGATCGGTGCCGAGATGGTCGAGCTCCGAGTGGCAGACGCTTCGTCCAAGCGGCTCAACGCGGTTGTGACGGTCATCCTGTGCGGCACGGTGGTCGGAATCGCCTACTGGTATGAACGTTCCTACCGCCGGTGGGCCGTACAGAACCACCCATTCGCCGCGCCGCGGGCCCGCGTCGAACTTATGAGGACTAACTACGGGCAAAGGCGCGAGTTCGTGAGCGAGATCGCTCAGGTCTTCAGCGGTCTGCTTGGCGAAGGCGCTCGGGGCGGCGACGATGGAAGCAGACGTTCGGGTCACCGAGGCTAGGGTGCACCACCCAGCCCATCGATCGCCTGGCGGGTAGAAGAAGGAGCGTCAAGGGCACGGAAACTGAAGGGTGCCCAACCCAGATTTGGAGTTGCCCCGCTTTCGTGGACACGTTGGCGATGCGGCGGGTGCTGGCGACGAGCGCAAGCATCCCCTACCCGCGGAGCTGGCGGAGGACGTACTGCAGGATGCCGCCGTGGCGGTAGTAGTGGACCTCGTTGGGGGTGTCGATGCGGACCCGGGCGCTGAAGCTGTTGCCGTCGGCGGTGACCGTGACCTCGCGGGGGAAGCCGTCGCCGCCGCCGCCTTCGAGCCCCTCGATGTCGAAGGTCTCGTGGCCGGTGAGGCCGAGCGAGCTGGCCGAGGACCCGTCTGGGAACTGCAGCGGCAGGATGCCCATGCCGACCAGGTTGGAGCGGTGGATGCGCTCGTAGCTCTCGGCCAGCACGGCGCGGACGCCGAGCAGCCGCGGCCCCTTGGCCGCCCAGTCCCGTGACGAGCCCGAGCCGTACTCCTTGCCGGCCAGGACCACCAGAGGCACGTCCTCGTCGAGATAGCGCATGGCCGCGTCGAAGATGGTCATCTGCTCGCCGTCGGGAAGGTGCAGGGTGACGCCGCCCTCGGTGCCAGGCGCGAGTTGGTTGCGCAGGCGGATGTTGGCGAAGGTGCCGCGGATCATCACCTCGTGGTTGCCGCGCCTGGAGCCGTAGGAGTTGAAGTCGGCCGGCCCGACGCCCTTGTCCATCAGGTAGCGCCCGGCCGGGCTGTCCCGCTTGATCACCCCGGCCGGCGAGATGTGGTCGGTGGTCACGCTGTCGCCGAGCACCGCCAGCACCCGCGCCCCGTGCAGGTCGCGCACTGGCTCCGGGGTGGCCGGCATGCCGTCGAAGTACGGCGGCCGGCGCACGTAGGTGGAGGCGTCGTCCCAGGCGAAGGTGTCCCCGGTCGGCACCTCCAGCGAGTTCCAGCGCTCGTCGCCCTCGAACACCTCGGCGTAGCTCCTGCGGAACATGTCCGACTGCACCGACCGGCCGATCAGCTCGCTCACCTCGGCCTCGGACGGCCAGATGTCGCGGAGGTACACCGGCTTGCCGTCGCGGTCGTGGCCGAGCGGCTCGTGGTAGAGGTCGATGTCCATCGTCCCCGCCAGGGCGTAGGCGACCACCAGGGGCGGCGAGGCCAGGTAGTTCATGCGGCAGTCGGGGTTGATGCGCCCCTCGAAGTTGCGGTTGCCGCTGAGCACCGAGGCGACCGCCAGGTCGCCCTGCTCGATCGCTGCCGAGATCTCCGGGCGGAGCGGCCCGGAGTTGCCGATGCAGGTGGTGCAGCCGTAGCCGACCAGGTGGAAGCCGAGCTTCTCCAGGTAGGGGATGAGCTCGGCGCGCTCGTAGTAGTCCATGACCACCTTGGAGCCGGGCGCGAGCGAGGTCTTCACCCACGGCTTGGACTCAAGGCCCCGCTCGACCGCGTTGCGCGCGAGCAGGCCGGCGCCGAGCATGACCGACGGGTTGGAGGTGTTGGTGCAGCTGGTGATGGCCGCGATCACCACGTGGCCGTGGTCGAGGGTGAAGTCGGCTCCCTCGACCTCGACCGAGACGGTCGGCCGCTCCGGGTCGTCCTGGCCGGCGGCTGCCACCGCCGGGGGCGCGTCCGGGTCGAGCGCGGCGGCGGCGGCCGCCTGCGCGGAGGGCGCGTCGCTGGCCGGGAAGGACTCGGCGGAGGCCTCGTCGGGGCCGGCCAGGTTGCCGTTGCTGGCGCTCTCCCAGCCACCCGACCTGGCGGCCGAGCTCGCCCCCGGCCTGGCCTTGTCCGCGCCCGGCCCGTCCTGGGCGAGCATCTCGGCCAGGGCGACCCGGAACGAGTGCCTGGCGTCGGTCAGCGCCACCCGGTCCTGGGGGCGTCGCGGGCCGGCCAGGCTCGGCACCACCGTGGCCAGGTCGAGCTCGGCCTGCTCGGAGTAGACCGGGTCACGGTCCGGGTCGTGCCACAGGCCCTGCTCCTTGGCGTACGCCTCGACCAGGGCGACCGTCTCCGGCCGGCGGCCGGTGAACTCCAGGTAGCGCAGGGTCTCGCCGTCGATCGGGAAGATCGCGCAGGTGGAGCCGTACTCGGGCGACATGTTGCCGATGGTGGCCCGGTTCTCGACCGGCACGCTGCCGACCCCTGGCCCGAAGAACTCCACGAACTTGCCGACCACGCCGTGCTTGCGCAGCAGCTCGGTGACGGTGAGGACCAGGTCGGTGGCGGTCGACCCCTCGGGCAGCGCGCCGTGGAGCTTGAAGCCGACCACCTTGGGAGTGAGCATCGAGATGGGCTGGCCGAGCATGGCCGCCTCGGCCTCGATGCCGCCGACGCCCCAGCCGAGCACGCCGAGCCCGTTGACCATCGGGGTGTGGGAGTCGGTGCCGACCAGGGTGTCGGGATAGGCCCGGCCGTGGTCGTCGCCGAACACCACCCTGGCGAGGTACTCCAGGTTGACCTGGTGGACGATGCCGGTGTCGGGCGGGACCACGCTGAAGTCGGCGAACGCCTGCTGGCCCCAGCGCAGGAACGCGTAGCGCTCCCGGTTGCGCTCGAACTCCAGCTCGGCGTTGCGCCGGAAGGCGTCGCGCCTGCCGGCCACGTCCGCGATCACCGAGTGGTCGATGACCAGCTCGGCAGGGGCGAGCGGGTTGATCTTGGACTGGTCGCCGCCGAGTTCGGCCATGGCGTCGCGCATGGCGGCCAGGTCGACCACGGCCGGGACGCCGGTGAAGTCCTGCATCAGCACGCGCGCCGGCGTGAAGGCGACCTCCCGGTCGGTCTCGTCGGCCGGGTCCCAGCCCGCCAGGGCCTCGATGTCCTCGGCCCTGATCAGGCTGCCGTCCTCGTTGCGGAGCAGGTTCTCGAGCAGGACCTTGAGCGAGAAGGGCAGGCGGGAGACGTCGGCCACGTCGGCCAGGGCGTCAAGGCGCCAGATCTCGTAGGAGTTGCCCGAGACGTCCAGGCCGGCGCTGGCTCCGAAGCTGTTCCCTGCCATCTCTGCTCGACCTCCTGGCATCGCTGCGGAAGACGGCCGCGCCGGGGACGACTGGCCGTCCTTGGGCCAGGGTACCCGGGCAACGCCGCGCCAGCGCCTGGCGGCCGGAATCTACCCGGGCGCGGGCGCGAGCCGGGCCAGTGCCGCCGGCAGGGCGGTGGTATGGACGACGCCGAGGCGCTGGGTGGCTCGCGTGAGCGCGACATACAGGTTGTTTGCGCCCTTCGGGGATTCGGCGAGGATGGCGCCTGGTTCGACCACCACCACGCTGTCGAACTCGAGGCCCCTCGCCTCGGTGACGGTCAGGACCGCGACCGGGGCGTCGAGCGCGGCCGGGCCGCCGGCGACCGACAGCTCGGGCAGGGCGGCGACGATCCGCCGGCCCAGCTCCTCCGCCTTGGCGGTCGGGATCAGCACGGCCACGCGGCCGCCGCTGACCGCCGTGGCCTCGGCGGCGATGACCTCGGTCAGCCTCGCGAGCAGCTCGTCGGTGCCGAGGTGCAGGCGCCACGGCACCGTCCCGGTCTCGCGCACCGAGGTCGGCGGGCGCAGCCGAGGGTCGACGCTGGCGAGCACCGCCCCGGCGACCGCCATGATCTCGGCCGGGGTGCGGTAGTTGACGGTCAGCCGCTCCTCGCGCCAGCGGCCGCGGGCGTAGGGGTCCAGCGCCTCCGCCCAGGAGCTGGCACCCCAGGGCGCGCCACCTTGCGCGAGGTCGCCGGCGATGGTCATCGACCGGCTCGGGCAGCGGCGCATCAGCATCCGCCAGGCCATCGCCGACAGCTCCTGCGCCTCGTCGACGATCACGTGCCCGAAGAACCACCTCCGGTCCTGCCGTGCCCGCTCGGCGAGGGGGGCGAGCGCCTCGTCCTGCCGGTACCGGTCGGCGAGCAGCTCCGGGTCGAGCACGCCGCCGGAGGCGCCGACGATCTCCAGCACGCCTCGCGCGTAGGCGAGGTCGCGCTCCTGCTGGACGGCATGGCGGGCCGCCCTGTCCCTGGCGGCCTCGCCGTCCTGGTCGAGCAGCTCGGCGGCCTCGTCGAGCAGCGGGACGTCCGCCGGGGTCAGCCAGCCGCCGCCGTCGGTGCCCGCCGGTGGCGGGTGGCGCAGCAGCAGCGACCGCTCGTGCGGGCTCAGGTCCGGCGCGGCCGCGGCGAGCCGGTCCGCGGAGGTGAACAGGTCGACCAGGAGCCGTTCCGGGGTGAGCGCTGGCCACAGGCGGTCGAGCACGGCGCGGACCGACGGCCCGGACTGGACCTCGGCGGCCAGGTCGGCGAGCTGCTCCGCGTCGAGCACCGGCGCGTCGCTGAGCTGCTCGTCGGGGCCGAAGACCGAGTCGTCGATCAGCTCCTCGACCTGGCGCAGCTCCTCCTCGATGCGGTCGGCCACCTGCCGGGTGAGGGCCGCCACCACCTCGCGGACGAAGATCCGCCTGGCGAGGTTGTACGGCTCACCGGACGCGTCCGCCAGCGCCTGGGCCCGCGCGCAGGTCGCCGGGTCCAGGCGCAGCCGCTGCCCGTCGACGGTGATCTCGGTCGGGGCGTCGAGGGAACGCCGGCGGTCGCGGACCGCGGCGGCCAGCACCTCAACCATGCGGGCGCCGCCTTTGAGCGTGGCCGCCTCGGCCGGCTCGGTGGCGGTCGGTCTGACGCCCGGGTAGAGCTCGTCGACGGTCGCCAGGAGCACGTCGGTCTCGCCGAGCGAGGGCAGGACCTGCTGGATGTAGCGGAGGAAGGTGGGGTTCGGCCCGACCACCAGCACGCCCCGCCTGGCCAGGCGCTCACGGTAGGTGTAGAGGAGGTAGGCGGCCCGGTGCAGCGCCACGGCGGTCTTGCCGGTGCCAGGGCCGCCCTCGATCACCAGGATCCCTGGCAGGCCGGACCGGATGACGCGGTCCTGCTCGGCCTGGATGGTGGCGACGATGTCGCTCATGCGCCCGGTGCGGCGGGCGGTCAGCGAGGCGAGCAGCGCCGCCTCGCCGCTGAGGTCGCTGCGCTCGGCGTCGCCGAGCGCGTCCAGGTCCAGCACGTCGTCGTGGAAGCCGGTGACCAGCCGGCCCCTGGTCTGGAAGTGGCGGCGGCGCACCACCTCGCCGTGGGCGACCGGGGTGGCGCGGTAGAACGGCTCCGCCGCGGGCGCGCGCCAGTCGATCAGCAGCGGCTCGTGCTCGTCGTCGAGCAGCCCGAGCCGCCCGATGTACAGGCGGGTCCCGTCGCGGCGGTCGAGCCGGCCGAGGCAGAGCCCGTGCTCCACCGCCGAGAGCTGGACCAGCCGGTTGGCGTGCATCGCCACCAGCGCGTCGCGGTCCAGCCGTGCCTGGTGGGTCCTGCCGCCGTCGGCCCGCTGGGCCCGCTCCAGCTGCTCGCGGGTACGGTCGCGCAGACGGTCGAGCCAGTCGTACAGCATCGACACGTGCGCCCGCTCCCGCGCGAGCTCGTCCAGCCGGGGACCAGGCCGGTCTTCCTCGATCCCCCCGATCACCGACCTCCTGGCTCGGCGAACCGTGGCGGCCGTGCCGGCAGGCACGCCGCCCGGGCGCCAGGGTACAGGCTCGCTCCGGCAGGCGATCAGGGCGACCTTGAACCCTGGTTCGCGCCCTCGCGCGTCATCGCGTGATTGCTCGTGAACTCGCCGGTGCACCCATTCCCCAGACCGGGGAGGCACGATGCAGGAGGCGCTTGGCCAGGACGGCCGCTATCGGCCCGTGCGGCGGATCGACGCTGGCGGCATGGGCGAGATCTGGGAGGCCGACGACACGCTGCTGGGCCGGCGGGTCGCGCTCAAGGTGCTCGCCGAGGAGCTGGCCAACGACCGCGTGGCGCTGCGGCGCTTCCGCCGCGAAGCGCGCGCCACCGCCAAGCTGGCCCATCCCAACGTGACCAAGGTGTTCGACTTCGTGAACGGCGCAGCGCCGTTCCTCGTCCTCGAGCTGCTGGAGGGTCAGACGCTGGCCGAGCGGCTGCGCCGCGGCGGCCCCGTGCCGCCGGTCGAGGCGGCGCGGATCGCGATGGCCGTGGCTGAGAGCCTGGACGCCGCCCACCGCGCCGGGATCCTTCACCGCGACATCAAGCCCAGCAACATCATGCTGACCGCCGGTGGCGGCGTGAAGGTCATGGATTTCGGCATCGCGGCCGCCTGGGAGGCACACTCCACCACCGGCGAGCAGCTCCTCGGCACCGCCGCCTATGTCGCGCCCGAGCGGGTCGGGGGTGGCCGCGCCTCGCCGGCGGCCGACATCTATTCGCTCGGCGTGGTGCTGTACGAGATGCTCACCGGCCGGCCACCGTTCGTGGCCGACACCATCGAGGAGGTCGTCCGCGCGCATCTGGACGTCTCGCCCCGCCCGGTGCGGGCGCTGGCCCCCTGGGTGCCGCCTGGGATCGCCCACCTCTGCGAGGCTGCGCTTGCCAAGGATCCGGCCGGGCGGCCCGCGTCAGCGGGGGCGCTGGCCGCCCGGCTCCGCGCCGCCGCCGAGGCGGCCGCCGACGGCCTCCGGGCGGGCACGATCGGCGGCGACGAGCCGACCGAGCCGACCCGGGCGCTGTCGGCTGAGGAGACCCAGGCAGTCGCCGAGCCGCACGCGCCGCGCCGGCGGGACCGCCGGCTCCGGGCCGTCGCCGCCGTGGTGGTGCTGCTCGGCGTGGCCGGCGCCGCCTTCGCGCTCTGGCGGACCATGGGCATCGACCGCCGTCCGCCGGTCCGCTCACCGGCGGCAGCGACCGCGCGGACCCAGCCAGTCAGCGAGACCGCCTCGGTGACGGTGACACTGCGCTACCAGGCCAGGGTCTGGACACGCTGCTCCGTCGACGGTCGACTGGCCTTCGACGGCATCGGCACCGCCGGCGAGCAGCGTCGGTGGACAGCTCGGCAGCGCATCGACCTGGTGCTCGGCAACCCGACCGGAGTCGAGCTGGTCGTGGATGGGCGCGTCCTCGGCCGGCCCAACGGTCACGGCCGCCCCTGGCGTGGCGTGTTCCGCCCCGACGGACCGCCGCCACCGCTCGGCTAGCGCCCACGCCGCCTGGCCGGACGCCTACCAGCCCGGCACCCGGCCATGCCACCCCGCCGTACGGCTACAGGCTCAGCTTGGCCACGTCGGCCTGCTTGGAGCGGACCGCCTCGGCGGCATCGCGGAGGTTGGCCAGCTCCGCCTCGCTGAGCGGCAGCTCGACGATCTCGCGGACGCCCGCGCGGCCGAGGCGGGCGGGCACGCCAAGGTAGACGTCGGCGATGCCGTACTGGCCCTCGACCCAGGCGCAGACCGGCATGACCTCGCCGGAGTCGCCGACCACGGCCTCGACCATCCGGGCGGCCGCGCTCGACGGCGCGTAATAGGCCGAACCGGTCTTGAGCAGGGCGACCACCTCGGCGCCGCCGTCGCGGGTGCGCTGCACCAGCCGCTCCACCATGTCCGCGTCGGCCAGCTCTGTCAGCGGCTTGCCGTCCACGTTGACCAGGCTCGGGACCGGCACCATGGTGTCGCCGTGGGAGCCGAGGGTGATCGCCTCGACGCCGCTCGGGCTGGTGCCCAGCTCTTCCGCCACGAAGTGCTTGAAGCGGGCGGTGTCGAGCATGCCGGCCTGGCCCATGACCCGCTCCCGCGGGAAGCCGGAGACCTCGGCGGCCAGGGCGGTCATCTCGTCCAGCGGGTTGGAGACCACGATCAGGACCGTGTCGGGCGAGCCCTCGGCCAGGTTACGGGTCACCTCGCCGACGATCCGGGCATTGGTCTCCAGCAGGTCCATGCGGCTCATACCGGGCTTGCGCGGCAGGCCGGCGGTGATCACGCACACGTCCGAGCCGGCCGTCTCCTGGTAACCGTTGGTGCCGACCACCCGCGTCTCGAAGCCCTCCAGCGGGCGGGACTGGTTCATGTCGAGGGCGAGGCCCTGGGGCAGCCCCTCGACGATGTCGGTCATCACGATCTCGTCGGCCACGTCCTTCTCGGCCAGGCGCTGGACGGTGGTGGAGCCGTACTTGCCGGCTCCGACGACGGTCACCTTCATGCGCTGCCTCCCTTGCCGGCCGGCTCGAGCGCGGCGATCACGGCGTCGGCGACCTGGCTGGTGCCGACCGCGCTGGGGTCGTCCCGGCTCGGCTTCATGTCGTAGGTGACGCTCCTGCCCTCGGCGATCACCGCGGCCATGGCGGCTTCCAGCCGGTCGGCCGCGTCCCGCTCGCCCAGGTGGCGGAGCATCAGCATGCCCGAGAACATCATCGCCATCGGGTTGACCTTGTTCTGTCCCTTGTACTTGGGGGCTGAGCCGTGGGTGGCCTCGAACACGGCCACCTGGTCGCCGAGGTTGGCACCTGGCGCCACCCCGAGCCCGCCGACCAGCCCGGCGGCCAGGTCGGAGATGATGTCGCCGTACAGGTTGGGCAGCAGCAGCACGTCGAAGTTCTCCGGCTTCTGCACCAGCTGCATGCACATGTTGTCGACCAGGAACTCGTCGTAGGCGACGTCGGGGTACTCCTTGGCGACGTCGCGGCTGACCTCGTAGAACAGCCCGTCGGTGTGCTTCATGATGTTCGCCTTGGTCACCGCGGTGACCTTGCGGCGGCCGTAGGCGCGGGCGTGCTCGAACGCGAACTTGGCGATCCGCGTGGTACCGGTGACCGAGATCGGCTTGACCGAGATGCCGGAGTCGTCGCGGATCCGCTTGGGCTGGATCTCGTTGAGGAAGCCGATCACCCGCTTGGCGTCCTCGGTGCCCTGCTCGAACTCGATGCCGGCGTACAGGTCCTCGTGGTTCTCGCGCACGATGACCAGGTCGACCAGCTCGTAGCGGGAGCGCACCCCCCGGTAGAGCTTGCAGGGGCGGAGGCAGGCGAACAGGTCCAGCTCCTTGCGCAGGGCCACGTTGACGCTGCGGAAGCCGGTGCCGATCGGGGTGGTGAGCGGCCCCTTGATGGCCACCTTGTTGGCGCGGATCGAGTCGAGCACGGGCTCGGGAAGGGGGGTGCCGTACTTGTCGATGACCTCGGCACCGGCCTCCTGGATGTCCCAGTCGAACTCCACCCCGGTCGCCTCGAGCACGCGGCGGGTGGCCTCCGACAGTTCGGGACCTACCCCGTCGCCGGGGATGAACGTGACGCGGTGGGCCATGGGTGAAGCTCCTCTCAGGACTCAACGACTCGCTCAACGCCGCTGTCGATCACGTCGAGAACCATGACGTTCCATTGCTGGTTCAGGGTATCCCGGCTGCCAATCTGGGAACGAACGAGCCGGGCTGGCTTCCGTCGCACTAGCACGATTGGGTGGTGGACCGGGTAGCCTCCCTAGCAACGCGCAGGGTTGCACGACTCGCCGGGTGACCACCCTTGACGACCGGAGGCGGCGGCATGGCTGAGAGCGGTAAGGGCAAGGGACTTGAAGGCGTGGTCGCGGCGCAGACCAAGATCTCCGACATCGACGGCCAGCGGGGCAAGCTGCTGTACGCCGGCTACGACATCGCCGACCTGGCGGCCCACTCCGGCTTCGAGGAGACGGTCTACCTGCTCCATCACCTGGAGCTACCCACCCGGGCCCAGCTCGACCAGATCAACGCCGACCTGCGCGCCTCGAGCAGCCTCGACGACCTGCTGATCCAGCTGCTCGAGGCGGTCGCGAAGCAGACCGGCCCGATGACCGCGCTGCGCACCGCCACCTCGGCCGCCGGGGTCAACGACCCCGACGGCGCCGACGACTCGGCCGAGGCCAACCTCCGCAAGACCTGGCGCCTGGTCGCCAAGGCGCCCCAGATCGTCGCCACCTACCAGCGGCTGCGCAACGGCGCGGCCGCGGTCGAGCCGCGCGGCGATCTCTCCATCGCCGGCAACTTCCTGTACGCGCTCACCGGCGAGGAGCCGGACCCGGGCCTGGCCGCCGAGTTCGACACCTGCCTGGTGCTCTACGCCGACCACACCATGAACGCGTCGACCTTCGCCGGGCGGGTGGCCGCGGCCACCCTGGCCGACATGTACGCCGCCGCCACCGCCGCGGTCGCCACCCTGCAGGGCCCCCTGCACGGCGGCGCCATCGAGCAGGTGCGGTACATGCTCGACGAGATCGGCACCCCGGACCGGGCCGACGACTGGGTCAAGGACCGGCTGGCCCGCAAGCAGAAGGTGATGGGCTTCGGGCACCGCGTCTACCGGACCTGGGACCCGCGCGCGGTGATCCTGCGCGAGATGGCCGAGCGGCTCGGCAAGCAGCTCGGCGACACCCACTGGTACGAGATCTCGGCCAGGATCCAGCAGACCGTGATGGAGGAGCGTGGGCTCTTCCCCAACGTGGACTTTTACACCGCCAGCGTGTACTCGGCGTTGGCGATCCCGCCCGACCTGTACACCTGCCTGTTCGCGGTCGCCCGCATGGCCGGCTGGACCGCTCACATCCGCGAGCAGTACGCCGACAACCGGCTGATCCGTCCCGATTCCGAGTACACCGGTCCCCCGCCGCGCGCCTACCAGCCGCTCGACCAGCGCGGCTGAGCCGCTCAGGCGGGCTGGGGACGCGGGGTCAGGCCGGCGGCGCGGATCACCTCGGGGACGCCGCTGGCCGCACCGACGCCCATCAGGTGGACGCCGCGGACCCCTGGCAGGGCGCGCACGCCCTCGGCCATCTCGACGGCCAGGGCGATGCCCTCGGCGCGCTGGTCGCTCGCGGCCCGCATGCGTCCGAGCACCGGCTCGGGCACGGACCAGCCTGGCAGGTGGCTGAAGCGTTCCAGCTGGGCGGCCGAGCGCGGCGGCAGGACCCCGGCGAGGATCGCCACCCGGTCGGGCAGGTCGTGCGCGGCCAGGCGGTCCAACCAGGCGGCGAACGCCGCCAGGTCGTAGACCGGCTGGGTCTGGACGAACCGGGCGCCGGCGGCGACCTTGGCGGCCAGCCGGGCCCCGCCCGACGGGTCGGCCCTGCCTGGCGCCTCCGCCACGCCGACCAGGAACGGCGCCGGCGGGTCGACCTGGCTGCCGTCCGGCGCCTTGCCCTCGCCGAGGTCGGCGGCGAGCCTGGCCAGCCCGATCGCGTCGAGGTCGAACACCGGCTTGACGTCGGTGTACGGCCCCACCTCCAAGGGGTCGCCCGAGAGGCACAGGATCGCCCGCATGCCGAGGGCGTGCGCCCCGAGGAGGTCGGCGGCGAGCGCCAGCCGGTTGCGGTCCCTGCAGGTGAGCTGCAGCACCGGCTCCAGCCCCTCCCCCGCCACCAGCACCGCCGCGGCCAGCGGCGACATCCCCACCCGGGCCGCGGCGTTGTCGGTCACGTTGACCGCGTCGACCAGTCCGGCGAGCCGGCGTGCCGCTTGGCGGACACGCTCGGCATCGGGTGAGCGGGGCGGGACCAGCTCGCCGGTGACCACGAAGCGGCCGTCGTCGAGCAGGGCGCCGAGGCGGCCGGTCCCGTTCACCGGCCGGTCCCGGCCGCGACCCATGCGCCCCTGGCCGCCCTGACGGTGTTGGCCAGCAGCATCGCCACGGTCATCGGTCCCACCCCGCCCGGCACCGGGGTGATCGCGCCGGCGACCTCGGCCACCCCGGGGTCGACGTCGCCCACCAGCTTGCCGCCGACCCGGTGGTTGCCGACGTCGACCACGGCCGCGCCCGGCCTGACCATCTCGGGGGTGATCATCGCCGGGCGGCCGGCGGCGGCCACCAGCACGTCGGCCTGGCGGGTGAAGTCGCCCAGCCGGCGGGTGCCGGTATGGCACAGGGTCACGGTGGCGTTGGCCCCCGCCGCCTTGGCCGAGAGCATCACCGCCAGCGGCCTGCCGACCAGCAGGCCCCTGCCGACCACCACCACGTGGCTGCCCTCCACCGGCACGCGCTCGGCACGCAGCAGCTCGACGATGCCCGCCGGGGTGCATGGCGCGAACTCGGGGTCGCCGCGGAGCAGCCGGCCCTCGTTCCACGGGTGCAGGCCGTCGACGTCCTTGGCCGGGTCGATCGCCTCCTGGACCCGGATCGGGTCGAGGCCGTCGGGCAGGGGGAGCTGGACGATGATGCCATGGACGGCCTGGTCGGCGTTGAGCCCGGCGACCGCCGCCTCCACCTCGGCCTGGCCGGTGTCGGCCGGCAGGGCCACCCGGCGCGACTCCACCCCGGTGGCGGCGGCCGCCCGCTGCTTGGCGCCGACGTAGATGTGGGACGCCTCGTCGTCGCCGACGAGGACCGCGGCCAGTCCCGGCCGCCGCCCGGCGCCGGCCAGCCGCTCCGCCTCCTCGGCCAGCTCGGCACGGATGCGGCTGGCCAGCGCCTTGCCGTCCAGGATCCTGGCGGGCATGTCGTATCTCCTTGTGGTCGCCGCGCGGGGGTCGCGACCCAGCTGCGGGCCGCGGACCCGGCGTGCGACACCAACGCTACCGCGCCTCCCCGCCGCGTACCCGTTGCGCGCCGCTCCGCCGGTCGGGAAGCTGCGAGGGTCGACCGCCGCCACCTCCGAAGGAGGCCCATGGACGAGCCTGGGCGGCCGGGCGGGCGCCGGCGGCCGTCGCGCGAGGAGCTGGCGGCGGCCAGCGGACGGCGCGTTCCCGACGTGATCGCCCCTGGCCTGCTGGTGCTCTTCTGCGGGATCAACCCGAGCCTGTACTCCGCCGCGGTCGGCCACCATTTCGCCCGGCCGGGCAACCGTTTCTGGAAGGCGCTCCACCTGGCCGGCTTCACCCCGCGGCTGCTCGCCCCCGAGCAGGACGGCGAGCTGCCCGCCCACGGCCTCGGCGTGACCAACCTGGTCGACCGTGCCACCGCCGGCGCGGCGGAGATCCGGCCGGACGAGCTCCGCGCCGGCGCGGCGGCGCTGGCGGCCAAGGTCGAGGCGGCCGGTCCGGCCTGGGTGGCGTTCCTCGGCATCGGCGCCTACCGGGTCGCCTACGACCGCCCCGGCGCGGTGGTCGGGCCGCGGCCGGACCCGGTGGCGGGCGCTCGGGTCTGGGTGCTGCCCAACCCGAGCGGGCTCAACGCCCACTACCAGCTCCCCGGCCTGGCCGCCGCGTTCGCCGCGCTGCGGAGCGCGGCGGCCGGGACGCCTACTTCCGCTCGACCAGGTTCCCGGTCGGGCGGTCCTGCTTGAGCGCCTCGAACAGGGCCAGCGCCTTGGGGCGGTCCCAGAGCACCACCGACCCCGCGCCGGACACGGTGGTGGTGCCGGCGATCGGCACCGTGCCGGCGACCCCGTCGCCCCTGCTCACCGAGCGCATCGCGAACGGGAAGCGGATCAGGTGGTAGATGTGGTCGTGCGAGTCCACCGCGATGGTGCCGGCGCCGTTGAGGGCGAGCGGGATACTGCGGAACGGGTTGATCAGCACGCCTGGGCTGGTCATCTTGTCGATCAGGGCGCTCATGAACTGCTGCTGGCGCACCACCCGGTCGAGGTCGCCGCGGGCCGAGGCGCGGGTCCGGACGTAGCCGAGCGCCTTGCGGCTGTCGAGCACCTGGCAGCCCGCGGCCAGCTTGAGACCGGCCTTGGGGTCGTTCATGGGCGCATCGACGCAGAGGCTGACACCGCCGACGTCGTCGACGATGGAGGCGAACCCGTCGAAGCCGATCTCCATGTAGTGGTCGACACGGATCCCCGTGACCCCCTCGACCGTGCGGACGAGCAGCTTGGGTCCGCCGAAGGCGTACGCCGCATTGAGCTTGTTCCGGCCCCGCCCCGGGATCGGGACGTAGGAGTCCCGAGGCAGGCTGATCAGTGTCGGCTGGCCGCCGCCGCGCGGGATGTGCAGCAGCATCATGGTGTCGGTCCGCCGCCCTGCCGCCTGGCCGGTGCCGAGCCGCTTGCGCTCGGCCTCGGTCAGCCCCTCGCGGCTGTCGGAGCCGACGATCAGCCAGTCGGCGCCTGGCGTGACGGCCGGGCGGCCGGCCTGGTCACCGAGCGCGTCGACGCGGTTGAGCCGCGAGTCCACCATGAAGAACAGCACCAGGATCAGCACCAGCAGCACGGCGAGGACGAGCAGCACCGCGCGCCCCCAGCGGCGCCGCCGCGGGCGCACCGCCAGCCGCGGCGGCGGCCCGTCGGCAAGCGGACCGAGTGGCTCGGTCCGAACCCCCGCGCCTGGTGTTGCCTGCTGGTCGCGAGCCCAATCCCGTGGCCAGCCGCTCATCGAACCCCCTAAGGTCACGTCATCCGAGCACCATACGTGCCCGTCCGGCCCGCCGATCAACCACGCGGGTCAGGATGGAATGGTCGCAGCCGACGGTAAGGCCTGCGTGAACGTTCGGGCACCAGTGGCTAACGACCCTGGGCCGGATACCGTTCGACCATCCCACCCTAACCCTCGACCTGATCGTTACGACGTCCCCGGAGGTGGCGGCGCTCAGGTGCCGAACACCCTCGCGTGGTAATCGAACCTGATCGACCCGTTACGGTAGATGGCCACGTGGACGTTGCCGTTCGGCTCGATCGTCAGCTGGTGGCCGAACCAGCGGGTCCTGAACGTCGTGGTGGTCTTGTTGGTCACCCGCCCGTTCGCCGGCAGGTTGTCGAGCCCGCCCGACGGCGACAGCAGCGACATGTTCACGTAGTAGTTCGAGCTGGTCAGCCCGTCCCCCGCGAACGTGCAGGTGATCTCGGCGTTGAAGTTGGTGGTCCCCGAGCAGGTCCCGAACAGCTCGGTGACCGGGTCGGCGTGGGCCGCCGTGCCGACGGTGAGGGCGAGCACCGCCGCGAGGACCGCGACCAGTGCGATGACGCGCGAGCGCATGGCTGCCGCCTTTCTCTCCCGGGCGCACGATGCCCGGGCTGGACTCCCGACCCCCGTTTGCGGGCAGGTCGTGCCATCGAGGGCAATTAGAGCGCGCCGGGCGCTCCGAACAGAAGCGTAGATGGACAAGAAAAGGGGCAACGTCGCCCACCGGCCGGGCGCGAGGCTAGTGGCGGAAGTGGCGGCGGCCGGTGTGGAGCATGGTCAGGCCGAGGCGCTCGGCGGCCTCGGTGACCTCGGCGTCGCGGACGCTGCCGCCGGGCTGGGCCACCGCCCGGACGCCGGCGGCGGCCAGCTCCTCGACGTTGTCGGGGAAGGGGAAGAAGGCGTCGCTGGCCGCCACCGCCCCGTTGGCGCGCTCCCCCGCCTTGGCGACCGCGATCCGGACCGCGTCGACGCGGCTGGTCTGCCCGGGACCGACGCCGACCACCCGCCCGTCCCTGGCGAGCACGATCGCGTTGGACTTCACGTGCTTGGCGACCGCCCAGGCCAGCGCCAGGTCCGCCAGGCCGGCGGCGTCCAGCGGCCGCCCGGCGACCAGCTGGAAGGCGGCCGGGTCGTCGGCGGCCAGGTCGGCCTGCTGGGCGAGCAGCCCACCGGTGACCGAGCGGACCGTCAGGCGCTCGCCGCCACCGGCGGGCGCCACCTCGACCAGCCGGAGCGAGGGCTTGCCCGCCAGCACCGCACGGGCCGCCTGGTCGAAGCCGGGGGCGAGGATGACCTCGGTGAACACCGCCGCGATGCGCCGCGCGGTGGCCTCGTCGAGCGGGCGGGAGAGGCCGACCACACCACCGAACGCGCTGACCGGGTCGCCCTCGAGGGCGGCGGCGTAGGCCGCCTCAAGGGTGGCGCCCGGCGCCGCGCCGCACGGGTTGGTGTGCTTGACGATCACCGCGAACGGCCGGTCGGCGTACTCGGCGACCAGCCCGAGCGCGGCGTCGGCGTCGAGCAGGTTGTTGTAGGACAGCTCCTTGCCGGCGAGCTGCACGGCGCCGGCCAGGCCGCCGGAGCCGACGGCGTACAGGGCGGCCCGCTGGTGCGGGTTCTCGCCGTAGCGCAGGCTCCGCACCAGCCGGCCGGCCAGCGGCAAGGTCGCCGGAAAGGCGTCGGCGCGGTCGAACCACGCTGCCACATGGGCGTCGTACGCGGCGGTGCGGGCGAACGCCTTGGCGGCCAGGGCGCGGCGCTCCTCCAGGGTGGTGCCGCCGGCGCTCAAGGAGGCCCCTACCAGCTCGTAGTCGGCCGGGTCGCAGACCACCGCGACCGAGGCGAAGTTCTTGGCCGCGGCCCGCACCATCGCCTGGCCGCCCACGTCGATCAGCTCGATCACCTGGTCCTCGCCGGCGGACGGGTCAGCGGCGGCGGCCTCGAACGGGTAGAGGTTGCAGACGACCAGGTCGAACGGGGCGATCCCGGCCGCTTCGAGCTGGTCGCGGTGGTCGGGGCGGCGCCGGTCGGCCAGCAGGCCCGCGTGGATCGCCGGGTGCAGCGTCTTGACCCGGCCGTCGAGCATCTCGGGGCTGCCCGTGACCGCCTCGACCGGCGTCACCGCCAGCCCGTGGCCGGCCAGCGCGGCCGCGGTGGAGCCGGTGGAGACCACGTCGACCCCGGCGCCGGCCAGGGCGGCCGCCAGCCGGTCGAGCCCCCCCTTGTCGTACACGGACACCAGGGCGCGGCGGATCGGCTGGCGGTCGGTCACTGGGCGCCTCCGGCGCCCGAGCCCTCCGCGCCGGCGAGGATCCGCACGCGGCGGCCGTCGACCCGTAGCTGGCCGTGGGCGACCAGGCGCACCGCCTGGGGCAGCAGGCGGTGCTCCTCGCGCTTGATGCGCTCGTGCAGCGAGGCCTCGTCGTCACCGTCGGCGACTTCGACCGCCGCCTGGAACAGCACGGGACCGTGGTCGACCTGCTCGTCGACCAGGTGGACGGTGCAGCCGGTGACGCGGGTGCCGTAGGCGAGCGCGTCCCGCACCGCGTGGGCACCCCGGAAGGCGGGCAACAGGCTCGGGTGGGTGTTGACGATACGTTCGGGGAAGGATCGGACGAACTCGGAGCCGAGGATGCGCATGAACCCGGCCAGGCAGACCACGTCGGGTCGGACGGCGGCGACCACCGCGCGCAGGGCGGCGTCGAACGCGTCCCGGTCAGGATGGTCGCTCGGGCGGACCACCGCGACCGGGATGCCCGCCCGGCGGGCCCGGTCGAGCCCGCCGGCCTCTGGCCGGTCGCTCACCACCAGCACCACCGAGACCCCGAAGGCGGCGTCCGCGGTCGCGCCGAGCAGCGCCTGGAGGTTGGAGCCGTGCCCGGAGAGCAGCACGACGGCCCGCTTGACCTCCCCCAAACATCCCTCCCGCGTCGATCGGCGCGGCTGCTCGGTCCCCGCTCGTCCAGCGCCCGCCGCGACCCAGGATGCTGACATCGCGCCCGGATGCCGGCAACCACCGGGTGGATGGTGGGGTGGCTGCGCGCCCGGGCGATATTGCTGCCGGCCCGTCCATGTGGTTCACTGCGCCGACCTGCAACGACGCAGTGAGTCGACGCACCAGTGGGGCGTCTGGGAGCCCGCAGCGCGGTCCCGGGACGCCCCTGGGCCCGCCGCCGTGTGCGAACCTTTGCGGGTGACCCCAATCGAGTGGAGCGAAATGCGCATGCCGGACCAGCAAGGCGCTGGAGCAGCCGCGCCGTTCGCGCGGCCGGCAGCCGCCCGCGCGCTCGCCTGGCGCCCGGTCTCGACCGCGGAGCGGCTCGGCCTGACCGGCCTGGCCGCGGCCGGGGCGTCGTTCGTCTACCCGGTGGTGAGCCGCAGCACCGGCCTCCAGGCTCCCTGCCTGTTGCGCCTGGTCACCGGCGTCCCGTGCCCGTTCTGCGGGATGACCACGGCGGCCACCTCGCTGGCGGCCGGTGAGCCGGCCGCCGCACTGGCCGCCAACCCGTTCGTGCTGGTGCTGGCCGGGTTCACCGCGGCCATGGCCGTGCTGATCGGCGCACGCGCGTTCGGGCTGGCCAGGCCGCCGGTGCGGTGGTCGCCGGTGGGCCGGCGGGCGGCATGGGCGGTGGTCGCCGTCCTGGCCGCGGCGAGCTGGCTCTTCCAGCTGCATCGCTTCGAGCTGATCTGAGGTGGGACCGTACCGCGCGAGGATGCGGATCGCTGATCACGAGGAGGACGTATGAGCGAGGGGACCCGTCCCCCGGAGCGGCCAGAGGGCGAAGCGCCACACGACGCTGAGACCCCCGGCGCCCCGCCATCCGGCCAGCAGTGGCCTCCGCCCCCCGGGCCTGGGGCACCCGGGCCTGGCGCACCGCCGCCAGGCGAGCATCCGACCCCGCCGCCCGGCACGCAGCCGGGGCCGCCACCACCGCCGGCCGGCGGCCCGGCGCCGCCGCCCCCGTCAGGGGCCGGCGGGTGGGGGGCGCCGCCGGGTGGCGGCTACGGACCGCCGCCGGGCTCGGGCCCGCCTCCCGGGTACGGGCCGCCGCCCGGCTATGGCCAGCAGCCACCGCCTCCTGGCTGGGGGGCGCCGCCGGGGCAGGGCTGGCAGCAGGGCGGCCAGCCGCCGGGGCAGGTCGAGACCGGCCTCGCCCAGAATGTCGCCTCCGGCCTGTCCTACGTGCTGACCTTCATCACCGGGATCATCTTCCTGCTCACCGACAAGCGTCCCGAGGTGCGCTTCCACGCCGCGCAGTCGATCCTCTTCGGGATCGTCTGGACGGTGCTCGGCTTCCTGTCCCAGACGGTGAGCGGCGTCGGCCCCATCGACCTGATACTCGGTCTGGCCATGATCGGGATGTTCGTACTCTGGATCGTCCTGATGATCCAGGGATTCCAGGGCAATCACTTCAAGCTGCCGGTGATCGGCGACCTTGCCGAGCAGCAGGCGGCCAAGCCGATGTAGTGCCGAGCCGATACCGGAAGGGGGCACCACCAGCCGGCGGCCCCCTGAGCGCAAGGAGACAACCTCGATGACCCAGGGATACGGGTCGCCAGACCCGAACCAACCCGACCCGGGCCAGCAGCAACAGCCGCAGTACGGCCAGCCGCAGTACGGCCAGCCACCGCCGCCCGCCTACCCGACGCCCGGCGACTACCCGCCGCCGGGCAACTACCCGGCGGCGCCCGGTGGCGGCTACGGCCCGCAGACGTACACCACCGGGGACACCCCGGGCACCTTCATGGGCCGGCAGCTCGCCAACTGGCTGCAGCGGGTCGGCGCCTACCTGATCGACTACCTGATCGGTGCGCTCCCCGTGATCGTCGTGCTGATCTTCGCCGGCACGCTCACCTCCACCAACAACGGCGCCCCGGTGGAGGCGAGCGGCGGGCTGGTGTTCGTCGGCTACCTGGCGACCTTCATCATCTGGGTCTACAACCGTTCGATCCTGCAGGGCCGCACCGGCCAGAGCTGGGGCAAGAAGGCGCTCAACCTCCGCCTGGTCCGGATGGCGGACGGCCAGCCGCTCGGCGGCCTGATGTGCTTCGTCCGCGACATCGTCCACGTGGTGGACGCCCTGCCCTGCATGATCGGCTACCTGTTCCCGCTCTGGGACGCCCGCAGGCAGACCTTCAGCGACAAGATCATGAACACGGTGGTCCTCGCCGACAGCTGAGGCCACCCGACTCCAGGGGGCGGGCCTGGCGGGCCCGCCCCCTTCGACGTGTGCGCTCCGGTTGTCACTGGCCGGCCGTATCCTCCGGCAGAACCGGTCAGCTTGATGACCGGGCGCCGCGGGAGCAGGCCGTCGAGCTGAGAGGAGCGGGGATGTCGGTGGCTCGGCTCGGCGCCACGCCCTGGGCGGTGGTGGACCTGGAGACCACCGGCTTCGACCCCTGGCCGGAGCACCGCGCGGTCGAGGTCGCGGTGATCAGGCTGGCGCCGGACGGGTCGGTGACGGCCGAGCTGGACACGCTGGTCAACCCCGGCCGGGCGGTCGACGCCACCGAAATCCACGGCATCACCGACGCCATGCTCCGCGACGCGCCGTCGTTCGTGGAGATCGCCGGCGACCTGGCCACCCTGCTGCAGGACGCCATCGTGGTGGCCCACAACGTCCTGTTCGACGTCGGGTTCCTGCGCGGCGAATTCCAGCTCGCCGGCTACACCCTGCCGCCGGTGGCGGCCCTGTGCACCGCCCAGCTGACCCGGCTGCTCTACCCCGACGCCGAGGCCAAGCTGACCGAGTGCTGCCGCCGCTTCGGCATCGACCACCACGAGCCGCACACCGCCCTGTCCGACGCGCGCGCGACCGCCCGCCTGCTCACCATCCACCTGGAAACGGCCAGGGCACGTGGCCTGAACACGCTGGCCGACCTGGAATGGCTTCCCGGCCCGCCGCTCCCCCCCGGCTGGGGCCCATGGCTCCCATCCGGCCGCGTCCTGCGCCGGGCCAGCGCCGCCAGCCTCCCAGCGGCCCTGGACGGCACGCCGTACTGACCCCGGCCCAGAGGCCGGCGGGCGTGGTGGCGGGTCAGCCGGACCGGTCCGCCTCGGTGACGATCCGGACGTGGAGGTCCTCGTCTGGCGGGGTCCACGCGTCGGGGTCGGCGGGGTGCTGGTCGCCGGAGCGGATGTCGCGCACCTCGTGGCCGCCGGACACCTCGCCCTGGGGGAACCACACGAACGGGATGCCCTTGCGTTCGGCGGTGCGGATCTGCTTGCCATATCTGGCCGGCTGGTCCGCGACCTCGCAGGGGATGCCGCGGGCGCGCAGGGCGGCGGCCACGCCGTCGCAGCGCTCCCGGTCCTCCTCGGAAGGGAGCGCCACCAGCACGCACGACGGCGTCCGGCGGCTGGCCCGCAGCACGCCCTGACCGAACAGCCGACCGAGGATGCGGGTGACGCCGATGGAGATGCCGACACCGGGAAAGCGCACGCCGGCGCCTGCCGAGGCGAGGTCGTCGTAGCGGCCGCCGGCGCAGATCGCCCCAAGGGCCTCGTGGCCGGCCATCACGCCCTCGTAGACCGTGCCGGTGTAGTAGTCGAGGCCGCGGGAGATCCGCAGCGCGGCCACGACCCGCCCCTCGGGCAGGCGGGCCGCCGCGCCGATCACCTCGGCCAGCTCGGCCAGGCCTTCGTCGAGCAGTTCGTCGCGGAACCCGAGGGCGCGCACGGCGTCGACGAACGAGGCGTCGGGGCTGCTGATGCGGGCCACCCGCAGGCACGCCTCCGCCTGCGGCTGGTCCAGGCCGAGGCGGTCGACCAGCTGGGCGTGGACCCCGGCCTCGCCGATCTTGTCGAGCTTGTCGACTGTCCGCAGGGTGGCCTGGGTGTCCTTGATGCCGAGGGCCCGGTAGCAGCCCTCCAGGATCTTGCGGTTGTTGACCAGCATGGTCACCGGCGGCACCGGCAGCGAGGCGAGCACGTCCCCCACCACGGCGAGCAGCTCGGCGTCGGCGTGCAGGCCCAGCGTGTCCTGGCCGACCACGTCCACGTCGGCCTGGAGAAACTCCCGGTAGCGGCCTTCCTGGGGCCGCTCCCCGCGCCAGGATTTCTGCATCTGGTAGCGGCGCAACGGGAACTGCAGCTGGCCGCGGTTCTCCAGCACGTAGCGGGCGAACGGCACGGTCTGGTCGAAGTGCTGGCCGAGCGCGGTGTCGTCCTCGTCCGCCTCGGCCTGCAGCCGCCGCAGGACGTAGAGCTCCTTGTCGGTCTCCCCCTTCGCCAGGAGCTGGTCGACGGGCTCGACCGCGCGGGTCTCGATCGGCACGAAGCCGTGCAGCTCGAACCGGGCCCGGATGCGGTCGAGCAGCTCCAGCTCGACCAGGCGCTGCTCAGGCAGCCACTCGGGGAAGCCGCTGATCGGCTGAGGTCCTCTCATGCCGCCGCATGCTACCCGGGCCACCCCGACCACGCCCACGCCATTCCGCGGGAGCGTCCGCACCGGCCGGCACCCCGGACCGAGGTCACGGGCACGGCGGCAGCGTGGTGCTGGTCGTCGTGGTGGTGGTCGTGGTCGTGGTCGTCGTGGTGGTGGTCGTGGTGGTCGACGTCGTCGTGGTCGTGGTGGTGGTGGTCGTGGTCAGGCAGGGTGCGGTGGTGGTCGTCGGCCGGGTGGTCGTGGTGGTCGTCGTGGTGGTCGCCGGCGCCCGCGTGGTCGGCGGCGCCGAGGGCCCGGACCTGGTGGTCGTGGTCACCCGCCTGGTCGTGGTGGTCTTCCTGGTGGCCGCGGGGCCCTGGCCGCCGCCACCGGCGCCTGCCGCGATCCCGCTCGGGATGGAGCCGACCGGCGGACCGCCGGCGCCGACCCCGCTCTCGCCGTAGAAGGCGGCCCAGCCGAGCACCGTGTCCACGTAGTCCCAGGAGTGGTTGTAGGCGTACAGCGCCTGCCTGAGCTGTTGCTGGTCGGACAGGTCGCCGTCGTGGGCGAGGCAGAGGTAGGCGGCCGCGCTGACGGTGGAGTCGAAGAGGTTGCCCGGGCTGGCGACCCGGTCGTTGTTGCCGTCGCGGCCGAGCGAGCGCCAGGTCGACGGGAGGAACTGCATCGGACCGACGGCCCGGTCCCAGACCGGGTCCGAGTCCAGGCGTCCCCGGTCGCTGTCGCGGATGGTGGCGGACCCGGCGCGCCCGTCCAGCGGCGGCCCGAGGATCGCCGGACGCACGTCGCCGGCCGGGCTGAACCGGGTGGCCGCACCGGCGTGGCGGCCGTGGTTGGACTCGACCCGCCCGATCCCGGCCAGGACGCTCCAGGTCAGCTTGCAGCCCGGGTCGAAGCCGCCCGCCCAGTTGGCACCGTAGCGGTAGGCCCGCAGTGCCAGCGGCGGGATGGCGCCGTCGGTGCCAGGCGGCACCAGCCAGCTCCCGGGCGTGCCGGTGGTGGCGCCACCGCCCGCGGCCGCGGCCTGCGCCGCCGCGCGGGCGGCGGCGGCCTCGGCGGCCGCCTCCCGGCCGCGCAGCCAGGCCTGGCGGGCGTCCTCCGCGTCGTCGCCGGACAGGGCGGCGGCGTCGGAGCTGTACAACCCCGGGCGGCCTCCCGCGTTGACCAGTTCCGGCAGCGAGCCTGGCAGCACCGCCACGCAGATCGCTCCGAGCAGCAGCCAGGCGAGGCTGGGCAGGAACCGCTGCTGCACCTTGGCGATCCCAGACCTCACCTCGGCGAGTCCGGGAATCCGAGGAAGTCTCCTCATGCCCGCCCCTACTGCTCGGGGTCTGCTGACCGGATGGCAGGGTGATCCTGGCCCATGCGGGCCCGCACCAAACGCCCCAGTTCTAGCCCTTGACCGTCTTCACGGCAAGTTCTGCCGTCTCGGTCGGGTTGCGGCCGACCCGCACCCCGGCCGCTTCGAGCGCGTCGGCCTTGGCCTGGGCGGTGCCGCTCGAGCCGGAGATGATCGCGCCAGCGTGGCCCATGCGCTTGCCGGGTGGGGCCTCGAACCCGGCGATGTACGCCACCACCGGCTTGGACATGCGCTCGGTCACGAAGCGGGCGGCCTGCTCCTCCTCGTCGCCACCGATCTCGCCGATCATCACCACCGCCTGGGTCTCCGGGTCGGACTCGAAGCGGGTCAGGATGTCGATGAAGTTCGACCCGACCACCGGGTCGCCGCCGATGCCCACGGCGGTGGTCTGCCCCACCCCGGCCTCGGCCATCTCGTACATGACCTGGTAGGTGAGCGTGCCGGAACGGGAGACCAGGCCCACCGGGCCGGTGTGGGTGATCTCGCCCGGGATGATGCCGACGTTGGCCTTGCCAGGGGAGATCACGCCAGGGCAGTTCGGGCCGATCAGCGCGACGCCCTTGGCCCGCACGTAGTTCCACGCCTTGGTCATGTCCAGGACGGGGATGTTCTCGGTGATCAGCACGACCGTGGCGATGCCGGCGTCGGTGGCCTCGTAGAGGGCGTCGACCGCGAAGCGGGCCGGGACGAAGATCAGCGAGGTGTTGGCGCCGGTCTCGGCGACCGCGTCGGCGACCGTATTGAAGACCGGGATGCCCTCGACGTCCTGGCCGGCCTTGCCCGGGGTGACCCCGGCCACCACGTTGGTGCCGTAGGCGCGGTTGCGCAGCGCGTGGAAGCGGCCCTCGCGGCCGGTGAGGCCCTGGACGACGAGCCGGGTGTCGGTGTCGACGAGGATGGCCATGGCTACGCGTCCCCTTTGCTGGCGCCGGCGAGCTCGACCGCCCTGGCGGCCGCTTCGAGCATGGTGGCGGCTGGCACCACCTTGTCGGAGGGTGAGGAGGCGAGCAGGCGGCGCCCCTCCTCGGCGTTGGTGCCGTCCAGCCGCACCACCAGTGGGACCTGGAGCTTGTCGCCGAGCCGGTCGAGGGCGTCCAGGATGCCCTGGGCGACCAGGTCGCCGCGGGTGATGCCGCCGAAGATGTTGACGAACACGCTGCGGACCTTGGGGTCGGAGAGGATCACCTCGAGCCCGGCGGTCATCGTCTCGGCCGAGGCGCCCCCGCCGATGTCCAGGAAGTTGGCCGCCTTGCCGCCGGCCTGGGCGACCACGTCGAGGGTGGACATGACCAGCCCGGCGCCGTTGCCGATGATGCCGACATGACCGTCCAGCTTGATGTAGTTGAGGTCGCGCTCCTTGGCCGCCTGCTCCTGGGGGTCGACCGCGAAGGTGTCGCGCAGCCCCTCCAGCTCGGGATGGCGGAACAAGGCCGAGTCGTCCAGCGTGACCTTGCCGTCGAGCGCCTTGACCTGCCCGTCGGAGGTGAGGACGAGCGGGTTGACCTCGACCAGCATGCAGTCGTTGGCGAGCAGTACGTCGGCGAGCTGGGTGAGGATCTCACCGGCGCCCTTGCGCGCCTCGACCGCGAAGCCGGCGCCGTAGACGACCTGGGCAACGTGGTATGGGCGGAGCCCGGTCAGCGGGTTCACCGGGACCCGGACGATCGCCTCTGGCGTGGCCTTGGCGACCTCCTCGATCTCCACGCCGCCCTCGGCCGAGGCCATCGCCAGCAGGCCCTTGCCGGCCCGGTCGTGCAGCAGCGCGAGGTAGTACTCCTCGGCGATCTCGGAGGCCTCCTCCACCAGCACCCGGCGGACGGTGTGGCCGCGGATGTCCATGCCGATGATCTGCTCGGCCTTCGCCCGTGCCTCGGCGGCGTCCCTGGCGAGCTGGATGCCGCCGGCCTTGCCGCGGCCGCCGGTCTGGACCTGCGCCTTGACCACGACGGTCCCGCCGAGCTCGGCCGCTGCCGCCTCAGCCTCCTCCGGCGACCAGGCCACGCGGCCCCTGGGAACGGCCACGCCGTGCCTGGCGAACAACTCCTTCGCCTGATGCTCGAACAGGTCCATGCGGCACCTTTCCTCGTTCACCTGGCCTGGGGCGGCGGTCGTGGGCCTGGCGCCCGTGCCGGCTGGCCGGGCAGGCGCGGCTCACGCCGCCGGGCTGAGCGCTGACCGTAGCCAGTCGACGATCTTCTGGGTGGGGGTCCCTGGGGTGAAGATCTCCGCGACGCCCTGCTCCTTGAGCGCGTCGATGTCCCGCTGCGGGATGATCCCGCCGCCGAACAGCAGCACGTCGTCCGCGCCCTGTTGGCGGAGCAGTTCGAGCACCCGTGGGAACAGGGTCATGTGGGCGCCGGAGAGGATCGAGAGGCCGACCGCGTCGGCGTCCTCCTGCACGGCGGCGGCGACGATCTGCTCGGGGGTCTGGTGCAGGCCGGCATAGACCACCTCGAAGCCGGCGTCGCGCAGGGCGCGGGCGACCACCTTGATGCCGCGATCGTGCCCGTCAAGGCCAGGTTTGGCCACCACCACCCGGATGCGTCCCTGCGCCACGGTGCGCCGCCTTTCGTTCGACCTGAGCCTCGTCGCGTCGCCGGCCTCGGCGGCGGCGGAGCCCGCGAGGGCCTCGAAGGCGGCCGGGCGGCGGGCGCGGCCGTGGCGGCCTACCCTGTGCCCGACCCCAATCGGAAGATACTACCCGGCGTAGCCGGTCCGCCCCCGGCCCGCCGCCCCGAGCCATGCAGCCACCCGACGCCGAGCAGCGCCCCGAGCGCACCGCCTACCTGCCACCCCGCGCGGCCAAGGCCCGCAAGCTGATCCTGCGGACCCAGCTCGGCCTGCCGTGGCTGCTGGCGGCAACCGCGGTGGCCGGGGTGATCCTGGTCGCGGGGGTGCTGCTGCTGGCAAGGGGCGGCCGCCCGGGCAGCCCATGGGTGGCGGTCGCGGCGGTGACCGCGTTCCCGCCAGGGTCGCTGACCGAGGTCGAGGCGCCTGGACCCCACGGTCGCGTGGTGATCGTCGACCGGCGCGGCGGCGACCTGCGCGCCTTCGTCGGCCCGGACGCGGCCTGCCCGGCCGTGCCGGACGGGCCCGGCTTCCGCCGCGCGTGCACCGGCCAGGCCTGGGACGCGGACGGCGCCCCGCGCACGCCGCGGACCCAGGCGCTGGCCCGCGTCGCCACCCGCTTCGCCCGCGGCGACCTCTACGTGAACCCGGCTACCGCTGGCGGCTGAGGGGTCAGCCCTCCCACTCGACCTCCCGCACGCCGTCCAGCCCGGCCACCGCCTCGACCAGGTGCTCAGCCCGGTAGCGGGGAGGCAGCTTGGCGACCAGTTGGACCCGTCCGCCGTCCGTGCCCACCTCGCGCTCCATGCCGCGGACGCTGACGCCTTCGTCGTGGAGCAGCCGCGTCAGCGTCTCGACCTCGAAGTCGGGGGCGGTCAGCACGGTCAGCTCCTCCCGGCTGGAGCCGTGGTGGCGCAGCAGGTTGCGGATCGCCCGGAGGCCCACCAGGGCGCCGAGCACCAGCACCGTGGCGCCGACCGCGAGCACGTAGGAGCCGACCCCGACGGCCACGCCGAGGGCGCAGGTCGCCCAGATGCTGGCCGCGGTGGTCAGCCCCCTGATGGTGAAGCCGTGGCGCAGGATCGCGCCGCCGCCGAGGAAGCCGATGCCGGTGACGATCTGGGCGGCGAGCCGGCTCGGGTCGCTGTTCGGGCCGAACCCGTACGCCGACACCAGCGTGAACAGGCAGGCGCCGACGCCCAGCAGGATGTGCGTCCGGAGCCCGGCGGGCTGGTCGGACAGCTCCCGCTCGGCGCCGATCACCCCGGCGAGGACGGCGGCGAGGGCGAGGCGGGCGAGCTGCTCGATCTCGGTCGGCATGTGGGCGCCTTCCACCGCGTTCTTCGATCGGGCGATGCTACAGCCAACCACCGGTAGTCACTTCTGATCATGAGCGCCTGGTCAGCGACCGTCGATAGCTCGAACAGGCGACGGCCAGGGGACGGAGGACCGTTGATCGCTCGGGTGGTGCGCGCGACCGCGCGCTCGGAGCACGAGGCCAGGGCCATGGTGGCGCGCTGGCGCGACCAGATCGGGCCGCTGGAGCGCTCCCAGCCCGGCTTCCGCGGCGGCGTCGTCCTCCGCGAGGGACCCGACCTGCTCGCGGTGAGCTGCTGGGACGACCCGACGGCGGGCGCCGCGCTCGACCCGCGCTCGGTCACGATGGCCAGGACCGCCTTTGCCGACCTGCTGGCCAAGCCGCTCTCCTGCCGGCTGCGGACGCTGTAGCAGGCGCCGGGCTCAGGACGGGATGCGGCGGGCCGCTTCCAGGTCGCTGACGGCCATCACCAGCTGCTTGGAGCCGTCCTCGTCACCGGCCACGTAGACCGCCTCCAGGTTGATGCCGGCGTCGGCCAGCTGGCGGCAGTAGCGTCCCAGCGCGCCCGGTTCGTCGTCCAGCGTCACGACCAGCACCTCGTGCACCCGTTCGAGCCGCGCGCCGGCCTCGCCGAGCACCTTGACGGCCGTGTCGGCGGGCTCCACCACCATGCGGGCGACCGCCTCGTCGCCCGAGGTGGCCATCACCGCCAACGCCACGATGTCGACCTCGTTCGCGCCGAGCAGCTCACTCAGGGCGGCCAGCGTGCCCGGGCGGTGCTCCAGCTTGACCACCAGTTCGGTCAGCATCCTCACCACCTCCTCCTCGTCGTGCCGGTGCACGCACCCGCCCCGGCTGTCCTCCCCCGGTCCCGTCATGTTCAAGCTCATGGGCGTGGTCGTCGCCGTCGTGCTCCGGATGGCCGGCGGCGACGTGGTGCATGGTCTCGGCGTGGCTGACATGCTGGTCGGGGCCTGCCGGGTCGAGGTGGACGTCGACCTCGGCCACCCCTGGCTGGCTGTGGAAGATGCGGTGCCGCACCCGCTCCCCCAGCGCGTGCGCCTCGCCGAGCGGCATCTCCGCGTCCACGCTCACGTGGATCAGCACCTGCAGGGAGCGGCCCAGCCAGCGGGCCCGGACGGCATGGGCCTGGCTCGCCCCCGGCACCGAGGAGGCGGCCTGCTCGATCGCGTCCACCACCTCGGGGTCGACCCGGTCGAGCAGGCGGGCGAGCACGTCGCGGACCGCGCCGACCAGCACCCAGACGATCACCGCCGAGAGCAGCACCCCGGCCAGCGGGTCGGCCGCCGGCCAGCCCGCCCAGCTGCCGGCGATGCCGGCGGCGGCGGCCAGGCTGGCCAGGCCGTCCACCCGGGAGTGCTGGCCGTCAGCCTGCAGGGGCACCGAGTTGATGCGCCGCCCGACGCGCACCTTGTACTGGGCCACCGCCTCGTTGCCGAGCATGCCGACCAGGGCGGCGGCGAGCGCCCAGCCGGGCCCGCGGAGCGGCACGGCCGGGCCGGTCAGCTTGGCCAGCGACTCGGTCAGCGCGATCGCGGCCGAGGCCGCGATCGCCAGGACCACCAGCACGCCGGCGACGTCCTCGGCGCGGGCCAGCCCGAAGGTGTAGCGGCGGTCGGCGCTGCGCCGGGCGATCACGAACGCGACCAGCAGGGTGGCGGTGGTGAACACGTCGCCCAGGTTGTGGAAGCCGTCGGCGAGCAGCGCCACCGAGCCGCTGGCGGCGGCGAAGACGAACTCGACCGCGGCGGTCAGGGCGAGCCCCGCGGCGGCGATCATCACCGCCCGGACGCCCTCGTCCTCTCCCAGCCGCGATCCCGCGACCGGCGCCGGGGCGTGCCGGTGGCTACCGCTCACCGCGGCCGTCCCTGCCGGCGATCGGAGTGCATGCGGCAAGCCTGACCGACCGGTGCGGTCGCGGCAAGCACGCCCGGCCTCTCGCCGCACCGGCCTGGCGCGGGTAGGGTCTGTCGCAGCACGACCGACCAGGAGGTGCCCATGAGCGCTCGAGCCGGCAGCGAAGCTCCCGATCGCAACCTCGCCCTCGAACTGGTCCGCGTGACCGAGGCCGCGGCCATGGCGGCGGCCCGCAAGATGGGCTACGGCGACAAGGAGGCCGTCGACCAGGCCGCGGTCGACGCCATGCGGGCGGTGCTCGGGTCGGTCCCGATGACCGGCACGGTGGTCATCGGCGAGGGCGAGAAGGACAGCGCGCCGATGCTCTACAACGGCGAGGAGATCGGCAACGGCCAGGACCCGCGGGTCGACATCGCCGTGGACCCCGTCGACGGCACCACCCTGACCGCCAAGAGCCAGCCCAACGCCATCGCGGTGGTGGCCCTGTCCGACCAGGGCACCATGTTCGACCCGGGCCCCTGCGTCTACATGGAGAAGCTGGCCGCCGGGCCCGACGGGGCCGGGGTGCTCGACTTCGAGGCGCCGATCGCCGACAACCTGGCCAAGCTCGCCAGGGCCAAGGGCGGCGACGTCAGCGACCTCACCGTCTGCATCCTCGACCGGCCCCGCCACCAGGAGATCGTCGAGCAGGTCCGCCAGGCCGGCGCGCGCATCAAGCTGATCCCCGACGGCGACGTAGCCGGCGCGATCATGGCCGCCCGCCCGGGCACCGGTGTCGACCTGCTGATCGGCGTCGGCGGGACGCCCGAAGCGGTGATCGCCGCCTGCGCGCTCAAGTGCCTCGACGGGGTGATGTTCGGGCGGCTGTGGCCGCGCGACGACGGCGAGCGCCAGGCCGCCCTGGACGCCGGCTACGACCTCGACCAGGTGCTCACCATCGACGACCTGGTCCGCGGCGACAACGTGTTCTTCGCCGCCACCGGCGTGACCGACGGGGAGCTGGTCCGGGGGGTCCGCTTCGACGGCCGCGGGGCCACCACCCAGTCGCTGTCGATGCGCTCGAAATCCGGCACCGTCCGCCTGATCGAGGCCCGGCACCAGTTCTCGAAGCTCAACCGCTACGCCAGCATCGACTTCGGTTGATCAGCGACTGACCCCCTCCCGCACGGTCCGGGCGGCGGTGACCAGATTGTGGAGGGCAGCCTTCACCTCGTCGTAGCCGCGGGTCTTGAGACCGCAGTCCGGGTTGACCCAGAGCTGGGTCGGCTCGAGGACCGTCAGGGCCTGCCGCAGCAGCGCCTCCATCGCGGCGACCGGCGGCACCTGCGGCGAGTGGATGTCGTAGACGCCGAGCCCGATCTCCTGCTCGTAGCCGGCGCCCTGGAGGTCGGCGACCAGGCTCATGCCCGACCGGGCCGCCTCCACCGAGGTCACGTCGGCGTCCAGCGCGCCGATCGCCGGCAGGATGTCGCCGAACTCCGAATAGCACATGTGCGTGTGGATCTGGGTCTCGTCGCGGACCACGCCGGTCGCCAGCCGGAACGCCTCCACCGCCCATTCCAGGTAGGCGGCGCGGTGCTCGCGGCGGAGCGGCATGCCCTCGCGGATCGCCGGCTCGTCGACCTGGATGATGCCGACGCCGGCGGCCTCCAGGTCGGCGACCTCGTCCCGCAGGGCGAGGGCGACCTGCCTGGTGGTCTCGGCCAGCGGCTGGTCGTCCCGCGGGAACGACCACTTCACCATCGTCACCGGACCGGTGAGCATGCCCTTCACCGGCCTGGTGGTGCGGGACTGGGCGTAGCGGCTCCAGGCGACCGTCATCGGCCGCGGGCGGCGCACGTCACCGAAGATGATCGGCGGCCGCACGTAGCGGGTGCCGTAGGACTGCACCCAGCCGTATTCGGTGACCGCGTAGCCGTCGAGCTGCTCGCCGAAGTACTGCACCATGTCGTTGCGCTCGGGCTCGCCGTGGACGAGCACGTCCAGCCCGAGCTCCTCCTGCAACCGGATCACCTCGGCGATCTCCGCCTCCATCCGTGCGGTGTAGGCGTCCTGGTCGATCTCGCCGCGACGCGCGGCCGCCCGCACCTTGCGCAGGTCGGGGGTTTGCGGGAACGACCCGATGGTGGTGGTGGGCAGCAGCGGCAGCCCCAGCCGGGCCTGCTGCGCCTTGGCCCGCACGGAATACGGGCTCGCCCGGCGGGCGTGGTCCTGGTCGGTGCGGGCCAGCCGCTCCCGGACGGCCGGATCGACCACCAGGCGGGAGGCGCGGCGGCCGTCGAGCACCCGGCGGCGCTCGGCCAGCTCGCCGGCGACCGCCTCGGTCCCGTCGGTGAGCCCGCGCGCCAGGGTGACCACCTCGGCGACCTTCTGCCTGGCGAACGCCAGCCAGGGACGGAGCGCCGGGTCGAGGGCCGGCTCGGCGTCCACGTCGATCGGGACGTGCTGCAGGGAGCACGAGGGCGCGACGACCACCTCGTCGGCCAGACCCCGCAGGGTCCCCAGCAGTGCCAGCGACCGCTCCAGGTCGTTCACCCAGACGTTGCGGCCGTCGACCACCCCGGCGACCAGCCGCTTGCCTGGCAGGCCGCCCGCCTGGGCGAGCAGCTCGAGGTTGCGGGCACCGCCGCGGGTGAAATCGAGCCCGAGCCCGTCGACCGGGCTGGAGGCGAGCACCCCGAGCGCGTCCCCGAGATGGTCGAAGTAGCTGGACACCAGCAGCCTCGGCCGGCGCGGCAGCCGCCCGAGCCGGTCGTAGGCGCGAGCCAGGGCGTCCAGCTCGGCCGGGGTGCGGTCCTGCGCGAAGGCGGGCTCGTCGAGCTGGACCCACCCGGCTCCCGCCGCCGCCAGCGCCTCGAGCAGCTCCGCGTACACCTCCAGCAGGTCGTCCAGCAGCGACAGCCGGTCGAAGCCGGCCGGCGCGCCCGCGGCCGCCTTGCCGAGCAGCAGGAAGGTGACCGGCCCGACCAGCACCGGGCGGGTGGCGATGCCGAGCTCGGCCGCCTCGGCCAGCTCGGCCAGCGGCTTGCGCTGGCGCGACCGGAAGCCGCTGCCAGGCCCGAGCTCGGGGACCAGGTAGTGGTAGTTGGTGTCGAACCACTTGGTCATCTCCAGCGGCGGCGCGTCGGCCCGCCCTCTGGCCATGGCGAAATAGGTGCCGAGGTCGACGCCGTCGGCGCCGCCACCGCCGAAGCGCTCGGGGACCGCCCCGACCATGGCGATGGTGTCGAGCACCTGGTCGTAGAAGCTGAAGTGGTTGGAGGGGATCTCCTCGATCCCGGCGTCGCGCAGGAACTCCCAGGCGTCACGGCGGAGCTCCCGGCCGGTGGCCTCCAGCTCCTCCGTCGGCGTCCTGCCGGCCCAGTAGGCCTCGGTGGCGGCCTTCAGCTCCCGCCGGCCGCCGATGCGCGGATAGCCGTGCACGGTCGAAGCGGTCATACGGGCTCCTCTACCTGTTCGTGTCGGACGCGTGGCGGTGCCGCCAAGCCTTCCGCATCCGACGGTACCAGCCCAGGCCGGGCGGTCAGCGGCTGGGGGTGGGGGCGGCGGGCGTGACGGGCGCGGGAGGGGCCTTGGGGGTCAGGAGCGCCTCCTGGGCGGCCTGGCGCTGGTCGTAGAGCACCTTGACGGCGGCGGCGACCGGGATCGCCATGAGCGCGCCGAGCAGGCCGAGGACGGTGGCGCCGATGAGCCCGGCGAGCAGGACCGCGGCGGCCGAGATGTCGACCGTCGAGCGGATGATGCGCGGGGCGATGAAGTAGTTCTCCACCTGCTGGTAGGCGGTGAAGAAGGCGGCGGTGAGGACCGCGGTCGGCCAGATGTCGGCGGCGAAGATGGCCACCGTCACGCAGAGGACCGCGCCGAGGGTGGCACCGACCATCGGGACCAGGTCGAGGAAGGCGACCATGATCGCCAGCGGGATGGCGAACGGCACCCCCAGCAACTGCAGCGCGATGTAGCTGACGATCCCGGCGACCACCGAGATGAGCAGGTTGCCGATCATGTAGTCGCCGACCTTGTTGAACACCAGCTCGACGATCTCGCCCGAGCGGGCGCGCCGCGCCGGCGGGAAGATGCGCACGATGCCGTGGCGCAGCCGCGGCATGTCGATCAGGAAGTAGATGGTCAGCACCAGCACGGTGAGCGCGCTGAAGACCGCCCCGAACAGCCGGCTGGTGAGGCCGAGGAGCCCGCTGCCGAGCCGGCTCGGCAGGGTGCCGGCGACGTTCCGGATCTGCTGGGACAGGTCGAACTGGCGGTCGAGCACGCGGAAGCTGCGCGAGCGCTGGCTCAGGTTGGTGACGTAGCCGGGCAGGTCGGCGGTGAGCGACTGGAACTGGGTCGCCAGCGGCCGGGTGATCGAGACCAGGAAGACGACGACCACCGTGATGGCGAGCACGAGGATCACCAGCACCGCCAACCCCCGGCGCACCCCGTGCCGCTCGAGGAAGCGCACCGCCGGGTCGAGGCTGACGGCGAAGAAGAGGGCCACCATGGCGCGGATCAGCACCCCGCGGGCGGTGTAGACGGCCAGGGTGGCCAGCAACACGCTGAGCAGGCCGAGGCCGGCGAACAGGCCCCACCTGAAGGCGGTGCCCGGTCGCGGCGTGTGCCACCCACCCGGGGTGTCGTCCTCCGGCGGCGTCGTGCTCATCGCGGCGCAGCTCCCCTCGCCTCGCTCGACCTGTCGGGCGCCCAACGCCAACTCTCCATGGCCCGCCGCCAGGTGGCAAGCCTGTCGAACGTCCCCGTCCGCCGGAGGTCGCGGCGCGATAGGCTTCCGGCGTTGCAGTCACCCCCCGGAGGGACACCAGATGAGCCAGATCAACGCTTCCAACTTCGACGAGCTGGTGGCCGCGGTGGACAGCCATCCCAGCAACGACGAGCTGGTGGCGGCCATCCAGGGTTCGCCTGGCGGCGTCGACGGGTTCCTGGACCAGGTTTTCGAGGGCATGAAGTCGTCGTTCAGCCCGCAGAAGGCCGGCGCCCAGCAGGCCACCGTCCAGTACGAGCTGACCCATCCCGAGGGGACCAGCAGCTACACCATGCGGATCGCCGACGGCCGCTGCGAGGTCGAGCGGGGCACCGCCGAGAGCCCGCGGGTGTCGATCAAGATGGGCGTCGGCGACTTCGTCCGCCTGATCACCGGCAGGCTCAACGGCATGCAGGCCTTCATGACCGGCAAGCTCAAGGTCAGCGGGGACCTGTTCTTCGCCCAGACCTTCCAGTCCTGGTTCGAGCGTCCCTCCTCGGCATAGGGGCGCGTGCGGCGCGGCCGCGGGGCGGTGGGTGGCCCCGCCGGCCGTCGTCCGGCCTCGGGGCAGGGCGGTCACGCCGGCACGGTCTGCACCCGGCGGATCTCGACCCGTCCGGGGCCGCGGCCGAAGCTGGCCACCACCCGTGAGTGCCGCATCGCCTGGGCGACCTGCGGCAGGCTGTCGGGGAAGCCGCGCAGCGACGGGGTCGACATGACGTAGTGGAAGTCCTGCCAGCCCCGCGGGTAGCGGGCCTGGACGTCCCGGTCGGTGTCGAGCTTGTAGAACCAGACCACCCGCTCGGCCGGGCGTCCCTTCGACACCAGGTCGACCCAGACGGCGTCGTCCACCAGCAGGCGGGCGTCGCCTGGCATCTTGGCGCCGATCCAGGCCTCGGCCTGCCGGAACGGGGCGTCGTGGTCGACCGTCATCAGGTCGCGGTCCCGCACCAGCCAGCCGGGGGCCACCAGCACCGCCGCCAGCAGCAGCACGCAGCCGACCAGCAGCGGCCGTGCCGCGAGCCGGCGGGACGCGGCGCCGTGGGGGCCGGCGAGGTGGCGCGGGTGGGCCTGGGTGCCCCAGGCGGCGTCGGCCACCCCGGCGACCAGCAGGCTGGCGAACGGCAGCATCGCGATGACCAGCGGGACCGGCAGGTAGCCGGGCCGCAGCGCCATGGCGGCGAGGATCGCGAAGGCGGCGGTCACTCCACGGAGCCGGCGGATCGCCAGGCCGGCAGGCACCAGCACCACGGCCGCGCCCAGCAGCCAGGGGTCGAGCCCGAGCCATCCCTGGATGGTGCGGTGGGCGGCGCTGCCAGGGTCGAAGGGGCTGCCGCTCGGCGAGCGCCCGGCCAGCTGGAAGCGCACGGCGTCGAACAGGCTGACGTGCCCGGGCCCTGGCAGCAGCTCGCCGCGGAGCAGCGCGTACAGCGCGTAGGCCGAGACCACCAGGACGAACAGCGAGGATGCCAGGGCGATGCTGTAGCGGCGGGTGCGCCAGTCGCTCACCTGCCAGTACTGCCAGAGCAGCGCCGGCAGCAGCAGCAGGCTGGTCTCCTTGGCGAGCACCGCGGCGGCCATCGCGAGGCCGCCGGCCGCGT
Organism: Actinomycetota bacterium; assembly: GCA_035535495.1. Classification (GTDB taxonomy): domain Bacteria; phylum Actinomycetota; class CALGFH01; order CALGFH01; family CALGFH01; genus DASUZB01. Next base: position 5,222 of record DATLQA010000101.1, on the reverse strand, counting down.
GGGCGGCCAGGCGGTGGCTCGGCGACAGGGCGAGCAGGAACGCGGCCAGCACGAACGGGGTGGCGGCGTTGTCGAGGTAGACGCCGCGGTGGAAGCTGAGCGCCAGCGGCGACAAGGCGAACAGCAGCACGCCCGCGGCGGCGGCGGGGCGGCGCAGCTCCAGCCGTCGCGCCAGGCCGTAGAGCAGCCCGGCGCTCACCAGCTGCGTGACCAGCATGAACTCCCGTCCGGCGGCGACCGCGTTGGCGGCGCGCGAGAACCCGCCGGTGATGCCGGTCCAGGCGGCCAGCAGCAGCCACCCCAGCGGCGGGTGGTCGTACCAGTAGGTGTAGTGGGCGAGCGTGTGCCGGTGCAGGACCGCCCACGCCTGGGCGACGTAGGTGCCCTCGTCGTCGACCCGCTGCGGGGCGCCGCTCATGCCGACGGCGTGGACCACTCCGACCACCACCAGCAGCGCGGCGAGCAGGGTCAGGCTCGTCCAGTGGTCCAGGGCCCACCCTCCGGGACGGGCGCGGTCGCCGTCAGGGACCGGCGGCGGCGGCTCGGCCGGCCGGCTGGGCTCGGTGCCGACGACCGGATCCTGGTCGACTCGGCCGGCGGTCATGGTGTCCTCCTGGCCGGCTGGGCGACGCCACGGTGGGCGCCGACGTGGGCGGTCTTCTCCCAGCCGCGCTCGCCGCGCCGCTCGCGCAGGACCGCCCGCAGGGCGGCGCCGCCGAGCAGCAGGTGGTACGGGAACGCGCCGAGCAGCAGCCGCAGGTAGTCCATGGGGGTGGCGCGGTGGCCGTAGCCACGGCAGAACTCGCCGAGCGCGACCGCTTCGACCGCCAGCGTCGCCAGGGTCGGCACCATCGGGACGAAGGTGAGCAGGGCGGCCAGCACCGGCAGGTCGAGCAGGATCATGGTGGCCAGCGACACCGGGACCATCACCCCGGCGAACGCCTGCAGGAACGGCATCGCCAGCGTGTAGCGGGCCAGGAGGCGCTGCCGCATGGTCGGCAGCCGGCGCCACTCGCCCTTGCGGAGCACCTGGAGGAAGCCCTGGTTCCAGCGGGTGCGCTGCTTGAGCAGCTCACCGACGCTGCCAGGGGTCTCCTCGCGGGTGACCAGGTCGGGGTCGTAGGCGACCGCGACCCGCGCGCCACGGGAGCTGAGCCGGACCCCGATCTCGCAGTCCTCGGCCAGGCACTCGGGGTCCCAGCCGCCGGCCTCGCGGAGGCGGTCGGTACGGATGAACACGGTGTTGCCGCCGAGCGGGATGAACCGGTGCTGGGCGTGGAAGTGCAGGCGGCTGCGGAACCAGAAGTAGTACTCGAGCACGTTGCGGAGCGCGTACCAGTTCGAGCCGTAGTTCATCAGCTGGACGCCGCCCTGGACCACGTCGGCGCCGGTGTCGCTGAAGCGGCCGTCGACGTGGCGCAGCAGTTCGGGGTGGACCTCGTCTTCGGCGTCGAACACCGCGGTGACCGTGCCGGCACAGGCGGGCAGCGCCGTGTTCAGCGCCTTCGGCTTGTTCTTGGGCTGGCTCGAATCGACCAGCACCCGGACCACATCCGGGTGCCTGGCGGCGGCCTCGACGGCCACCTGGTGCGTGGCCGGGTCGTCGTCGCCGACCACGGCGAGGATCTCGAAGGCGGGATGGTCGCTGGCGGCCAGGCGGTCAAGGGTCGCCCCGAGCACCGCCTCCTCGTGGCGGGCCGGCACGATCAGCGAGAACGAGTGGCGCGGCCCGCCCGCGGCGGTCGGGAACCCGGTCGCCATCAGGGACGCCGGCGTCCGCCAGGCGTGGAGCATCCACCACAGGGTGGTGGCGGCGACCAGGGTGAGGCCGAGCGAGACCAGGGCGAGCAGGCCGAACAACGCCAGTTCGACTCCGGACAGGTCCGAGACCTCCCGGCGGAGCGACTCGACGGCCCGGCGTGCCGCGCGCCCCGGGTTGCCCTGGACCAGGTCGCGAGCGAGGTCGCCGGCGCCGCCCTGGCCGGCGGCGCCGACATTGCCGGCGCCCGGCTGTGCGGCGCCCGGCACGGCCGGCCCGCCGGCGCCCGGCCCGGCTCCGGGGACCGGTGCCGTGGTCGCTGTCGGCGCGGTGGTTGCGGGCACGCTGGTCGCCGGCGCGGTCGTCGCCGGCGCGCTGGTCGCCGGCACGCTGGTGGCCGGCAGGGTGGTCGCCGGCAGGGTGGTCGCCGGCAGGGTGGTGGCGGGAGCGGTGGTCGCCGTCGCCTGCGCAGCGGTGGTGGGCACCTCCTGCGCCTCGGCGGAGGAGGTCGCACCGAGGCCGGCCACGGCGAGCATGGCGGCGAGTGCCAGCACGGTGAGCAGCGGTACGTGAGCTCTCTTCGTGATCAGCATCCGCAGCGCGTAACCGCCGCATCCTGGGCCAAACTGGGACCCGGGTGCTTGTGTCCTCACCGTGTCCGGACTGTGACCTGGGATGGTGGTAACGCTCCCGTACCGCTGGACCGGTCATACTCGGGCCGACGATCGCCGATCGCGCCGAGGACCAACTGTGAGGATGCAGACCCGGACCAGGACCGTGCTCGCCTGGTCGTTGCTGCTTGCCACCCTCGGCTGCTGCGCCGCCGGCCTGCTGGTCACCCTGGCGGTGACCCGGCCGCTCACCGCCGCTGTGCTGATCGAGGGAGCCAGGCACGCCCTCACCTACCCGCTCGGCTACGCCCTGATCGGGCTGGTCTTGACCTTGCGGCGGCCGGCCAACCCGATCGGCTGGCTGTTCGCCGCCTCCGGCCTGGTCTGGTCGCTGGTCGTCCCGCTCCGACCCTGGCTCGCCCAGCTGGTGGCCGACGGCCGCCCGCTGCCCCTGGCTGCCCAGCTCACCGCCGCCTTCGGTGAGTACAACTGGGCGCCGGCCATCGCGCTCGGCGTCGCCCTGCCGGCGCTGCTGGTGCCCGGCGGGCGGCTGCGGTCCCGCCGCTGGCGGGTGGTCGTGGCCGCCAGCCTGGCCGGCTCCATCATGGCCCTGGTGGGTGGCAGCCTCTCCCCTGGACCGCTGAGCGACACCCCGATCGACAACCCGTTGGCGCTGCCAGGAGCGGCCGGCACGCTGGCGATGGTGGTCGGCCTCACCGGCCTGGTGCTGTACACGGCCAGCCTGCCGGCCGCGCTGGTCTGCGTGGTGCTGCGGTTCCGGGCTTCCCGTGGGGTCGAACGCCAACAGCTGCGCTGGGTGGTCGCGGGCGCCGCCGGCACCGTGATCGGGCTGGTGGCGGTGACCCCCCTGCCGGAGAACAGCGTGATCGCGAGCGTCCTGTACTCGTCGGTGCTGTGCGTGCCGGTCGCGGTGGCGGTGGCGGTGCTGCGCTACCGCCTCTGGGACCTGGACCGGCTGGTCAGCCGCACCGTCACCTACGCCCTGGTCACCGCCCTGCTGGTGCTGCCGTACCTGCTGATCGTCCCGGCCGCCGGCCGGCTGGCCGGCGGCTCCGGCAGCCTGGCCGTTGCCGCCGCCACGCTGGCGGCGGCGGTCGCCTTCGCACCGCTGCGCCGCCGGGTCCAGGACGTGGTCGACCGGCGCTTCAACCGCCGCCGCTACGACGCCGCCCGGACGGTGGAGGGATTCGCGGCCCGGCTGCGCGAGCAGGTCGACCTGGACGCGCTCGCGGCCGAGCTGCTGGTCGTGGTCGACCAGACCGTGCAGCCGACCCGGGCGTCGCTGTGGTTGCGCCCACCGGCCAGCCCACCGCCCCGGCGTTAATGGCAAGCGAGGCGTTCACCGAAGGGCGGCGGGGACGATCTCGATCTCGACCAGCACCGCGCGGTGGTCGCTGGCCAGCCCGGCGTGGATACGGCTACGGCCTGGGCGCAGCCCGCCGCCGCTGGCGAGCACGTGGTCGAGCTGCACGGTCCAGCCGACCCCACCTGGCGGCCGGTTCCGCCAGGTCCCGCCCTGCACCAGCGGACGCCAGCCCCGCCTGGACGCCACCCGCACCAGCGGCAGCCAGAGGTTCAGGTCCCCGAGCAGGAGCCGCGGTGCCGGCCAGCCGCCCAGCTCACCCTGCAGGAAGCGGAGCTGGCCGACGCTCGTCGGGAACGAGTTGGCCAGGTGGGTGCCGGCCACGGTCACCGGCCCGGCGTCGGTCGGGACCTCGGTGAGCAGCGCCACCCGTGGCTCGCCCCCCCGGCCCCGGGGCAGCGGCAGCGTTTCCGAGCGCCGGAACGGCCGGCGGGAGAGCAGCGCGATGCCGTAGGCCGGACCCGCTTGCATCGCCGCGCCCGGCTCGGCGGGGGTTGCGGCCAGCCTCCCGGTGGCACGGACCGGCCCGAGCGTGCCGAGGAGCGTCGGCGCGTAGCGCCAATCCATGCCGAGCGCCTCGGCCAGCACCCGGGCCTGGTCGCTGGCGCCGCTCTCCTCCTGGTCGCGGTCGACCTCCTGGAGCGCGACCACGTCGGCGTCGAGGTCGCGCAGGGCGGCCAGGACGAGATCGAGGTCGAACCGGTCGCGGTCGCGGGTCCGGCCCCTGAAGATGTTCCAGCTGGCCAGGCGGAGGGTGGTCACGAAGCCCATCGTCTCCGGACGCCGAGTGCGATCCGCGGCAGATGTGTGGGATCAGCTTGTTTGACCACTACCCAGCGAGGCATCCCCTCCGGGTCGCCGACCCGGGAGGCAGGTAGATGTTCCGTGTCCAAGCCGGCCCCGTCGATTACGCGATCCTCGCCATCTACTTCGCCGTCGTGCTCGGTATCGGCTTCGTCGCGAAGCGCCACGTCAAGACCGGGCTCGACTTCTTCCTGTCCGGCCGCTCCCTGCCGGCCTGGATCACCGGACTGGCGTTCATCGCCGCCAACCTCGGCGCGCTGGAGATCCTCGGCCTGGCCGCCAACGGCGCCAAGTACGGGGCCGCCACCGTGCACTTCTACTGGATCGGCGCGGTCCCGGCGATGGTCTTTCTCGGCATCGTGATGATGCCGTTCTACTACAACGCCAAGATTCGCAGTGTCCCCGAGTACCTGCGGCTTCGCTTCAACGACCCCACCCACCTGCTCAACTCGCTCAGCTTCGCGTCGCCACCGTGCTGATCGCCGGGGTCAACCTGTTCGCCATGGCCCTGGTGATCCGGCTCCTGCTCGGCTGGCCGATCCCCATCTCGATCGTGCTGGCCGCCGCCATCGTGCTGGTCTACATCACCCTCGGCGGCCTGTCCTCGGCCATCTACAACGAGGTCCTGCAGTTCTTCGTGATCCTGGCCGCGCTGGTGCCGCTC
>DATLQA010000100.1:0-2920 GCA_035535495.1 Actinomycetota bacterium | reverse complement strand
GGCGCTGCCGCCCGCGCAGCATGTCAAGGCAGATGTTGGTCGCGATCGCATACAGCCACGCCCGCAGCGTCCCGCGGTCTCGTTGAACCGGTCGTAGCCGTCCCAGGCGCGCAGCAGCGTCTCCTGCACGACGTCTTCCGCCTCGAACGCCGACCCCAGCATCCGGTAGCAGTACCCGGTCAGCTCGCCGCGGTGCTGCGCCAGCCAGGCTTCCGCCGGCGCAGGCGTACGCCCTCGGGCGCCGCGTGCGGCACCCGGCTCCACCACCGCACGGTCAGCCATCCGCGTCCCTTCGCGCTCCATGCCCCAGGTGATCGGTCTGGCGCCTGGCGCCATCCTAGGAGCACAAGGAACCTCCGGGCCCCTTGGCTATGACCTCGCAACCGTGATGGTGGTGCGGTACTGCCCCAGGTAGTTGCCGGCACCTTGAGGACGGGGGCAGGTCGCGACCAGCGTGTAGGTACCGGGCGCTGTGTTCGCGGGGATGGTCACGTGGGCCACGAACCAGCCGACCACGCCGGGGATCGAGGTGTCGACCTCGGCCCTCGTCTTCCCCAGGGTGCGGCCGTCCATGGAGATCGTCACCACCGAGCCGGGCTGGCAGCCCATCCCCTTGATCCCGGTGCGCTCACCGGGCCTGAGATCGGTCTTCGTTCCCAGCGGGAGCGCCTTGTCAGGCCGATCAGACCGCAGGACGATCGAGGCGGCGGCGGTCGCGCCGCCCGCAACCACCAGCGCCGCGACGACAACCACGACCAGCACACCGGGCCGGCGCCGCCCGCGTCCTCGCGGCCGAACCAGGGACGACGCCGCGACCGGGCGCCGCGCGTCGACCTCGGTCAGGGCCTGCAGCAGCCGGCTCTCGAAGGTGTCGCCGCGCCCGGCTCGATTGGGGGTGCTGTTCATGCTCGCTCCTCCTTGGCGAGGGTTGGGCTGGCGGGAACCGGCTGATCGGCCGCGGACAACAGGGCACGCAGCCGGGTCCGGGCGCGAAGCAGGCGTACCCGGGTCGCGACCGCCGTGACCCCCAGCACCTTGGCGGCCTCACCGGTGGTGAGCCCGTCCACCGCGACCAGCTCCAGCAGCCGCCGGTCCTTGTCACCCAACTGCTGCATGGCCTCGAAGGCACGGCGCAGGGCCGAGGCGGCGTCGATGCGCTCCTCGACCCGGGCGTAGTCGTCGGCGTCCAGCAACGCCCGCCCCGCCAGCCGGTGCTCGGCATCGGTCAGCCGTTGCTGCTGGCGGCGCATGCCGGCGGCGACGTTGCCGGCCAGCCCATACAGCCCGGCCACCGCGTTGCCGCGGCGCGGATCGTAGCCACCGGCTGACTGCATGACCTCCAGGAACACGTTGGCGACGAAGTCGGCCACATCCTCGGGCCTGCTGAACCGGCGCACGCCCACGCCGGTCACTTTGGCGACGTGGCGCCGGTAGAACTCGGGGAGGAAGCCCGGACCGGCGGCGATCGCCGCCAACAGCTCCTCATCGCTGAGCTCGTGCACGACACCTCCTGCGACCGTGGCCTGCTCTCGTCAAGGGGTTGTCGCCCACGGGGCGGGCGTTACAGCCACCGGGGAGCCTGCCGGGCCCTGGCGGTTCGGCGTGCGAGGCCGAACGTGCCGCTCGGCAAGCTCCTCGGCTTGATCAGTCGCCGGTCTGCTGGTGCGGTGGGGCTGCCGCGTCGGGAGCGAACTGCGCCAGGGAGACCTCGGTGGCTGCGGCGAGCTCCTCGTCGGTGGCGGTGCCGGAGTCCTTGACCACCTCGACCCAGGCATGCACCGACTGCTTGGAGAACTCCAGCGCCTCCGGGGAGCTCGCGGCCGCGACCGGGTCGCCGACGGCCTCGCCGCGCAGGAACAGTCCCAGCCCCAGGAGCGCGCCGTCCCACCCGGGTCCCACGTACAGCGCGCCGGCGCCGCTCTGGGCCATCTCGATCGGGACGGTGTGTTCCAGCTCCAGCACGGTGTCGTCGTCACCGTCGGGGGTCAGGCGCAGCTCGACGATGCTGGTCGGCCCACCGAAGCTCACCTTCAGCAGGCGGGGCGGTTCGCAGGTGAGGATGTCGCCGCCGGCGTTGCCCTCGAGCTGGAAGCTCCCGCCGGCGCGCAGCTCACCGCTGATCGGCATGAACCAGCGCTTGATCCGGTCTGGTTGGGTCACGGCGTCCCAGACGTCGCCGATCGGCGCATCGTAGCTGCGTCGGAGCAGGACGCTGACAAGCTCGCCGGAGCCGTCGGCGGGGAGCTGCCGTTCGACCTGGCGGTGGATGGCCTCGAGCTGGCCGGCGATGTCGATCATCGGTCCTCCTCGTCCTTGTCGTTGTCGTTCTCGCCGGTGGTTGGTGGGCTGGTGGCCGCCGAACCAGCGGCGTTGGCGGCGCGGCGCTCCCGCTTGCCGCGCGCCAGCTCGGTGGCCAGGGCGTCCAGGTGCTGGCTCCAGAACCCTCGGAAGCGCTCCAGCCACACGTCGACCTCCCGCAGGGGCACGGGGTCCACCGCGTAAAGACGGCGGGCGCCCTCGGCGCGCACGAGGGCGAACCCGTGCTCGCGCAGCACACGCAGGTGCTGGGAGACCGCCGGCTGGGAGATCCCGAACTCGGCGCGGATGGCCGCGGTGATCGCCCCGGAGGTCTGCTCGCCGTCGGCCAGCAGCTCCAGGATGCGGCGCCGCACCGGATCGCCCAGGACATCGAATGCGCGCATGCGGGCACTCTATTACCACTTGCTAATATAAGTCAACGCTTAGATCATTGGCCGGGCTTCGTGAGACTGGCGGCGGCGCGTGAGGTTCATCAGCGGCTGCGACACCGGGTTGTGTCCGGCGGGTCCGGCGCCACCTACCAAGGTTGGGTGGTCGCCCGGCGAGGACCACGTGCTCTGCCTGCTCGGCAGGGGCAGCGTCGCCGACGCCCCGGGGTTGG
>DATLQA010000099.1:0-5040 GCA_035535495.1 Actinomycetota bacterium | reverse complement strand
GGTCAGCATGGGCGACCTCGTGGTCGGCGCCCTGGCGGTGGCCAACGCCGGCGGCGACGTGGTCGGCGCCGACGGCCAGGTGATCGCGGGGGTGCGCCTGCCAGGCGGGGTCGACGCCGCCATGGCCGCATGGGCCGAGCGGGAGGCCGCCGGCGTGGCCCCCGCCGTCCCCGCCGAGCCGGGCACCGTCCCGCCCGACGGCCCACCACCGCCCGGCGGCAACACCACGCTCGGCCTGGTGGCGACGAACGCGGTGCTCAGCAAGGTCGAGGTGCACCGGGTCGCCGTCCAGGCGCACGACGGCATGGCCAGGGCGATCCGCCCGGTGCACACCAGCTTCGACGGGGACACCGTGTTCGCCGTGGCCGCGCCGCGGGTCGAGGCCAGCGCCGACATGGTGGCGTTCCTCGCCGAGGAGGCGCTGGCCGCCGCCATCCGCGCGGGCGTGAGGGCGGCCGCGCCGGTCGCCGGCATCCCGGCCGCGTCGGGCGGTCAGTGAAGCTGGTCGACGGCTGGGACGTACGGCAGCACGGCCTCGACGGTGGTGCCGTCGCCTGGGGCGGAGCGGAGGATCAGCCGCCCGCCCGCCAGGGCGACCCGTTCCTGCATGCCGATCAGGCCGAAGCGCCCCTCGTCGCGGAGCTTGGTCGGCTCCGCGGGGGTGAAGCCGACCCCGTCGTCGCAGACGACCAGCTGCACGGTACCGTTGACGGTGCGCAGCGACACCGTGACGTTGGTCGCGTGCGCATGCTTGACCACGTTGGTGAGCGACTCCTGCGCCACCCGGTACAGGACGGTCTCGGAGTCGGGGGCGAGCCGGCCGACCGCCTCGGCGTCGAAGTCGTAGCTGAGCGCCGCCTGCCCGGCGACCGCGCTGAGCTGGTCTCTGAGTGCCGCCTCCAGCCCGCGGTCGTCCAACGTGGCGGGGCGGAGCGCGGCGATCGTGCGTCGCAGGCTCTTGATCTGCTCCTGCAGGCCGCCCTCGATCCGCTCGATGAGCTTCCGGCCGCCGTCCAGGTCACCGTTGTCGAGCTGGAGGGCCGCGCGGCCGGCGTGCAGGCCGAGCGCGGTGAGCTGCTGCACCGGGCCGTCGTGCAGGTCGCCGGCGATGCGGGCGCGTTCGTGCTCGGCCGCCTTCACGATGCGGTCGAGCACCCGCCGCCGCTCGACCTGGGCGGCCACCTGGGTGGCGAGGTCGCGCATGCGGGCGAGCGCGATCAGGAACAGCACCATCGAGCCTCCCGCGATCACCGGCGCGTCGATCGGCTCATGGCGGAGCCACTGCACCACCAGCACCGCCGGTGCCACCAGGCAGACGCTGGCGAGCAGCGCCAGCCGTCCCCTGGTGAGTCGCGCGGAGCCGGGCGGGACCGGCATGGACAGCGTCGCCATCGACGGATGCAGGGCGGCGGCGCCCCAGGCGACGTAGAAGACGATCCAGCCGACGTCGACCGGCCCGCCGCGGTGGAATTCCCCGACGAGCTGGATGTAGCCGAACGCCGCGTCAGCGGCGAGTGTGCCGACGGCGCCGGCCACCAGCAGATAGTAGGCGGGCGGCCGGTTGCCGCCGGCCACCCACAACCGCGCCACCACCGTGAGCAACAGCAGGTCCGCCACCGGGTACCCGATCGAGGTGAGCCGCTGTAGCAGTGTCAGCTCTGGCGCCCGCACGTAGGAGACGATCAGGAACAGCCACACCAGCATGCCCGCGCCGGTGGCGATCGCCAGCGCGTCGAGCAGGCTGGCCCGGTCCCGGCCGGCGGTCCGGGCCCGCAGGATCAGCAGCAGGCCGGTGATCAGGAAGCCGTAGGTGGCCAGGTAGAAGAGATCCGCCACGGAGGGGTACGACACCTCGCCGTTGCCGAGGCGGAGGAACAGGTCGTACAGGGCGTCGCCGAGGGCGAAGGCCAGCAGGCCGGCGGCGAGCAGGTACCACGCCAGCGGGGTGGCAGGGCGGTGCCAGCGGATCCCGACGACGGTCACGATGGCCGCGGACACGCCGAGCGCGGCCCACAGCGCGTCGCTGACCAGCGCCAGGTACAGCGCGCCAGCGGCCACGCCGGCGGCGAGATAGCCACGCCACGCCCACGTCTTCATCGTGGCCGGTGTCGGCTGGACACCTCCGCCTCCCGGGTCCTGGTCGGCCGGCCGGTTGCTCGACCGCACTCTAGCTCGATCTGCTAGGTGGGGGGAGAGGGAGACGGGGCGTGCGCCGCGCGGCGGTAGCCCTAGTGGCTCTGGTCGGCGAGGGCGTGGCGCATCCACACGTTGGGCTCGACGTAGCGTCCCGTGTCCCGCTCGCGGTCGATGCTCACCGGGACCAGCGCGCCTGGGACGACATAGTCGCCGCTGTCCGGGAACGCCATGCCGGTCCACTCCTCCCACGCGGCCACCGGCGCGGTGATCACCATCGAGCCAGGACAGATGCCGCACGACCTGGCGCCGAAGCGCCAGTGGGTGCGGAGCCACGGGTCGAACGGCGCGCCGTCGGGCAGCTTCCAGTCCACGTAACGCTCCATCGGCGTGAGCGGGTAGTGGCACTTGTGGTTCGGGCGCACCGGCGCCAGCAGGGTCGCGAACCCGTGGTCGCGGGCGGCGTGGCGGAGCCCCAGCAGCACCAACCGGCTCAGCCCGCGACCCTGGCGGCTGGGCGCGACCGTGATGGACAGCGCGGCGACGGCCGTGGCCGTGTGGCCCTGGTCGTGGTCGGCGATCGCCTCGGTGACCACCGCCTGCCAGCCGGCGGGCAGCCCGGCCGCGGTGCCGTCCCAGACGAAGGGGATGCTGTAGCCGACCCCGACCAGCTCCCCGGCGGGCTCGTCGACGAGCCCCACGTGGTGGTCGGAGAACTCCTCGACCACCCGGGACCAGTAGCGTCCCGCGACCGGGTCGTGCAGGACGAATTGTGGCCAGGTGGCGGCGAACAGCGGCTCGACCCCGTGCTCCAGATCGGGCCGTTCCGTGAGGGAGTAGCTGCGCAGCACCATAATGCAATCGGCGCGATCAAGGCTCCCCTGATGCTCCGGTAGGAGAGGCCTTACCGAGCTTATCCCTCCTGCGGGGCGTGGCCGACCCGCCGCCGCGCCCTCAAGGGCGTGGCACGGCAGAAAGGCGCCGAATTGGACCAGACCGACGTCGACGCGATCGTCGAGCCCATGGTGGAGAGCCGGCACCGCTGGCTCGCCGGCCTGCTCCGAGCCGAGCCGGACAGCCGGGTGCTGGATCTGGGCTGCGGGACGGGCAGTTCGCTGCGCGTCCTGGTGCCGGCGCTGCGTGGCGGCATGGCCGTCGGTGTCGACCTGGTGTCCGAGGTGCTGCGGCGGGCGGCGGCCGCCATCGGGGAGGCCGGCCGCACCGGTCTGGTCAGGGCCGACCTCAAGCAGTCGCTGCCGTTCGCGGACGCCAGCTTCGACCGGGTGCTCTGCCACAACGTGCTGGAGTTCCTCCCCGACCCCCAGGCCCTGCTGCGCGAGGCCTACCGGGTCCTGCGGCCAGGCGGCCGCCTGCTGCTCAGCCACGTCGACTACGACACGTTGGTGTTCGCCTCGGAGGACGCGGCGCTGACCCGGCGGCTGGTCCAGGCCTACTGCGACACCCAGCAGGACTGGATGGACGCGATCGACCCGACCATGGGCCGCCGCCTGCCCGAGGTGGTGGGCGACTCGCCGTTCGTGGTCACCGACGTCCAGGCGGCGCTGGTCCTCAGCCGCCGCTTCCAGCTGGGGGAGCTCGGCTACGGGTACGCCCACAACCTGGTCAGGGCGTTGCGCGCCGCCGGCGCCGCCAGCGCGGAGGAACTGGGCGGCTGGCTCGCCGGGCTGCGGCGGCTGGACGAGCGCGGCGCGTTCCTGTTCAGCCTCAACGACTACGCCGTGGTCGGCGAGCGTCCCATTTAGACGGTCGAGCCGAGCTTCCTTATCGGGCTCGTTCGCGTCTGTCGAGCAGATCGTCCGGCGGATTCCTAAGGACTCCCGCCGACCAGCCGACCTAGCCTGTGACGCTGCCACGACGCAGGAGCCTTGGGATGATCGGTGCCCTACCACGACGCCACCGGCTGGTCGTCGCCTCGTTGCGAGGGCTGGCGGTGGCCACCCTGGTGGCGTGCGCCGTCGCTCTTGCATGGCCCGGCGAGCAGGGGAGCGGGGTCGGCGCCTGGCTGGCGAGCGGGGTGGCGGCCATCTCCGCCGTGCTCTGCCTGACCAGGGCCGCGCTCGACCGCCAGGAGCGGGCCGCCTGGCTCTGCATGGGTGCCGGCCTGGCCTGCTTCGAGGCCGGCAACGTGGTGTGGCTGACCTGGATCATCCACCTCGACCCGCAGCCGTTCCCTTCGGTGGTCGATGCCCTGTTCGTCGCCTTCTACCCGTTCGCCTACGCGACCCTGGTGCTGCTGGTGCGCCGCCGCGTGACCCAGTTCCACCGCAGCCTCTGGCTGGACGGGGTGATCGGCGGGCTCGGCGCGGCCGCCATCGGCGCCGCGCTGGCGTTCCAGACGATCGTGGACGCCACCGGCGGCGCGCCCGCCTCCGCGGTCGCCACCAACCTCGCCTACCCGATTGGCGACCTGCTGCTGCTGGTCCTGGTCGTCGGGGTGGTGGCACTGATGGGCTGGCGGCCGGGCCGGGCCTGGTGGCTGCTGGCCGCCGGGTTCGTGCTCTTCGCGCTGGCCGACACGCTGTACCTGTTCCGGGTAGCCAACAGCACCTATGCGCCGGGTACCTGGCTGGAGTTGGTCTGGCCAGCGGCGACGCTGATCATCGGCCTGGCCGCCTGGTCGTCCCCGCGGGCCGGGCATCCGGTGCGCATGGAAGGCTGGACCGTCCTGGTGGTCCCCTCCCTGTTCGCGGTCAGCTCGCTCGGGATCCTGCTGCTCGACCACTTCACCAGGATCTCCACGCTGGCGGCCGGGCTCGCCACCGGATGCCTGCTGGCCTGCGTCGTCCGGACGGTGGCGGCCTTCCTCGAGGTCCGCTCCCTGTCCGACTCGCGCCGCCAGGCGCACACCGACGACCTCACCGGCCTCGGTAACCGGCGGCTGCTCCA
>DATLQA010000098.1:0-2055 GCA_035535495.1 Actinomycetota bacterium | reverse complement strand
ATCGACCGGGAGCTGTACCTGCCCCGATCCTGGACCGACGATGCTGAGCGTTGCCGGGCCGCCGGCGTCCCCGACCAGGTCGGGTTTGCGACCAAGCCGGCCCTGGCCACCCAGATGATCTGCCGTGCGCTGGACGCCGGGGTCCCGGCGGCCTGGGTCGCCGGTGACGAGGCCTACGGTGCCAACCCCAAGCTGCGGGCCGGGCTGGAGCGCCGAGGCATCGGCTACGTGCTGGCGGTGGCCTGCGACCACTCGGTCGGCTTCGGTGGCGCCAGCCGCCCCGCCGACGCCCTGATCGCCCATGTCCCGGCGCGGGCGTGGCAGCAGGTATCGTGCGGCAAGGGCGCCAAGGGCCACCGCTACCACGACTGGGCGTTCCTCCGCCTCGATGGCGAGGCTGCGCCTGGCGGCCAGGCCGGCCAGCATTGGCTCATGGTCCGCCGCCACCAGCGGACCGACGAGCTGGCCTTCTACCGCTGCTACACACCCCGCCCGACGCCCCCGGCCATCCTGGTGCGGGTGGCGGGCAGGCGCTGGAGGATCGAGGAGCGCCTGCAGACCGGCAAGGGCCTGTGTGGCCTGGACCAGCACCAGGTCCGCCGCTGGCGCTCCTGGTACCGGTGGGTCACGCTGGCGGTGCTCGCCCACGCCTTCCTGGTGGTGGCGGCCTTGACCGAACACGCCCGCCACCCACCACCGGCCGGGCTGGTCGGATTGACCTGCAACGAGGTCCAGCACCTGTACGCCGCACTGGTCGCTCGGCCCGCTGCCGATGCCGCCCACCGGTTGCGCTGGTCGGTGTGGCGACGCCGCCATCAGGCACGCGCCCCGCAGCTGCCACTATCGACGCCAGGCCGCCTGGCAACCATGAAGCTCACGCGGCTGACGGACAAGCGAGCCTGGTCGCTAGGCTGTGCGCTGCGGCGAAGGGAGGACGCGGTGGCAGAGGTGGCAGACGACGGCGAGTGGGCCGCCCGGTTGTGGGCGATGGCGGACCTAGCGACGCCGATGGCGGTGCGCGTGGCGGCCACCCTGCGGATCGCCGACCACATCATGGGGGGACGACGAACCGCGCCGGAGCTGGCCGAGGCGACGGGCGCCGATGCTGACGCACTGGATCGGGTGCTGCGGCACCTGGTCACCGCGGGCGTGCTGCGTCGTGACCAGTCGGATCGGTACGTGCTGACCGCACAAGGCCACGCCCTGCGCGATGACCACCCCGGCGGCAGGCGGACCATGCTGGACCTCGACAGCGCGATCGGCCGCGCCGACCTCTCCTTCGTCCAGCTGCTACACACCGTCCGCACCGGTGAGCCCGGCTTCCCCGCGCAGTTTGGTCGGTCCTTCTGGGACGACCTGGCCGCCGACCCCACCCGGTCAGCGTCCTTCGACGCGCAGATGGCCGCCGACGTGGAGGTCTGGGCGCCCGACATCGTTGCGGCCTACGACTGGGGATCGGTGGGCCACCTGGTCGACGTCGGTGGCGGCAACGGCGCACTGCTTGCCGCCCTGCTGCACCGGCACCCAGACCTGCGGGGCACGGTGCTGGAGCTGCCCGGCGCCGCCGAGGCCGCGCGCAAGGCGTTGACGGCGGCGGGGTTGGCCGACCGCAGCGATGCCGTGGCGGGCAGCTTTTTTGCTCCGCTGCCGCCGGGTGCCGGCGGCTATCTGCTGTGTGCGGTCCTGCACGACTGGGACGACGGGTCAGCACGCGCGATCTTGCGGCGCTGCGCACAAGCGGCAGGGACCGACGGCAGGGTCTTCGTGGTGGAGAAACTCGTCACCGACACCGACCACCGCACCGAGATGGACCTGCGGGTGCTCGCCTACTTCGGCGGCCGCGAACGCGGCATCGCCGAGCTCACCGCCCTCGCCGCAGCTGCGGGGCTCAGGGTCGCCACGGTGCATCCCGCGGGGGCCACACCGGTCGTCGAACTGACCGCTCTGTGACGGCGCGCGGCGCCGAGTGCTGTAGTCGAACCCGGGCAGCAGTGGCAGGGATCGCTCCGAGCCATGCTCAGCCCGCCGACAACGACAGCAACATCGCGCAAGGCT
>DATLQA010000097.1:0-4614 GCA_035535495.1 Actinomycetota bacterium | reverse complement strand
CGGTCCCTGGCAGCTCGACCAGCCTCGCCCCTGGGATGCGCTCGGCGAGGTCGCGCCCGTGCGCAACCGGGACGAGCTGGCAGTCGCGCCGGTGCAGAACCAGGGTGGGCGCCTGGATCAGTGGCAGGATCGAGGACGCGTCCATCTCGAACGACGCGCGCAGGAACGCCTGGACCGCCCGGGGACTGGCGGTGGTGCGCTGGAATCTCGCCAGCCAGCGGCGGAAGCGCGCGTCGTCCGCCCGGCTCGGTGCTTGCAGCGTGACCATGGCTTCGGTACCCCAGAGCTGGTCGATCTGGGCCAGGACCGCCTCAGCGACCTCCGCGGGGACGCCGATCGGGTAGTCGTCGGCGGCCAGATATCTGGCGGTGGCATTGGCCAGGATCAGCGCGCCGGTGCGCTCCGGCTGGGTCCCGGCGAAGAACATCGCCATCGGGCCGGCGTCGACCTGGACCAGCAACGCCGCCTGCCGTGAGCCGACCTCGTCCTGGACGGCTGCCAGATCCTGGGCGTACGACTCCCATGGTGGCAGCGAATCAATCGATAGGGGATCGGAGGCGCCCGTGCCCCGCCGGTCGAACATGATCAGCCGGGAGAACGAGGCCAGCGTGCGGAGGAACAGCGCGATCCCGGGGTCTTCCCAGGCCATGTCGACGTGGCCGAAGCTTCCGGTGGTCATCACCAGGTCGGGTGGGCCCTCCCCGAGCACCTGATAGGCGATCCGGTCCCGTCCCAGCCGTGCGTACTTCGTCTCCGGATGCACGCTGCCTCCGTCACGGAAGACGCCGATCGACCACTTGCGTCTCACGCATCTTCAGCCGCGGGCAACCAGAGATCCAGAGGGGAAGAGGTGACGCGCTGGAAGGTTGTCATGCACGGGCGCATTGACGGTGGTGAGAAGCTCGCTCCGACGACGTGCGACGAGCAGGAGCGTGGCATGGCCACTCAGATCCCAGCCGATGCGCGGGCATCGCTGCACCGGTTCGCCTTCCTGCCGGCGTGGCTGGCGGCCGCGGCCGACCCCGAGCGGATCGGAGCCGCGCTGGTCCGGCATGAGCCACAGCTCGCGCTCGGCCGCGTGACCGTCAAGCGGCTCCGCCTCAACCGCCGCGAAGCCAGCTGGACCGGCCGCTACGAGGTCACGGTGGCGGGACCGGATGGGGTCGCGCGTGCGGTCGCCTTGCTCGGGACCGTGTACCCACCCACGGCCGTCCCGGCCGCCGACGGCCCGGGGGCCACGCCGTTCGGCGCGCCTGGCTGGCGGCGGGTCCTCCCCGAGCTGGGCTTGGAGCTCACCAGCGCACCGGCCGAGGCGGCCGCCCTGCCGGCTCTGCCGGTCCTGACCGACCCGGCGCGGGCGCGTGCCCTCCTGGAGGAGCAGTTGCGCGCCGCGGCACCGGCCCATGCCGGCTTGCGCCTGGCAGGTGCCAACCCGCGCGTGGTCCGCTCAAAACCAGGCAACCGCTGCACCATCCTGTACGACCTGGCCTACCCGCCTGGCGCCGACGGCCCCAGCCTGGTCGTGGCCAAGGCCTACCGCGGTGACAAGGGCCGGAACGCCTGGGATGGCATGCGGGCACTGTGGGCGTCGCCCCTCGCGGCCGGCGACGTGGTCACGATCGCCGAGCCACTGGCGTACATCCCTGAGCTGGGCGTGCTCGTGCAGGGCCCGGTCGGCGAACGGCAGACGCTCAAACAGCTCATCCGCGCTGCCCTGACCGCCGGTACCACGGACGCCATGGCGCAGTTAGACGACGCTATGGACAGGACTGCCGCGGGTCTGGCCGCCCTGCACACCTGCGCGGTGCACCACGGTGACCCGGTCACGCTCGCCGACGAGCTGGCCGAGCTCCGCGGGGTGCTCCGAACCCTCACGGCCGCCGTCCCTGACCTGGCCGATGCGGCCACGCCCTTGCTGGCAACGGTCGAGGAGCTGGCAACCCGGCAACCCCCCGACCCTGCCCGCCCCTCCCATGGCAGCTTCCGGCCCGGCCAAGTCCTCCTCGACGGTGATCGCATCGCCTTCATCGACTTCGACGACATCTGCCAGGCCGAGCCGGCGATGGACCTGGCGCTGTTCATGTCCTCGGTCAAGGGCGCCGGGCTGATCGAAGCCCGCGACGGCACGGCCGCCGGCCGGGCGGCCGCCGAGCAACGGTTGATCCAGCTCCATCGGCTCTGCGCGCGGTTCCTGGACCGCTACCAGACACTGGCGCCGGTGTCCGGCGAGCGGGTCGCGCTGTGGGAGACGGTGATGCTCCTGGGCGACCTCGTGCAGACCTGGACCAAGGTGGCGCCGGCGAAGGTAGCACCGGCCATGCTGCTGGTCGAGCACCACCTTGAGATGTCGGGCCTGGCGTAATCCTCCTCGGGCCGCGGGCACGGACGCAGGCCGTGGCCCCGGCTCAAGCCGATCCCACCGGCCCTCGCGTGCCTTCGCTGTCCTGGTGCGCGGGCAGCCCCTGCTCGGCGGCGTGGCCGGTCATGGGACGGCTCACCAGCTCCTGGAGCAGGGCGTGCGCGCGCTCGGTCATGCCCACGCCGTCGGCGCGCGGCCACGCCTCGATCTCGGCCTCGGCCAGGTCGGCCCACCGGAGTATCAACTCGAACAGGTCGGCGTAGAAGCGGGCGAACAGCGCGATGATGTGCAGCCGGTCGGGGAACGGGCCGCCGTCGGCCAGGTAGCCGCGGACCTGCTCACGCCCGTCCGCAAAGCGCTCGTCCGCCCAGCCGCGGGCGGCTCGCACGGCGCCCAGGAGGTCCTCCTTGGTTCCCTGATCGGCGTAGATCAGGCGCACCATCGTCTCGAATTCGAAGCGCGGGGGGCCGGGTTGGGTCGCGAGCCAGGCGCCAAGGGCGCGGCGGCCCTCGTCGGTGATCGCATAGGCCGTCCGGGTGCGGCGGCCCGCCGGCTCGCGGTGGGCGGTCGCCAAGCCGAGCCGGACCAGTCGCTTGGGCTCGTCGTACAGCACGCTCTCGGCCTTTGGCCAGCAGTAGGTCAGGCTGCGGCGGAGCTGCTGGGTGAGCTCGTACGCGGTCCAGGGCCGCAGCGCGAGCATCCCGAGGATGGCGTACGAGGTGGTCGGCAACGACGGCGGTGGTGAATCCCGGTCCATGTCTTGACATTACTCCGGATCGGAGTAGATTGCGACTACTCCGGATCGGAGCAGCAGTCCGCAGAAGTATCGGAGGGTGTGGCATGCAGACCACGACCACGTACCTGGACCGGGTCCGACCGGCGATCACGCAAGTCGGCGAGCGCTTCGCTGCCCTGGTCACCGCCGCGCCCGACCCCCAGCGCAAGGTGCCCCACTCCCCTGACTGGACGATCCAGGAGGCCGCCGCCCACGTCGTCACCGTCGCTCCTCGCTACGCCGACGGCCCTGAGCGCCGCGGCACCTGGGTCACGGACCCGCAGGCGCTGCCCGAGCTGAACCAGGCGCAGATCCAGGCGCTCGGCACGCACAGCACGGCGGAGCTGGCCGACCGGCTCCGGCTCGACCTCGCCGCCCTGTGCGACCAGATCGAGGGCTACGGGACGGCGCCGCCCTCGTTCCGGTTCCATGGAGGCGAGCTCGTCCCCGCCGACGTCGCCCTCGGGATCCTCCTCGGGGAGCTGGTCGTTCACGGCTGGGACATCGCTCAGGCCGTGCGACAACCATGGCCGATCGACCCCGGCCACGTCGCGCTGATCCTCGATGGTCTGGCCCCGATCGTTCCGGGCTGGGTCGATCCCGAGCGAGCCCGAGGGTTCACCGCCACCTTCAAGGTCCGGCTGCGCGGCCAAGCGACCTACACCTTCGCCTTCCAGGATGGCTGCCTGCAGGTCAACCCCGGCGGTGAGCGACCGGTCGACACCCACATCTCCGCCGACCCGGCCGCCCTGCTCCTGGTGCTCTACCGCCGGCAATCCCAGTGGAAGCACATCGCCGCAGGGCGGCTGCTGGCCTGGGGCCGCAAGCCCTGGCTCGCCCTCACCTTCGTGGGCCGGTTCCACCAGCCCTAGTCGCCCCGCGCCACCTGGTCACCTTCCCTGACATCCACATGGCGGGGCGCCGGGCCACCCTCGGGGCGGCCCGGCGTCTGCTCACCGGCGTGCCGGTTCGGTGACTAGGGGATCGTGCCGTCGCTGGTGTCGCCCTGGGCCACGGTGAAGTCGCTCGCCACGTCGTTACCGGCACCGCCGCTGAAGCCGTCGGCACCCGGCCCGCCGGTGAGCCGGTCGTTGCCAGCACCACCGCTCATGCCATCGTCCCCGGCACCGCCGGACAGGATGTCGTTGCCGTCGCCACCACTCAGGGTGTCCTTGCCGTCGCCGCCGGAGAGGATGTCGTTCCCAGCCCCGCCGCACAGCAGGTCGTCGCCGCCCTGGCCGTTGAGCGTGTCGTTGCCACCTTGACCGAAGATCAGGTCGGTGCCCGCGCCGCCGGTGAGCGTCTCGCCGCCGTTGCCGCCGGCTCGGACCGTGACCTGGACCTGGCTTGTGGCCTGACCGTCGCTGACGGTGATGGTCAGGGTCGCGGTGCCGGTGCGGCCGGCCACCGTGGTCGCGGTCATGGTGCGGGTGGTGCCGCTGCCACCGAAGACGACGTTGCCGTTGGGCACCAGCGTGGT
>DATLQA010000096.1:0-14510 GCA_035535495.1 Actinomycetota bacterium | reverse complement strand
GGCCGAGATGCACCGGGAGCGGTCCGCGCTCTGGACCAAGACCTTCGAAGCCCTGCACGGCAGGGAGGACCGCCGCTGGCAGCGCGAGGTCGCCGAGATCGCGTTCAAGGCGGAGCAGTCCATGGCCGAGCAGTGGGAGCGGGTCTGGCAGCGCGCCGAGGTGGGCGCGCGCCGCGCCGCCGTCGGCGACTGACGCTCCGGCTGACAGCCGGCGGCGGGTGGCCCAGAATCGTGGGCATGGCTCGGCACGTCCGTGCCACCCGTGGTCAGGCCGGCCACCGCCGGGAGCGGGTCGTCCCGCCAGCCGCCGTCGCCCTGCCTGCGGGGCAGTCCGTTGTTCATCCCGAACAGGAAGCCGGCACCACGGTCCTCATCCGCCGGCTAACAGGGGCGCGTCGCCCCGGGCCCCAGCACAACGAGCCGCATCGCCGCCAAGCCTCTCAGTCGCCTTGCCTGCGGGGCAGTCTGGCGTGGTCGGAGTCGACCCGGCGGAGCGCGGCGGCGGCCGGCTCGGCGTAGCGGACGCCGGTGAGGGTGGCGCCGTCGAAGCTCAGGGTGGTGACGCTGCCGAGGGTGCACCTCCGCTGGACCGGCCAGTGCGTCAGGGAGCGCCGCTCGTAGGCCAGCCGCGCGACATAGATGGGCGCCTGGTGGGAGACGAGCACGGCCTGGCGGCCGGCGTAGACCTCCCGCGCGGCGGTCACCGCCTCCTGGACCCTGGTGACGAGGTCGATGTTGCGCTCCCCCCAGGACGGGCCGCGCGGGTCGCGCAGCTTCAGCCACAGCGCCGGGTGGCGCAGCACGTACCAGAGCTTGTTGCCGGCGGCGCCCTCGAAGACGTTGCTCGCCTCGATCAGGCGCAGGTCGGTCTCCACCTCGAGGCCGTGCGGCTCCGCGATCATGGTGGCGGTCTGCTGGGCGCGCTCGAGCGGGCTGGCCAGCACGGCCGCCAGCGGCACCGCGGCGAAATACCGGGCCAGCAGCTCGGCCTGCGCGCGCCCCTGCGCGGAGAGGTTGTAGCCGGGCAGGCGTCCGTACAGCACCCGTTTGGGGTTCTCCACGTGACCGTGGCGGACCAGGTGGATCAGCGTCTCAGCCAAGGCGTCCTCGTCGTCGCGGTGCGCTGGTGCTGCATCCTAGGCCGGCGGTCACCGATCCGGCGACGCCAGCCTCGTATGCTGCCGCCATGAGCATGACGCCGGGCCGCGAGCCGCGGCCCGCGGCCCGCCCCGCCTGGGTCATGCCCGCCGGCCTGGCGGTCATGGCAGCGATCTACCTGGGCGCGTTCCGCTACCAGGTGCTTCCGCTGTGGCCCTCGATGACCGTGGTGGCCGCGCTCTCCTGGTGGGTCGCCTGGCACCCGGAACTGCCGGCGCGGCTCCGGCCGGGGCGGCGGCTGGTGGTCATGGGACTCGCCTCCGGCCTCGTGCTGGACCTCGGGTTCGCGCTCGGCGCCCTGGTCGCCAGGCAGACACCGCTCTGGCCGGCGGTCGAACGGGTGGCCGACCTGGTCCGTGGGAGCGCGCCCGTGCCGGTGGCGGCGGCGCTGATCCTCCTGGTCACCTCGCCTGGCGAGGAGGTGCTGTGGCGCGGCGCGGTGTTCGCCCGCCTGGCCAGGCGGCTCGGCCCCGGCTGGGGGCCGGTGGTCGGTTCCACCCTCCTCTACGCGCTGTTCGTGGGCCTGTCGGGCAGCCTCGTGCTGCCGCTGGCGGCCTGCGTCTGCGGCGCCGTCTGGGCCAGGCAGCGCCAGGTCACCGGCAGCCTCGTCCCCGGGTTGGTGTCCCACGCCACCTGGGCGCTGTCGGTGTACCTGCTCGTCCCCGGCGTGCCCCGGGCCTGAGCCCCACCGGGCAACGAGCCGTCGCCCGGGCGGACGGGGGGTGTGGACGAGCTGGCGCGCGACGACCCTCGATGGGGCAGCATCGGCCGCGACCGACCGAGGAGGGGCCGATGGTCCGCTGCACCGTGCACCTGTACCTGCCGCCAGGCTGGGAGCTGGGCGAGGGGATCCGGGTCGTGCCCGACGCCGTGCGCGTCCTCGGGGAGGAGATCGGCGCCCGCTGCCGCCGGGCCGCCGAGCAGCTCAGCGTCCTGGCCGGGCTGGGCTGGTCCTGCCGGCTGGCCCGCTACCAGGTGGTGGCGGAGAAGGACTGCGACCGCGCCACGGCCATGCTCGACTTCCTCCGCGGTGAGCTCGACCCGGTCGAGCTCCGGCTCGAAGAGGTCCAACCGAGCCCGGCAGCGTCGTGAGCCACCGGGGCCGGCGCGGCCTGGAGAACGCAAACGGGCCCCACCCCGGGACCCGCCATCGTTGGTCGGTTCGCTGCCGCTGGGGTCAGTTGGTCTTGAACGCGTCCGGCGAGTACTTCCACGGCTGGCCACGATCGATCTGGAAGCGCGTGCCCACGTCCGGGTCGGTGTCGATGCCGACGACCTGGTGGCACTTGGGGCACTCCCAGCGCTCGAAGCCGTACGCCGAGCCCTGGAGGAACATGCGGGAGCCACACTTGTCGCACACCTCGCGTTGCAGCGTGCTGGTGCTTCCGCTCTCGCTAGGGAAGTCGGTGCCCATGTCGTCTCCTCAACTCACCCCCGGTCTGGGCCGGGTCGCACCACCAGCATGGCTCAACTTCAGTCATCTTGCACCTACAGAAGCCGAACTTCCGCATACCGATCTCGTATCGAGGGTCGTATACCCGCAGCATCAGACGCGTACTCGAACAGGGTGCATCCGACCTACACAACGCTCCGCCCTCCCGCCCTGATTCCCGACAAGCACGTCAAGCCGTGTGAGATCGTCCAAAGGGACGGAGGTGATCTTACCGAGACGGCCGGACAGCGCTTCGGGCGCCCGCCCTGGTGCCGTAGGATGCGAGCATGAGACGGCTGGACGACGGCGTCACCGTCGACCGGGTGGTGCTCTCCGGTGCCCCGCTGCGGATCGCCGACGTCGTGGCGGTGGCGCGTGACCGGCTCCCGGTCGAACTCGGCGAGGAGGCCAGGGCGCGGATGCTCCCGGCCCGTGCCGTGGTCGAGCGGGCGGTCACCGAGGGACGGCGGGTCTACGGCGTCTCCACCGGCTTCGGCCTGCTGGCCAACACCGCGGTCGCCCCTCGCGACCTGGAGGAGCTGCAGCGGCGGATCGTGCTGTCGCACGCCACCGGCACCGGCGACCCGCTCGACGTCGAGGTGGTCAGGGCGATGCAGCTGCTGCGCGCCCGGACGCTGACCCAGGGGTTCTCCGGCGTCCGGCCGGTGGTCGTCGAGGCCCTGGTCGGTCTGCTCGACGCCGGGGTGGTCCCGGTGATCCCCGAGCACGGCTCGGTGGGCGCCTCCGGCGACCTTGCCCAGCTCGCCCACCTCGCCCTGCCGCTGCTGGGCGAGGGCGAGGTGCTGGTCGAGGGCCGCCGGGTGCCCGCCGCCGAAGGGCTCCGCCTGGCCGGCCTCGAGCCGCTCACGCTCTCCTACAAGGAAGGCCTCTCGCTGGTCAACGGTACCGAGGGCATGCTCGCGCTCGCCTGCCTCGCGGTGGCCGACGCCGAAGCGCTGGCGGCCATGGCCGACCTCGCCTGCGCCATGTCGATCGAGGGGCTGCTCGGCACCGACCGGCCTTTCCAGGCCCGCGTCCACGAGCTGCGGCCGCACCCGGGCCAGCTGGACTCGGCGGCCAACCTGCGCGGCCTGCTCGCCGGCTCGGCGATCCTGGCCAGCCACCGCCATTCGGACCATGCCATCCAGGACGCCTACTCGCTGCGCTGCGCCCCGCAGGTCCACGGTGCCTGCCGGGACGTGGTCGGCTTCGCCAGGGGAGTGGCCGAGCGCGAGCTGGGCGCGGTGACCGACAACCCGGTGGTGTTCGCCGAGGAGGAAGAGGTCGTCAGCGTCGGCAACTTTCACGGCGAGCCGCTCGCGTTCGTGCTCGACTTCCTCGCGGTGGCCCTGGCCGAGCTGGCCGACATCTCCGAGCGCCGGGTCGACCGGCTGCTCGACCCGGCGCTCAACCACGACCTGCCGCCGTTCCTGGCGCGCGACCCGGGCCTCAACTCCGGCCTGATGCTCACCCAGTACACCGCCGCCGCCCTGGTCAGCGACTGCAAGATCCTGGCCCACCCGGCGTCGGTGGACTCCATCCCGACCTCGGGGAACCAGGAGGACCACGTCTCCATGGGCTGGACGGCCGGGCTGAAGCTGCGCCGGGTGGTCGCCAACGTCCGCAGGGTGCTGGCGATCGAGGCGCTCTGCGCGGCCCAGGCGATCGACCTCCGCACGCCACTGGAGCCAGGACCGGCGGTGGCCGCGGCGCTGGCCCGGCTCCGCCAGGACGTGCCCACCCTCGACCACGACCGCTACCTCGCGCCCGACATGGCCGCGGTGGAGACCCTCCTCGCCACCGGCGCCCTGGTGGACGCGGCCGAGCAGGTGACCGGCCCGCTGCGCTGAGCACCGCGGGCGCGACGGACACCGAAGAGGAGCGACCGAGATGGAAGGTGCCCGCCCCGTCCGCGCCCCGCGCGGTCCCGAGCTGTCCTGCCAGGGCTGGCAGCAGGAGGCCGCCCTGCGCATGCTCTGCAACAACCTCGACCCGCAGGTGGCCGAGCGGCCCGACGACCTGGTGGTGTACGGGGGCACCGGCCGGGCGGCGCGCGACTGGCACGCCTTCGACCGGATCGTGGCCACCCTGCGCCGCCTCCGCGACGACGAGACCCTGCTGGTGCAGTCCGGCAAGCCGGTCGGGGTGTTCCGCACCCACTCGTTCGCGCCCAGGGTGCTGCTGGCCAACTCGCTGCTGGTGCCCGAGTGGGCCACCTGGGAGCGGTTCCGCGAGCTGGAGGCCATCGGCCTGACCATGTACGGGCAGATGACCGCCGGGTCGTGGATCTACATCGGCACCCAGGGGATCCTGCAGGGCACCTACGAGACCTTCGCGGCGCTGGCCGAGGCCAACGGCTGGCCGAGCCTGGCCGGCAAGATCGTGCTCACCGCCGGCCTCGGGGGGATGGGCGGCGCCCAGCCGCTCGCGGTGACCATGAACGAGGGCGTGGCCCTCTGCGTCGAGGTCGACCCGGAGCGCCTTGACCGCCGCCTGGACACCGGGTACCTGGACGAGCGGGCCGAGGACCTCGGCGATGCCGTGCGCCGGGCCGAGCAGGCGGCGGCCGCGCGCCGGGCGGTCTCCATCGGGCTGGTCGGCAACGCCGCCGAGGTGCTCCCCGAGCTGCTCGCCGCCGGCTTCCGGCCCGACGTGGTCACCGACCAGACCTCCGCCCACGACCCGCTCGGCGGCTACGTCCCTCGCGGGGTGGACGCCGGCGACGCGCCCGCCGCCCGCCGCGAGGACCCGGACGGGTATGTCAAGCAGGCACGCGAGTCGATCGCGGCGCATTGCGAGGCGATGGTCGGGTTCCAGCGCGCCGGGGCCGAGGTGTTCGATTACGGCAACAACCTCCGCGGGGAGGCCCGCGCGGCCGGCTTCGCGGACGCCTTCGCCTACCCCGGCTTCGTGCCCGCCTACATCCGGCCGCTGTTCTGCCAGGGCAAGGGCCCGTTCCGCTGGGCTGCCCTGTCCGGCGAGGCGGCCGACATCGCCCGCACCGACCAGGCCGTACTCGAGCTGTTCGGCCAGGACGAGCACCTGGCCCGCTGGATGCGCATGGCCGCCGAGCGGGTCCAGTTCCAGGGGCTGCCCGCGCGCATCTGCTGGCTCGGCCATGGCGAGCGCCACCAGGCCGGGCTGGCCTTCAACCAGCTGGTCGCCGACGGCGAGCTGCGCGCCCCGATCGTGATCGGCCGTGACCACCTGGACGCCGGCTCGGTCGCCTCGCCCTACCGCGAGACCGAGGCGATGGCCGACGGCTCCGACGCGATCGCCGACTGGCCGATCCTCAACGCCCTCCTCAACACCGCCTCCGGCGCGTCCTGGGTGAGCGTCCACCACGGCGGCGGGGTGGGCATCGGCCGCTCCATCCATGCCGGCGTGGTGGTGGTGGCCGACGGCACCGACGAGGGCGCCAAGCGGGTCGAGCTGGTGCTCACCAACGACCCGGGGACCGGGGTGATGCGCCACGCCGACGCCGGGTATGACCTGGCCGTCCAGGTCGCCCGCGACCACCGCGTGGACCTCCCCATGCTGGCCCCGGACGCGGGAGAAGGGTCGGCGTGAGGCAGTCGATGGAGCCTGCACCACAGGCGCGAGCCGCCCGCCGGACCGCAGACGACCTGCCTGCGGGGCAGCCGGCCGACTTCCTGCTTACCGGGGCCGGGCAGCTGGTCACTGCCGAGCCGGGGCGTGGCGACGGGCCGCTCGGGCTGGTCGAGCGGGGCGCGGTGGCGGCCAGCGCCGGCACGGTGGTGTTCGCCGGGCCCGAGGCCGACCTGCCCGAGCTGGACCTGGCCGCCGACGCCACCGTGCTCGACGCCGGTGGGCGGGCGGTGCTGCCCGGCTTCGTCGACGCCCACACCCACCTGGTCTTCGCCGGGGACCGGGCCGACGAGTTCGCCGCCAGGCTCCGCGGCGTCGGCTACGAGCAGGCCCTTGCCGCCGGCGGCGGCATCAACCGCACCGTGCGCGACACCCGCGCCGCCACCGACCAGGAGCTCGAGGCGGAGACCGCCGCCCGGCTGGTCCGGGCGGCGGTGGGTGGCACCACCACCTGCGAGGCCAAGTCGGGCTACGGGCTGACCGTGGCCGACGAGCGCAGGTCGCTGGCGGTCCTGGCGGCGCTCGGTGCCCGCGCCAGGGTCGAGGTGGTCCGCACCTTCCTCGGCGCCCACCTGATCCCCGCGGAGTACGCCGACGACCGGGACGGCTACCTCGACCTGCTCGAACACGAGATGCTGCCGGCCTGCGCGCCGCTGGCGGAGTTCGTTGACGCCTTCTGCGACCGGGGCGCGCTCACCGTGGAGGAGTCAAGGCGGGTGCTGGTCGCCGGCCGGCGCGCCGGCCTCGCGCCCAAGCTGCACGCCAACGAGCTGGGCTCCACCGGCGGGGCGCTGCTCGCCGCCGAGCAGGGTTGCGTCTCAGCCGACCACCTGCTCTTCCTCGAGCCGGAGGAGGCGCGCGCGCTGGCGGCCGCCGGCACGGTGGCGGTGCTGCTGCCCGGCACCAGCTTCATGCTGCGCACCGGCCGGGCCGCGCCGGTCCAGGTGCTCAGGGAGGCCGGGGTCACCATCGCGCTCGGCACCGACTGCAACCCCGGCACCTGCTACTCCGAGTCGATGCAGCTGATGATGGCGCTGGCGTGCGTCCACGGCGGGCTCACCCCCGAGGAGGCGGTGCTCGCCGCCACCGACGGTGCCGCCCACGCGGTCGGCCGCGCCGGCCGCGCCGGCCGGCTGGGTCCTGGCGCGGCCTGTGATCTGGTGGTGCTGGCGGGCCGCTCCTACCTGGACCTCGCCTACCACGTCGGCGTCAACCTGGCCGCGCTGGTGGTCAAGGCGGGCGTGGTGATCGCCCGCGACGGCGCGGACGCCGGCGTGTTCGCCGCCCAGGCGCCGGCGGGTGGGGGAGGGCCACCACCACCGTGAGGAGGACCCGGTCGCATGGATCCTGAGTGCCTGATCGAGAGCGTGCCGAACTTCTCCGAGGGGCGCCGCGAGGCGGTGATCGACGAGATCGTCGCGGGGTTCGCCGGCGCCCACCCCGACGTGCTGGTGCTGGACCGCTCCTCCGACCCGGACCACGACCGCTCGGTCCTCACCCTCGCCGGCCCGCCGGCGGCCCTGGTCGAGGCGGCCGTGGCCGGCGCGTCCGCCTGCGTCCGGCTGATCGACCTCACCCGCCAGCACGGCGCCCACCCCCGCATGGGCGCCCTGGACGTGCTCCCCTTCGTGCCGCTCGGCCGCGCCTCCCAGGCCGAGTGCGTCGAGGTCGCCCTCGCCGCCGGCCGGCGCCTGGTGGCCGAGGCCGGCATCCCCGTCTACCTGTACGGCGCGGCCGCCGTCCGGCCGGAGCGGGCCGCCCTCCCGGCCGTGCGTGGCCGCGGCTTCGAGGCGCTGCGCGCCGCCGCGCCCGCCGACCCGGCCCGCGCTCCCGACCTCGGCGGCCCGGCCCTGCACCCGACCGCCGGGGCGACCGCCGTCGGGGTCCGGTCCTTCCTGGTCGCCTACAACGTCGACCTGGCCTCGGACGATCTCGACCTGGCCAGGCGGATCGCGGCCTCGGTGCGGGAGCGCGACGGCGGCCTGCCCGCGGTGCGCGCGCTCGGTATCCCGCTGGAGCGGCGCGGCCAGGTCCAGGTGTCGATGAACCTGCTCGACCCCGGGGTCACCTCCCCGGCGACCGCGTTCGCCGCCGTGGCCGGGCTGGCCGAGCGGGCCGGGGTCCAGGTGGCCGGATCCGAGATCGTCGGCCTGGTCCCCGAGGCCGCCCTGGCCGGGGTCGACCCGGCCACCCTGCGGCTGCACGGCTTCTCCCGTGGTCAGCTCCTCGAGGAGCGGCTCGCGCAGGCCCTGGCCGCTCGCGCCGGGGGTGCCAGGTGAGCCCGCGGCACCGCCTCGGCGAGCACCCCTGGCTGGAGCCGTACGCCTCGGCCACCAACGTGCCCGGCGGGGGGAGCGCCGCCGCCGTGGCCGGCGCCCTCGGCTGCGCGCTGGTCGGCATGACCGCCAGGCTGGGTGGGCGCAAGGCCGACCGGGAAGAAGGCGACCGGCTCGGCGCGGTGGCCGCCGAGGCGGACCGCCTGCGGTTCGAGTTCCTGGTCAACGAGCGCGCCGACGCCGAGGCCTACGAGCGCATGGTGGCCACCACCCGGGCGGCGCGGGCGGCCGGCAACGACGAGATGGCCACCAGGGCCGCCGAGGCGGCCACGGTCGCCGCCACCCGCGTGCCGCTCGGCACCGCCGAGCTGGCGGCGCGCGGCCTCGACCTCGCCCTCCAGCTCGCCGGGTACGGCATCACCAGGAGCGCCAGCGACCAGCTCACCGCGGTCCACCTGCTGCTCGCGGCGCTCGAGGGCGCGCTCGCCACGGTGGCGTTCAACCTCCCGGACCTGCCCGACGAGGCGATCCGGAGCCAGCTGGGTGCCCGCCACGCCGAGCTCACCGCCGCCCGTGGAACCGGCCAGGAGGCCGCCGCCCTGCTCCGGCCACTGATCGGCTGACCGGCTCCGCGCTGCCGCGACGCGCGATCGGCGCGACGCGCCCGGGTGGTACGAGCCGCCTACCTGCCGGATGTGTGCGGCGGCTGGATTCGACGGATACTGCGGCCGCGGAGCATGTCGACCAGGAGGCCGGAGCTGTGAGCAGCATCGGGGAGCGGGGCACCGGCCCAGGCTCCAGGGACGCCGCCACCAGGCCGCTGTCACGCGCTGACGACCCCGAGGTCGACTGGGTCGCGCAGCCGCCACAGCCCACCGGCCGGCGCCGGTCGGGAGCCTACTGGACCGGGACGGTCGCGCTGGTGCTCGGCCTCGGCGCCGTGGTGGTCGCGCTCGCCACCCAGGTGACCTCCCTGGCCCAGACGGTGCTGGTGGCCGCCCCGCTGGTGCTGATCGGCTTCGGGCTGGAGCGGGTCGGTAAGAGCGCCGGCCGCGGCTCGCTCCGCGCCATCGGGGTACTGCTGGTGCTGCTCGCGCTGATCGCTCCGATGGTGCTCTCGCTGTCGTCCCCCCGCTCGGTGGTGAACCTCACCCAGAGCGCGGCCGCGCCGCCCGGGTCCAGCGCGGCGCTGCTCCGCGCCACCCTCGGCGGCGGGCAGGTCCAGATCGGCCCGGGGGCCGCCGGACTGTACGAGGCCCAGCTCCACAGCCCGGGCACGCCGAGCGCGGGGGTGTCCACCAACGGCGGCACCGCCGTGATCGACCTCCGCGCGCCCGCCCAGCACGGGCTGCTCGCCCGCAACCGCGGCAGCGACTGGAGCGCCAAGCTCTCGACCGGTCTGCCCTGGCGGGTCGAGGTGGACGGCGGCGCGCTCACCACCGATCTGGACCTCCGCGGCCTGGACGTGCGCTCGATCCGGGTGCAGAGCGGCCTCTCCCGCATGGCCGTCCGGCTCGGCCAGCCGGCCACCCAGGTCCCGGTCGACCTGCAGATCTCCGCCGGCCTGATCGACCTCTACCTGCCACGGGCGGTCAGCTTCGAGGCGCGGGTCGACGGCGCCATGCTCAACAACTTCACCGACCAGGGGATGCAGCGCAGCGCGGACGCCTGGCGGACGCCGGAGACCGGCGGCCGCGGTCGCTTCCTCGTCCGGGTCCGTGGTGCCACCGGCCGGGTGCGCGTCCACCGCTTCTGAACCATTCCGCGCGCTTGGCACGGCCACCGCCGTGGGCATCAAACCCGCAGGTCAACCGGTAGACGACGGCCTGGAACGCCGAGGTTCCGTTGCCAGGTTTGCGGGCCGCTGGTACGGTCGTCGGCTTGTGGGCGCTCGTCGGGAGTGGCCCACAACGTCGTCAAGCCTCCGGCTCGGCGGCTCGGCACCGGCTGCGGCCGGTGCGGCGCGGCGCGGCCAACCCAGTCGTTGCCGCGCGCCGCCGAGGCCTGCCGGAACGACAGGTGCGCGCGCCATGGTGGTGGCAGCGCCCGGGTCGCGGGGCGGCGTATGTCATCGACCGGCGGGCCTACCGCGCCCGCCGATGCCGGGTCCCTGGCCCATCGGAGCCGGGGAGCGAGCCGGGCGCCACTACCTTGCAGCGGGCTGCCAGCCCGCCTCGGTCTGCCCTGCCGCAGGCGGAAACGGAGTGAGGTTGCAGCAGCCAAGCGATCGGTCCCGGCTCCGGCCGGACCGTGGCGGGCTCGCGCGCCGACGTAGGCGCCCGGCCACCAGCAATCGTCCTGGCCGTTACGAAACGACCCATCCCGGAGGCGGGCGACCCCTCCGGACCCAACGACCAGTAACCCCTCGCAGGACCACCAGCCGCGGCCCACGCCGGGTCACCATGCTGAAGGTCGCCGGCCTCACCGCCGGCGCCGTCCTGGCCGCCGCCACCGTCACGCCCGACAAGGGCACGGCCCTGATGGCCGCCGACGCCGGCGCCGCACTCACCGGAGTGGCGGAGCAGGAGCCGAACCGGTTCGTGGGACTGCCCGACAAGGCGGCGGCGGCCGTCGCCGCCATCAAGGCGCCAGCCAAGGCGGCCAAGGCGTCCAAGCTCAATCTCGAGCGTGCACGGACGCGAGTGCCTGACCCACCGGCGGCCGCGCGCGGTCGCACGGTGACCTGGACGGCCTCCTGGTACGGGCCCGGCTTCGCCGGCAGCCCCACCGCCAGCGGAGAGCCATTCCGTCCCGGCGCCATGACCGCCGCGCACAAGTCGCTCCCATTCGGCACCCGGCTGCTGATCCGCAACCCGGACACAGGCCGGAGCGTGTGGGTGCGCATCAACGACCGCGGCCCCTACGTGGGCGGCCGCCAGCTCGACCTGTCACAGGGCGCGGCCGAAGCGATCGGCCTCGCCGGCGTCGGCGAAGTGATCGTCAGCTTCGCCGCCTGACCCCACCCAGCAACGCACGGCGGACGTCCCCGACCACGGTCGGGGACGTCCGCCGTCTTGGCGTGGTGACTCAGCTTGCCGCCCAGCGACGGAGCCACCCGGTGACGAGCCGGGCGACCTGCCCGGGATCCCGGGCAAGTTCGTGGCCGTCGTCCGGCAGGACGTACACGCGCACTCCGGGCGCCGGGTCGGGGACGCCGAACGGATCGCGCTCGCCGTTGACCACCACGACCTCCACCCCCGCCCGGTACAGCTCGTCGGCTCGGGACCGCTCCGGCCGCCCGGGTGGGTGCAGCGGGAACGCCAGCGCGATCACGCCCCGCGCCGACGCCTTCAGCGCGGTGCGGCACGCGACCCTGGCGCCGTTGCTGCGTCCGCCCTGGATCAGCGGCAGGTCGCCATACCGCTCGCGCAGCGCCGCGACCACCGCCAGCCACGCCTCGTCCTGCCTGGCCTCCGGGCCCGGCGCGCGCCGCCCGGCCAGCCGGAACGGCTGCAGCACCCGGGCCACCGCGCCGCCCAGCGCCAGCCCGGCGGCCCGCACCGCCAGCAGGTCCGGCGTGGCCAGCCCGCCGTTGGCCCCATGCGTCATGACCAGCAGGAACGACGGGGTGTCCGGCTCGTCGAGGTCGATCCGGGCGGGCCCCGAAGGCGTCGCGATGTTCATGGCGAGACCCTAGCGTCACGGCCAGGCCACCGTTCCGGGACTTGACTACCGATCAGTAACAGGTACCATGCGATGCATGGTATCTGCCAAGCGTGACTCCCTGATCACCCAGATGCGACGCGGCACCCTCGAGTACTGCGTGCTGGCCCTGCTCCGCGACCAGGCCCGCTACGGCTTCGACCTGGTCCGCACGCTCGGCGACGCCGACGGCCTGATCACCAGCGAAGGGACCATCTACCCCCTGCTCAGCCGCCTGCGCCGCGACGGCCTGGTCACCACCGCCTGGCACGAGTCCCCCAGCGGACCGCCGCGGCGCTACTACGAGCTCACCTCCGCCGGCGACCAGGCCCTGGAGCTGTTCACCGCCGAGTGGGACCGATTCACCAACGCGGTCGACCGCGTACTCAAGCAAGGAGAAGCCCGATGACCACCGCCACCGATGCCCTGATCGGCCGCTACCTCGACGACCTCAACGCCGAGCTGGCGCTCTTTCCCGCTCAGCAGCGTCAGGAGATCCTCGACGAGATCGGTGAGCACATCGCCGCCGCTCGCGCCGCCATGGACCCCGAGACCGAAGCCGACGTCCGCACCGTGCTGGAACGCCTCGGCGACCCCGCCGACATCGCCGCCGAGGCCCGCGATCGCTTCGGCATCCAGGCCGAGCCCGCCCGGCCGGCGACCCCGTGGCTGGAGGTCATCGCGCTGGTCGCGCTGGTGATCCCGTTCCTTGGCTGGCTGGTCGGGGTGGTGCTGGTGTGGATCTCGCGGCTGTGGACCACCCGCGACAAGCTCATCGGCACCCTCGGCGGGATGAGCTGGGTGGTAGCCGGGCTGGGGACCATCATGGTCGAGGCCGTCAACATCCCCTTGTCGGCATCGGGTTCCGACACGCCGGTGGGGTCACCACACGTGGTCGAGCCCACCGGGGCGAGCGCCATCGAGGTCATCCTTGTGGCCGCACCGTTCGTCCTGCCGATCGCCGCCTCCATCTACCTGGCGATCCGGCTGCGCGGCCAGGTAGCCGCCCGCTCGGGCGAGGTCCATGCCGGATCCTCCCGCGGGTCGCGCGTCTGATTCTTCCTGGAACGTAGCTGTTGCCGTGCTCGGCGTGGCCTGGAAGCAGCCTCGCCTTCAGGGGGAGCGGGACCAGGGCCGATGTAATTCGCATGCGGCGCATCCCGCCCACCCTCATGCTCAGCCTGGCCATGGTCGCCGCCACGGCCGGGCTGCTGCTTGGGCCGGTGCGAAGCCTGCCCGACCCGGACAGCGCGTTCCATCTGCCCTGGCCCGTACTGGCCGCGCTGTTCGCGGCCAGCGTGGTGCTCCGCGTCCACCTGCAGTTCCGGCGCGAGGTCCACTCGGTCACCCTGATGGAAGTGCCGCTCGTCCTCGGCCTGCACTTCGTCGACCCGGCCGGCCTGGTCCTGGCGCGCTTGGCGGGGTCGGTGCCGGCCCTGGTGGTCCATTCGCGGCAGCGGGGCCGCAAGCTGCTCTTCAATGTCGCCCTGTTCGCCTTCGAGGCATGCGTGGCCGGCCTGGTCTTCGCCTGGTTGCTCGCCGGGCGGGCCCCGGACGGTACCGTCGGCCTGGTCGCCACCTTCGGGGCGGTGCTGTCCACCGATCTGCTCAGCGCGGTGCTGGTCATCGCCGCGATCTCGCTGCAGGAGGGCGCCCTCGACCGTGCCGCGACCAGGCAGGCTCTGGCCAGCGGGATGGTCGCGGCGGTCACCAACACCAGCCTCGCCCTCATCACGGTGGCGGTCGTGGAAGCCGACCGCCAGGTCGCGTGGCTCCTGCTGATCCTGGCAGCGGTGCTGTTCACCGCCTACCGGGCCTACGCGTCCCTGCGCGAGCAGCATGAGCGGCTCGGGCGCCTGCACCACTTCACCCGGGTGGTCGCCCGCTCCGAGCGCTCCGGCGCGGTCGCCGCCACCATCCTGGCCCAGACCCAGGAGCTGCTCCGGGCCGGTCGGGCCGAGCTGACCCTGTTCCGGGACG
The DNA here is from genome assembly GCA_035535495.1 of Actinomycetota bacterium. GTDB lineage: Bacteria > Actinomycetota > CALGFH01 > CALGFH01 > CALGFH01 > DASUZB01. The sequence continues at coordinate 413 of DATLQA010000096.1, read as the reverse complement.
GGCGCAACCCTCTCCGAACCGTGCTCGACCTCGAGGGGCGCCCGGTGACCGGCCCGGTCACCGAGACCGGCCCGGTCACCGAGATCCTCCGGCGGGCGATCACGTCCGAGCAGGCGGTCCTGCTGGCCCCCCCGATCGGCGACAAGGCCCTGCGCCAAGCCCTCCTCGACCGGGGGATCACCAACGCCATGATCGCCCCGCTGCGGGCGGGCCGCGGGGTTGACGGGACCCTCCTGGTGGCCAACCGCCTCGGCGACGTCGGCGCCTTCGGCCGGCAGGACCTGACCCTGCTGCAGACGCTCGCCGGCCAGGCCGGCGGCGCCCTGGCCCGCGGCCAGCTCGTCGACGACCTGCGCAGGGCGGCCGCCGAGCGGGAGTACCAGGCCGTCCACGACCCGCTCACCGGCCTGCCC
>DATLQA010000095.1:0-21698 GCA_035535495.1 Actinomycetota bacterium | reverse complement strand
TCCAGGCCAGGCCCGCCTCGTCACGGCCGAGGCGGGCCTGGCCCTTCACCAGCCGGGCGCTCCCGTTCCGCGGCGCCGGCCGCCGATACGCCAGGGCCGCGCGCGCCGCGCGGCGGGCGGCCGCCACCTCAGCCCGCCGCGCGGCCACACCGACGTCCCCTGGGGCGCCGCGGCAACCGGACGGTCGTGACGCGGCGACGACCGTGCGGCCCTCTGTTGCCGGTCACCCGGGCACCCCGCTCCGACCGCCGACGGTCGATGCGGTTCAGACCGACCAGGATCGCCAGGGGAGGCGCGGCCGGGGCCGTTGCGCTGCCGGGGTGTGGCCGTCGAGCACCACCGCGGCCGCGGCGGGCAGGTCATCCAGGACCCGGACGGCCGGCGGGGCGTGCCGGGCGGCCCCGTCGCCGGTGGTCACGAACAACGGGGCCACGCCAGCCGCACGGCCGGCGGCGACGTCGCCCGGGTGGTTGCCGACCAGCCACGAGCGAGCCAGGTCGAGGCCGAGCGTGTCGGCGGCGGCGAGCAGCATGCCAGGCGCCGGCTTGCGGCCCTGGCAGGCGCGGGCATAGGCGGACGCCACGCCGTCCGGGTGGTGCGGGCAGTACCAGACGCCGTCGAGCCGGACGCCTTCGGCGTCGAGCAGCACCGCCAGCCGCCGGTGGGTGGCCTCCACCGCGGCCTCGTCGTGGAAGCCGTGGGCGACCCCCGCCTGGTTGGTCACGACCACCAGGGCGAAGCCGGCGCCGGCGAGGGCGCGCAGGGCCGTGCCGACCCCGGGCAGCAGCGCCACCCGCTCCGGCTCGTGCAGGTACGGGACCTCCTCGACCAGGGTGCCGTCACGGTCGAGGAAGACGGCCCTGCTCATCGGTTGCCGGCCAGGCGGGCCTCCACCCACATGCACATCGCGTGCCCGATGGTGATGTGGCCCTGCTGCACCAGCCCGGCCAGCTCGCCGTCGACGTGGAGGGCGACGTCGGCGGTGGCGTCGAGCGGCGAGTGGACGGGCCCGAGCAGCGCGATCACGGCCAGCCCCGCCTGCTTGGCCGCGGCCGCCGCGCGCAGGACGTTCTCGGAGCGGCCGCTGGTCGAGATGGCCACCAGCACGTCGCCGCGGCGCCCGAGACCCTGGACCTGGCGGGCGAACACCTCGGCGTATCCGTAGTCGTTGCCGACCGCGGTCAGCACCGAGCTGTCGGTGGTCAGCGCCACCGCGCGGTACGCGGACCGCTCCCGGGCGAGCCGGCCGACCAGCTCGGCGGCGAGGTGCTGGGCGTCGGCCGCGCTGCCGCCGTTGCCGCAGAACAGCACCTGGCCGCCGCCGGCGAGGGCGTCGGCGACGATCCGGGCGGCCCGCTCCACCGCCCCGGCCCCGGGACGGGCCGCCAGGGAGGCCGCGGCCGCCGCGGAGGCGGCCAGGTAGCCCGCGATCTCGGTCACCAGCGCACCCCTCTCGGGTCGAGCTCCACCGCCGAGCATGGCGCCCCCGCCCCGTCGAGTGCCAGCGCGACCTGGTCGCGCGCTGCCGGTGGGCAGCAGAACACCAGGAACCCGCCGCCGCCGGCGCCGAGCACCTTGCCACCGGCCGCACCGGCCGCGCGGCCGACCTGGTACAGCTCGTCCAGGCGCGGGGTGGCGATGCCGGCGGCCAGGTGGCGCTTCTGCTCCCAGCCTTCGTGCAGGCCCTCCGCGAAGGCGGCCAGATCGCCCGCGACGAGGGCGTCACGCATCGCCACGGCCAGCGTCTTGATGGCGCCGAGGGCGGCCAGGCTGCGGGCCGAGCCGCCGAGGACCCCGTCGACCTGGCGGCGGAGGATGCCGTCATCGGTCCGCCCCTGGCCCGACCAGGCCAGCAACAGCGAGCCTTCCAGCGCTTCCAGGGTGGCCGGGGCGACCGTCAGAGGCCGCACCTCGACCTGGTCGTCGCCGTGGAACTCGATGAAGTTGAGCCCGCCGAAGGCGGCGGCGTACTGGTCCTGCATGCCGCCCTCGATCTTGAGGTCGATCCGTTCGACCTGGTAGGCGCGCTGGGCCAGCTCGGCGGGAGACCAGTCGCGCCCGCCGACCGCGCCGACGGCGGCCAGCATGGCCACCACCAGAGCCGAGGAGGAGCCGAGACCGGAACCGGGCGGCGCGTCGGTGCACAGCACCAGGTCGAGCCCCCCGCCAGGATCGAGGTCACGCAGGACCGCCTTGACCAGGTCCAGGTGGCCGTTGAAGACGAGCTCGTGACGGTCGGCGAAGGCGGCCTTGGCCATCAGGTCGAGCGACTCGACGTGGTAGGCGCCGTCGGAGCGGACCCGGACCTGGGCGGTGGCCGAGCGGGTGATGGTGGCCGACAGCACCGCCCCACCGTCGGTGGCCGGGTAGGGCGGCACGTCGGTGCCGCCTCCGGCGAAGCTGATGCGCAGCGGCGCCCGTGCCGTGACTTCGCGTGGGACGGTCACCCGACCGCCTCGGTGAGCAGCTTGGAGAACCGGGCGGCAACCGCCTGCCAGGAGAACTCGGCCTCGACCCGCCGCCGGCCGGCCTCGCCCATCGCCCTGGCACGGGCCGGGTCGGCCAGCAGCCCGGCGACGGCCCGGCCGACCTGGTCGGCGCGGCGGCCGTCGACCACGTGGCCGGTGGCACCCTCGCTGACCGTCTCGGGCGCGCCGCCCGAGCGTCCCGCCACCACCGGGAGACCGGTCGCCGCCGCCTCGAGGAACACCACCCCGAGAGCCTCCAGGTCGAGGCCGAGCCAGCGCGTCCGGCAGGGCATGGCGAACACGTCGCCGGCGGCGTAGTGGGCGGGCAGGTCGGCCCATGGCACCTCGCCGGTCAACGCGATCCGGTCGGCGACCGGACTCGCCGCGACCAGCCGGCGCAGCCGGCGCTCGTAGGGCCCGCCGCCGACCAGCAGCAGGCGGGCGTCCGGCACGCGGGCGACCACCTGCGGCCAGGCTTTGATGAGGACGTCCTGGCCCTTGCGGGGCACCAGCCGGGAGACGCAGACGCACACCGGCGCGTCGCCAAGGCCGTGCCGACGCCGGACCTCGCCGCCGTCGACACCGGGATGGTAGACGTCGGCGTCGACCCCGGAGACCAGCAGCTCCACCGGGCAGCGGCCGCGGACCGCGCGGCGTACCCGCGCCGCCGACCAGTTGCTCACCGCGGTGGCCAGCCGGAGGTCCCCCGCCACCCTGGCCATCAAGCCGCGCACCAGCGGCACGCGGCCGACGGCGACCTCCACCCCGTGGGTCCAGCCGACGCAGGGCACACCGGTGGCCCTGGTGATGCGCCCGGCCAGCAGCCCGAGCGGGAAGGCGGCGCCGAACACGACCACCCGGGGCTGCACCTCGCGGACCAGGGCGATCGCCCGTTCCGTGACCGCCCGGCCGGGCAGCATCCTGCCGGTCGGGTGGCGCACCACCCGGAACGGCTGCGCGGCGTCGAACTCGGCGGCGCCCCGCCAGGCCGGCGCGTAGACCACCACGTCGTCAGGGGCCAGCCGCGAGACCAGGTTGTGGCAGTACTGCTGGATCCCGCCGGCGCGGGGCGGGAAGTCGTTGGTGACGAGCAGCATCCTCATCGGCGGCGCATTCTAGTGCCCAGCCACGCCTTCCCGCCCGCCGGGCTCGGCCGCCGCCCACAGCCGGGCCTGCGCGATCCTGGCCATGGTCGGCGGGTGGCTCCAGAACAGCGCCACCAGCAACCGGCTGGGGCGCAGGTCGGCGCGGTTCTCCAGCGCCAGGCGGCGCTCCAGGGCGACGGCCGTGTCCGGGTCGCGGGCGACCTCGAGCGCGGTCCAGTCCGCCCTCGCCTCCGACCAGCGGCTCACCAGGCTCGCCACCGGCGCGGCGGCCACGCCGGCCAGCGCGGCCAGCAGCAGCAGGGCGGCACCGGCCAGCGGGTCCCCGAGGCCGGTCACCCCGAAGGCGTCTCGCAGCCCGGGCAGGGCCAGCAGCTGGTCGGCGGCGAGCACGGCGGCACCGCTGGCGACGGCGCCGGCGGTCGTGCCCCAGGTGACGTCGCGGTGGCGGACGTGCGCCAGCTCGTGGGCGAGGACCAGCACGACCTCGTCCTCGCCGGCCCGCTCGGCCAGGGTGTCGTAGACGACCACGCGGCGGGTCCGGCCCAGCCCGGAGACGTACGCGTTGACCTTGGTGGTCCGCCGGCTGGCGTCAGCCACCAGGACGTCGCGCACCGGCACGCGCATGGCCTTGGCCATGGCCAGCACGCGGGACCGCAGCGTGCCGGCGGGTAGCGGCGTGAACCGGTTGAACAGCGGCTCGAGGACCACCGGGCCGAGCAGGCTGAGCGCGACGACCAGGAGCGCGGCGACCACGGCGGCGCTGAGCGGGTAGCCGGGCGGCCGGGCGCCGGCGGCGAGGATCAGCGCGCCGAGCGGGACCACGGTGAGGATCAGGCCGACCGCTCTGGCCTTGGCCCAGTCACCGAGGTAGCCGCCGAGCGCCTGGGTGGAGAGACCGGCGCGGAGGTCCTGGCGCCAGGCATGGAGCCCGAACGGCAGCAGCACCAGAGCCTCGGCCAGGACCACCACGGTGAGGACCAGGCCGGCCCGGGCGGCCACGGTGTCGCCGGCGAGCTCGGCGACGCGGGCGACGGCGCGCTTGCCGGGCGGGCTCGCGGCCAGGACCACGAGCAGCCCGAGCCGCACGGCCAGGGCGACCAGCCCCCAGCGCTGGCGCGGCTTGGCGTAGTCGGTGCAGCGCCGGATCTCGTCCTCGGTGAACGCCTCCCGCGGGTCGGGCCCGGGCGGCCGCGGCACCCGAAGGATGTCGAGCGCATCGACGGACGAGCCGTCCGGCCCACCGGGCGGAGTCGCCCTGCCTACGGGGCAGTCGTCAGTCATCGCGACCACCCCACCTCCACCACGAGCCCCAGCCGACCACCCAACCGCACCCCCGCCCGACGCGCCAGTCCGACGAGCTCCAGCGCCCCAAGCCGTCCCGGTCGCCTTGCCTGCGGGGCAGTCGGTCACAATTGGCGCTGCACCCAGGCGGCCCAGCGCGTCTCGGCGGTGCGCTGAGGGATGCCCAGGACCTGCCGGAAGCGGGTGTCCTGCAACTGGGGGGACGGCTTTTGGCTGCCGGTAAAGGAATGGAACAGCTGCTGCAGCTTGGGGCTGCCAAAGGCGCTGAGCACCCACAGGCAGAAGGAGGAGGCCTCGTCGTAGGCTTCGGCCCCGTCGGCGGCGTGGAAGTCCTCGTCGGACGGGAGCTGGCCCTTGAAGCGGCCCTGGGCGACCTCCTTGGCCAGCGCCGGCCGGGTCACCGAGAGGGGCTGGTCGATCGGGCGCAACGCGGCGTAGTCGGCGAAGCCTTCGACCATGAAGAGCGGCACCCCGCTGCCGAGCTTGCGGGTGGCCACATGGGTCATCTCGTGGGTGGTGACGACCTGCAGGTTGAGGGTGTCGTAGGTGTTGATGTTGGTGGTGTTGACCACGATCCGGTTGCCGAGCACGCGCTCGACCGCGCCCGCCTCGATCGACGACGACGCCACCGCCGCCACCTTGGACAGGTCGGCCGTGCCGACCAGCCGCTCGGCCTCGTTCTGGTCGTGCGGGACCAGGATCACCACCTTGCGCTCCCACCCGTCCGACCAGGAGGCGGCGATCTGGGCGTAGGCCCGCTCGGCGGCGCGCAGCAGGCGGCGTGCCAGAGTCTTGTCGCCCGGGTGATACACCACCAGGGTGCGCACGGTTGAGACCGTCCGCAGCGGCCCGCCGTCCCAGATCTCGATGTCGTCGACACCGATCGGCTTGGCCTCTCCCTGACCGGCGATGCGCCAGCCGGCCGGCGTCTGCACGAAGGTGAAGTGGAAGCGGGACAGCACCGGGCTGCCGTCGTGGCCGCGGAAGCGGTAGCGGGCCTCGGTCTCGGGCAGGTAGATGCGCGCCGGGGCGTAGCGGCGGCGCAGCGTCGGGGTGGCCAGGTCGTCGTACGGGTCGACCAGGCGGTAGGTGAAGTCCCGGAACGGGGCCATGACGAGGTTGTCGAACAGGCGGCCCTGGCTGGCGTAGAAGGCGGTCCGGCGCCGGTCGATCCCGGCCAGGAAGCCAGCTTTGTCCTTGGCGATGATGGCCCGTGCCCTGGCGCTCAGCAGGCGCCTGGCGCCGTCCTGGGGCGCGATCGCGGTGGCGGTGGCGGCCTTGCCCGGCTGCACCTTCCGTCCCGGCGGCGTGGTGCGGTCCGGCCACGCGACCAGGCCGACCACCAGCAGCACCACCACCAGGATGGCGGCACCGACGGCCACCAGCGGGCCGCGGCCCCTGCCGGGTGTGCGCGCTGGCGGGGTCGGCGCGCCCCATCCCCCCGGCCCGTACGGCGGTGGCCCCCACCCTGGTTGCGTAGGCGGCGGCGTCACCCCCCATTGGGCGGGGGACGCCTGCTCCCCTGGAGACCACGGCGGGGCGTTCCCCGCCCCCGCCGGAGCCTGCCACGGAGGCCGGGTCGGCTCGCCAGGTGGCCCCCAGCCGGCCGCCGGCGGCGGCTCCGCCGGCGGCGCCTGCCACCTCGGAAGCGGTGGCTGCCCCCACACCTCATCCTGCGCGGGCTGGCCCCGATCCGGGGAGCGATCCAGGGGCGGGAGCACCTCCCAACCAAGCGCGGCCGGCTCCTGCTCCGCGGGTATGGCCTCCACCGGCGTGTCCCCGGCCGCCGCGGGCGTGGCCGGTACGCTCTCGGCCCCGGGCGGCGTGGACGCGGCCGGCTCGCCCTCGGCCGCTGGCGACACGGGCACGGCCGGTTCGCTGGGTGGCGTGGGCGCGGGGGCCGTTTCCGGGTCGGGCGCGAACCACCACGGCGCCACCATCGGGCCGTCTTCGGCGGCGGTGGGCGCCTCGTCGTCGCGCTTCAGATCAGGGCGCGCGGCGGGTGCCGGTTCCGCCGCCTCGGGATCTTCCGCGCGAGGTGGATCGGGTCGACCCCCAGGGTCGCTCGGAGGGCCGTCCGCCGACCGCGTCGTGCTGGTTTCGCCGGGCGGTTCGGACGGCGGCAATGCCGGTGGCGGCGGGGATTGGGCGCGTGGCGAATCGGGCGCCCGCTCGGGCTCTTGGGGGTTCATCAGAGCGTCATCGTAACCGGCCTGACCGACTTCCACCGACCGGCAGCCCACGGACCGGTAACACCCCTACGACGATTTGGAACCTGGAGGACAGGGGCACCGGGCCGGGTAGCGACGCCGGTCCTCGTCGCCGAGGCCGACCCGGTGCGCCCTGGTTTCGCTGGCGCCGTCGTCGGGCCTCGCCACTCGTCGGCGGGGCGTGGACTCCTGGCTGCGCGGCGCCACCACAGCCGGCGTGGGCGCAGAGTCTGGCGCATCGGTCGCCGCGACCGGAACTGGTCAATTACCCACACATGCTCGCGAGGATGAAGTAGGAGATGCCGTCGGCGCTGACACCTAGGTATCCGTCGGCAACCTTCGCTAGCCCGGCGGCACACGACGGTCCCTCTTTTCAGCCCGAACAATTCGGGGTAGACTCGTACATACGTTCGATCAACCGGCCCCGCCAGACGCTGTCACACCCGTCGATTAGCGTCTGCCCAGCGCAGCGCGACACCCGACGGAGGAAGGACGCTGACGATGGCATACGACGAGCCGCTCCGCATCACCTGCGACGGCTGCCCGCGCGGGGCCGACTGCGACTGCCTGGTCGAGTTCATCCTGGCCGAACGCGACGCCGAGGTGGTCCGCTTCGACGCCGACGCCAGGCGCCGCGGGCACGACCTGGACCTGGACGCCGACCTCACCCTCGCCCTCGACTCCCTGACCGCCGCCGGCCTCGAGCCGGAGCTGCTCGCGGTCCGGCGCCCCGGGGTCTCCCGGGCCTCCTGACCCGTAGGGCTCAGCGGGAGGAGAGCCCGAGCAGGGCCGTTGACCTGGCCACGCTCGCACCCAGCGCGGCGGTCCGCTCCCGCAGCTCGTTGTCCGAGGTGACCACCACCACCGGGCGCTCGGCAGGCTCCGCGTTGACCCTGGCGACGATCTCGTCATCGGCGATCCTGCCGGCATCGGTGAACACCACCCCGACCGCGCCCACCCCCACCCTGGTCGGCACCGCCTCCACGTCGGCACCGTCGAACACCACCGTGATCTCCGCGCCCCAGCGCCTGGCCAGGCGGCGGCAGAGATCGAGCAGCAGGGTCCGCTGGTCTTCGAGGCTGCGGCTGGGAAACCCGCGTTCGTGCTTGGTCACGTTGTAGCCGTCGACCAGGATCAGCACGCCCGCGGAGGCCATCCAGGCGGCCAGCGTCTCCGGGTCGTCAGCGTTCCGCCCGGCCGGCACCGGCAGCGGCTCACGCCGCTCAGGGCGGCGCTCGGCCCGCAGCGGCGCCGGCAGGTCCAGGCCGGTCATGCCGGTGGCACGGCGGAGCGCATGCAGGTCCCGTTCCAGCGTGCCCACCGCCTCGGCGACCACCGGGTCGATCCGGCTGCTGGTCCGGCGGAGCTGCCGGTACTGGCGCTGGGCGTCGGTCAGCCGGGCCTGCAGCTCGGCGATGCGCCCGCCCAGCCGGCGCTGCTCGGCCGCCGCCTCGGCCCGGGCGGCCTCCAATGCCAGCCGCTGCCGGTCCAGCTCCTGCTCGAGCCCGCGCACCCGCTCCGTGAGGCCCTGCACCTGCCGCTCGGCGCGGCGCAGCTCGTCGCGGGCGGCACGGGCCTGGACGCGCGCCGCGCGCGCCGTGGTCGCCTCCGACTCCCGCCTCGCCTTGGCGGCCTGCAGCTCGCTCTCGGCCTCGGCCAGCGCCGATTCGGCCTTGGCCGCCTCGGCCCTCGCCTGGTTGGCGGCGGCTGCGTCGGCCGCGGCATTGACGGCCGCGCGGCCCTCGCGGCCGAGGGCGACGCCCACCCTGACCACCGCCTCCGGTGGCTCGCCGCTGGCGAGCGCGTCGGCGTGGCGGCCGGCACGGACCAGCCGCGCGAGCGCCTCCTCCTGGTCGAGCACGCGGCGGTCGACCGCGGCCCGGAAGCCTGCGTCGGTGGCCAGTGATCGCTTCACCAGGCCGATCACCCGCGGATGTTTGAGCCGCCGCGGCGTCCAGGTGCGGTACTGGCGCAGCGCTCCTGGCAGCTCCGGCGCCGGCGTCGCCCGCAGCTCGGCCAGGGCCGCGTCCAGGTACCCGCTGAGCAGCTCACCAGGCACGTCGGGGAGCGGCTGGAGCGCTCCGGCTCCGCCAGCCGCCGCGCCGTCGCCACCGGGCGCGGCGTCTGCTTCCAGCTGGTCGGCGGCCTCGGCAACGGCGTCCCCGGCCGACCCGACCGCGGCCGCCGCGGGAGCGGCGCCGGTGGTCGCCACCTCGGCCGGCCCGGCAGGGGCGGGCCGAGGTGGTTCGGAGGACGGGTTCACCGCGGTGTCCCTGGATCGGCCGGTGCGGCGGTGGCGTGGGCGCCGAACGCCGGCACCACCTCGACCTGGGTGTCCGATCCGCACCAGCGGCAGCGCACCTGCTCGACGACCGTGCCCAGGTCGCGCTCCTCCTGGACGGCCAGGTCGCCGGCGAGCGTGTAATGCCAGAAGGCGGCCGTCCGGCCGGCCGTGACCACGTCGAACCGGGTCAGGTTGCCGCAGGCGCCGCAACGCAGCCGCTCCCCCACCGCCGGGAGCCGGTACTCGCTCAGGCCTTCGGGCACGCTCCCTCCCATGACGTTGGCGTGCACGGTCACGACCAGGGTAACCGTGGTCGACTCGCTAGGGAGCCACCGCCCAGGCCATGGCTCCGCCGTGGGGAGATTGCGCCATTGTTTTTCGTACAAGCGCGATACGGGTACGATCGGCGTCGTGATGGACAAGACCGCATTCACCTTCCCAGGCCAGGGCCGGGTCGCCAAGGGCAGCGGCGCGCCCTGGGTCGACGACCCCGCCAGCTGGCCCTTCCAGCGTGCCTCGGAGCGCCTCGGCTGGGACGTCCTCGCCGTGCTGGAGAGCGGCGACGCGGCCATGACCGACACGCGTAAGGCGCAGCCGGCGATCTATACCCACTCCGCCGCCTGCCACCTGCTCGCCCGGGCTGAAGGACTCCGCCCCGACCTGGTCGCCGGCCACTCGCTCGGCGAATACGCGGCGCTGTTCGCCGCCGGCGGGATCAGCTTCGAGCAGGGGCTGGACCTGGTGGTGCGCCGCGCCGAGCTGGCCCACCAGGCCGGCGGGACCGGGGTCATGCGGGTGGTCCTCGGCCTGCCTGACAAGGCCGTGCGGAACCTCTGCCGCACGGTGCGCCGGCAGGCCGGCAAGGTCTTCCTCGCCAACTCCAACGCCCCTGGCCAGGTGGTGATCTCCGGCGAGCTGGTGGCGGTCGAGGAGGCTGGCCGGCTGGCGCTGCTTGCCGGGGCCAAGCGGGTCCTGCCGCTGCCGATCGGCGGCGGCTTCCACACCCCGCTGATGAAGGCCGCCAAGCGGCCCTTCCGCGAAGCGGTCGACCGCATCCAGCTCACCCGGCTGGAGGTGCCGCTGGTGTCCAACGCCAAGGCCAAGGTGGTGCGGTCCGGGCGGCGCGCCGGCCGGCTGCTGGCCAGGCAGCTCACCTCCCCGGTGGACTGGACCAGCTGCGTGGAGCGGCTGCGGGCGCTGGGCACCACCCGCTACGTCGAGCTCGGTCCTGGCAAGGTCCTCGAGGGCCTGATCCACCGCATCGACCCGCGGGCGGTGGTGGTGATCGCCTCCACGCCGGACGAGGTCCGCGCCCTGGCGGCCGCCACCGGCCGCTGACGCCCGCTCGCGGCCGGCATCCCCGATCCGCGACTCGGTGCTTGCTTTCGAACACCAGTTCACTTTAGCCTCCCGACATACCCGACGGGAGGGACATGGACTGGGCCGTCCAGCAGAGCTTCGACGACCTCGGTGCGCCGCTCATCGAGGTCGAGTTCGTGGTCCTGGACTTCGAGACCACCGGCGGCTCCCCCACCGACGACCGCATCACCGAGGTCGGCGCCGTCAAGGTCCGTGGCGGCGAGGTCGTCGGCAGCTTCCATGCGCTGGTCGACCCCGAGATCCCGATCCCGCCGCTGATCACCGCGCTGACCGGGATCAGCGACGGCATGGTGGCTGGGGCCGAGCCGATCGAGACGATCCTGCCCTGCCTGCTCGAGTTCCTCGGTGACGCCGTGTTCGTGGGCCACAACGCCTCCTTCGACTGGCGTTTCCTGCAGGCCAACCTCGAGCGGCACGCCTACCCGAGGGCGACCAACCGGGTGGTCTGCACCGCCCGGCTGGCGCGCAAGCTGCTGCCGAGGGACGAGGTGGCCAACGTCCGGCTGGCCACCCTCGCCGCCTACCTGGGCGCCTCGGTGACGCCGTGCCACCGGGCGCTCACCGACGCCAGGGCCACCGTCGACGTCCTGCACCGCCTGCTGGAGCTGGCCGGGTCGTTCGGCGTGCTCGCCCTCGAGGACCTGATCGAGTTCCCGTCGGCGCGGGCCGACGCCACCTTCAAGAAGGTCCACCTGGCCGACCGGCTGCCGCACGCGCCGGGCGTGTACCTGTTCCGCGACGCCCGCGGGCGGGTGCTCTACGTCGGCAAGGCCAAGGACCTGCGCACCCGGGTGCGCTCGTACTTCTCGGGCGACTCCCGCGCCAAGATCGCCGACCTGCTGCGGGAACTGGCCGCGATCGACCACGTCCGTTGCGCCACCGAGTTCGAGGCCAGCGTGCGCGAGGTCCGCCTGATCCAGCGCCACCGGCCGCGCTACAACCGGCGCAGCCGCGACCCGGAGCGCTACTGCTACCTCAAGCTGACCGCCGAGCGGTTCCCGCGGCTCTCCCTGGTCCGCCGGGTGCTGGACGACGGCGCCCGCTACCTCGGCCCGTTCGTCTCGACCAACCAGGCCGAGCTGGTCAAGACCGCGATCGAGGACGCGCTGCCGCTCCGGCGTTGTACGCCGCGGATCGGCCCGCGCACCCGCTTCTCCCCTTGCGCCCTGCTGGACCTGGGCCGCTGTCTCGGTCCGTGCACCCAAGCGGTGGCGCCCGAGACGTACGGGGCGGTGGTGGCCCAGCTGGTCGGCGCCTTGGACGGCGACCCAGAGGCGCTGGTGGCGCCGCTGCGGGCGCGCATGGCCACCTACGCGACGCAGCAGCGCTACGAGCAGGCCGCCGCCACCCGGGACCGGCTCGACGCGCTCACCAGGGCACTTGCCGACCAGCGCCGCTTCGGCGCGCTGGTGGCAGTGGACGAGCTGGTCCTCGCCCGCCCGCACAACCGCGGGCGCGAGGTCACCATCGTCCGCCGTGGCCAGCTGGCGGCGGTCGGCGTGCTCGACCCGGACGATCCCGGCGGCATGGACGCCCTTCGCGCCGGCGCGGCGGTGGCGGAGTGCTTCGACGGCCCGCCACCGCGCCATCTGGCCGACGAGCTCCGGCTGGTGGCGCACTGGCTCGACGGGGTCGCCGGCGAGGCCGAGCTGCTCGACGTGCGGGGCTGCCTGGCCAGCCCGTCCGCTGGCGGCGCCGCGCTGCAGGTGCGCTACACCCGCCGCCGCTCCCACCTCTCCCACATGCCCGGCGAGGCCCGTGGCCGCCCGGCGCCCCGGCCGGCGCTGCGCCGCCGCCCGCGCCCGGCGCCGAGCGGCCGCTGACCGCGGCCGGCAGCCTCTTCCTACAATGGCGGCCACGACCACGGGCCGGGAGGTCCCCATGGAGCAGCGTTCCGTCGTCATCGTCGCGGCCAAGCGCACCCCGATCGGCAAGTTCATGGGCGGGCTGGCGGACGTGCCCGCGGTCGATCTCGGCATCGCCGCCGCCCGCGCCGCCCTCGACGCGATCGGGCTCTCCCCCGGCGAGGTCTCCGAGACCGTGGCCGGCCACGGCCGGCAGGCGGGCAACGGGCCGAATCCCGGACGGCAGGTGTCGGTGCGCGCCGGCGTGCCCGAGACGGTCCCGGCGTACACCGTCAACAAGGCGTGCGGCTCCTCCAGCAAGGCGCTGACGCTGGCGGCCGGCTCGATCATCCTCGGCGAGATCGACGTCGCCCTGGTGGTCGGCATGGAGAACATGACCCGCACGCCCTACCTGCTGCGCCGCATGCGCGGCGGCTACCGCATGGGCAACGCCACCGTCGAGGACGGCATGTCCTCCGACGGCTTCATGGATCCGCTCTCCGGCGAGGCCATGGGCGAGACGGCCGAGAACCTGGCGGAGCGCCACGCCATCGGCCGCGAGGAGCAGGACGCGTTCGCGCTGCAGTCCCAGCAGCGGGCCGGGGCCGCGTGGGCGTCGGGGCGGCTGGCGGACGAGGTCGTCCCGGTCGACACCTACGACGCCAGGTCGCGCACGGTGACCATCGAGCGCGACGAGCACCCGCGGCCCGACACCACCCTGGAGGACCTGGCCAGGCTCAAGCCGGTGTTCCGCCAGTCGGGCACGGTGACCGCCGGCAACTCCTCCGGCATCTGCGACGGCGCCGTGGCCCTGGTGGTGACCAGCGTCCAGGCCGCCGAGCGGCACAACCTGGAGCCGCTGGCCCGCGTGGTCGGCTGGGCCAGCGCCGGGGTCGACCCGCGCTATATGGGCTGGGGCGTGGTGCCCGCCACTCAGAAACTGCTCGGCAAACTCGGCTGGACGCTCCCCGAGATCGACGTGGTCGAGGTCAACGAGGCCTTCGCCGCCCAGGTGCTCGCCTGCGATCGGGAGCTGAAGTTCGACTGGGAGCGGACCAACGTCAACGGCGGCGCGATCGCGCTCGGCCACCCGATCGGGATGACCGGCGCCCGCATCGTCGCGGCCGCGGCCCACGAGCTGCGGCGCCGGGGTGGCCGGCGCGCGCTCGCCACCCTGTGCATCTCCGGCGGCCAGGGCATGGCGGTCGCCCTCGAACGCCCGCTGTAGAGTGCGGACCGGCCGCGCGCCCACCATCAGCCCGCCCGGTACCCCGGCCGGACGCGACCGTTAGGAGCCAACCATGGTCACCGCCATCGTGCTCGTCACCTGCGAGGTCGACCAGACCCCCGAGACCGCGCAGGCGCTCGCCGACCTCGACGGGATCAGCGAGGTCTACTCGGTGGCCGGCGACTGGGACCTGGTCGCGGTGGTGCGCGTCGGCGGCCACGACGACCTCGCCTCGGTCGTGACCGAGCAGATCCGCAAGGTGGCCGGCGTGGCCACCACCCGCACACTGATCGCCTTCCGCACCTACTCCCGCCACGACCTCGACCGGATGTTCTCCCTCGGCTTCGAGGCGAGCGCCGGCCAGCCAGACTGAGGTCGGGCTGACGTGCGAGCCGCCGAGCTGGACAGCGAGGCGCTCGCCGCCGAGATCGATCAGCGGATCCGCGCGCTGCCCGCGCCGACGACCCAGTCCGTCCGCCGCGTTCGCCGCGCCTACTCCGAGCAGCTGCGGACGGCACCAGGCGAAGCGGTCGCGGCAGTCGCCCTCGCGCTGGTGGATCGACAGCGCTGGGTTGCCTACGAGTTGCTCTATCACCACCCGGCCGGGCTGGCCTGCCTTGGCGTGGCGGAGGTGGAGCGGCTCGGCCAGGGGATGGACCACTGGGGTTCGGTCGATGCCTTCGGCTGCAACGTCTCGGGACCGGCGTGGCGCCAGGGGAACCTTCCCGACGCGGTCATCCGCGGCTGGGCGGCGTCGCCCGATCGGTGGTGGCGGCGGGCCGCCCTGGTCTCCACGGTGCCGCTGAACCTGCGGTCCAGGGGCGGGACTGGCGACACCGGCCGCACCCTCGACATCTGCGGGCGCCTCGCGGCGGACCGCGACGACATGGTCGTCAAGGCACTGTCGTGGGCGCTTCGCGGGCTGGTGGTCTGGGACCCCGATGGCGTGCGGAGCTTCCTGGACGCACGCGGAGACGTGCTCGCCGCACGCGTCCGGCGGGAGGTCCGCAACAAGCTCGAAACCGGGCGCAAGCAGGCTTCCCACCACGCCACGGGACCGACCTAGCGCAGCTCGGCGGCGACCCGCTGGGAGACCTCCACCCAGCGCTCCAGGGCGGCGGCGGCGCGGTCGTCGTCGATGGCGCGGGCGGCCTGCTCGATGCCGTCGGCCATGCCCAGCGCGGCGTCCGCGGCGACCAGGGCGGCCGCGGTGTTGAGCAGCACCATGTCCCTGGCGGGGCCACCCTCGCCGGCGAGCACCCGCTTGGCGATCGCCGCGTTGCGCTCCACGTCGCCACCGAGCAGGTCCTCCCTGCTGGCCGGTGCCAGGCCGAGGGCCTCGGGGTCGACCTCCAGCTGGCGCACCCCGTCGCGGCTCACGTCCAGCACGGTGGAGGTGGTCGTGGTGGTCAGCTCGTCCAGGCCGTCGTGGCCGTAGAAGACGAGCGCGTGGCGGGTGCCGGTGCGCCGCAGCACCTCCGCCATGATCGGGGCCATGCGCGGGTCGGCCACGCCGAGGGCCTGGTGGGCGGCGCGCGCCGGGTTGGTGAGCGGGCCGAGGAAGTTGAACACGGTGGGCACGCCCAGCTCGCCGCGGACCGGCCCGGCGTGGCGCATGGCCGGGTGGAACACCGGCGCGAAGCAGAAGCCGATGCCGGCCTCGGCGATGGTGGCCGCCACGCCGGCGGGCGGCAGGCCGATCGCGACCCCGAGCGCCTCGAGCAGGTCGGCACTGCCGCAGCGGCCCGAGGCGGCGCGGTTGCCGTGCTTGGCGACACGCTGCCCGGCGCCGACCGCGACCACGGCGGCCAGGGTGGAGACGTTGAAGGTGCCGGCCCGGTCGCCGCCCGTCCCGCAGGTGTCCAGCAGTGGGCCGGGCACGTCCAGCGGCGCGGCCGCGGCCAGCATGGCCCGCACCAGCCCGGTCACCTCGGCCGCGCTCTCCCCCTTGATGCGAAGGCCGGTGGCGAATGCGGCGATCTGCGCCGGCGTGGCGTCGCCGGCCAGGACCACGCTCATGGCGGTGGCTGCCTGCTCCTCGCTCAGGTCCTCGCCGCGGAGCAGCGGCCCGAGCACGGTGGGCCAGGTGAAGGCGGTCGATTCGGACACGAGCGGCTCCCGGGTCGGTGGATGCGGCGCAAAGCCTAACGGCTCGGGCGGTCCTGGAGGAGACCGGGTCCTTGCCGCGGCGGGTACAACCACATGGCGAGGTGGCCGGAGCCGTGCGCTGGCTGGACTGAGGAGCGACCACCGGCGCGGTAGACCACCAAGGGTTTCCGTGAAGAGCGACGAGGGAAGCCAGCGCATTGAGCGGCGGAGGCCACCGAGCGTTTGGGTAGGGGCGATGAGGCTGGCACTTGCCGGGGACACCATGCTCGGCCGCAAGGTCGGCGACGCGCTGGCGGCCGTGCCGGCTTCCTCGCTGGTCGCGCCGGAGGTGGTCGAGCTCACCCGCGAGGCGGACCTGTTCGTGCTCAACCTGGAGTGCTGCGTGTCGGCACGGGGCGCGCCGGTGCGCCTGCCTGGCAAGCCGTTCTTCTTCCGTGCCCCGCCGGCCGCGACCGACCTGCTCGCAATGCTCGGCGTCGACTGCGTGACCCTGGCCAACAACCACGCGCTCGACTTCGGTGCCGAGGCGCTGACGGACACCCTCGACCACCTGGCCGCCGCCGGGATCGCGGCGGTCGGCGCCGGCGCCGACGTCGCGGCGGCACGACGTCCCGCCGTGCTCCGCGCCGCCGGCATGCGGCTCGCCGTGGTCGGCGTGACCGACCACCCGGAAGAGTTCGCGGCCGGTCCGGGCCGGCCGGGGGTGGCCTTCGCCGACCTCGGCGGCGGGCCGCCGGCCTGGCTGGAGCAGGCCATCGGGTCGGCGGACGCCGACGCGGTCCTGGTCACCCCGCACTGGGGACCGAACCTGACCAGCGGGCCGCTGCCGTACGTGCGCCGCGCCGCGGGCGCGCTGGTGGAGCGCGGGGCGACGCTGGTCGCGGGCCACTCGGCGCACGTGTTCCACGGGGTCGCCGGCCCGGTCCTCTACGACCTCGGCGACTTCCTGGACGACTACGCGGTCGACCCGGCCCTCCGCAACGACCTCGGGCTCCTGTTCCTGGTGACCATGGACGAGCGCGGCCCGTCCCGCCTGGAGGCGGTGCCGCTGGCGCTCGACTACTGCCGCACCCGCCTCGCGGACGGGGCCGGCGCTGCCTGGGTGCGGCGCCGCTTCCGGGCGGCCTGCGCCGCCTTCGGCACCGACGTCGAGGAGCACGCCGGCCGGCTGGTGGTCAGGTTTCGCTAGCACCGGCGCCTGGGCTTGTGCGCCGGACCAGGGCGCGGAACCATGGGGCCATGACCTGCTGGCGGATGACCAGGGCCACCACCCCGACCTGGAGGTCGGCTGGGGCCGGGTGGCGGTCGCGCTGACCACGCACGCCGCCGGCGGGCTGACCGACAACGACTTCATCATGGCGGCCAAGATCGACCGGCTGGCCGGCTGAGCGACGACGTTACCGGGTCTGGGTGACCTGAAGGTTGTCGACCCAGATGAACTGGCCCGGGCGGATGCCGGTGACGGTCACCTCGACGCCCAGGATCGAGCCGTCGGTAACGATCTGGTGCTGCACCCCGACCTCACGCCAGGTGGTGTCGGTCAGCTGGGCCTTGGTGTCGGTGGCCTTGACCCGCTGGCCGCCGAAGCTCTCGACCAGCCGGATCTGGACCAGCTGGCCTCGCAAGCCCTTGACCTGCACGGTGGCGTTGTACCTGGAGCCCAGCCTCGGAGGTCGTGTCACCCGGTCCACCAGCAGCCCGGCACGGCCGAAGGGCGGGGCGACGCTGGAGAGCCGCACCGAGTGGGCGCTCTCGGCGCCGACGCCGGCGACCAGCTCAGCCATCGAGCCGCGCTGGTTGCGGACCGCGCCCGTGCTGCCGGACTCGAAGCTGCCTTCGCGCAGCAGCGGCTCGCTCCTGGCCGGCGCGTTCCTGACTGGCGGCTGCGGCCGCCCCGGCTGGGGCGCCGCCGAGTCGGGGGGGTTCTCCACCCGGTTGATCGAGCTGAGGATGACCACCGCACCGACGGCCAGCACCACCACGACCAGCAGGAATGCGGAGAGCAGGGACCGGACCAGCCCGGGACGGCGCTGGCTGGGCGCGAGGTGCCTCGGAATGGACCGCGGCGCGCCAGTATCCGGCCGGGCGTCATCGCCGAGGGCGGGGGCAACGCGTACCTTGCCTGCTCGCTCTCCGGCGGTCGGGGGGCTTGGATGCTGGAAGCTCAATCGCGATCCCGGGCAGCGCGACCCGGCTCCGGTCCTCTGGCACGGTGGCCGGCCTGCGGTGGCAGAGCCCAGGCCCCGATCACGGCTGATACGCAGTCGCCCAAAGTTACTATCGTGACGGCATTCGCGCCATCCTGCGCGGCTTACCGGGCTATCTGTGTACACTCGCGTACATCGAGCGTTTCCGCAGGTAGCGGTGGCTTGTCCAGAGCTGCGTCCCTGCCGGGATCAGGCCGGCTGCCGGTCCCCGGGCAGCGCCTCGCTCACCGGGTTCACCACGCTGGAACGGTCGAGCAGCAGCCGGCCGTCGATCATCGACTGCAGCTCCCCGAGAGCGCTGGTGAGGGCGTGGTGGGCGGCGAGCGCCCGCGCGGCCACCCCGGGCGCGACGCTGGCGTAGGACGGCGCGAAGGCGAACCCGCAGAACGGGCAGCGGAAGCCGAGGGCGGCGTCGGTGAGCTGGTCAAGAAGCAGCTCGCGGCCGCAGGATCCACAGCGGGCGCCGACGCTCACGAGGCCGCCTCGTCGACCTCGGCCCCGGTGCGATCCTCCTGCAGGAGGCGGCGCGCGACCTGGGCCAGCGCGAACGGGTCGACCGGCTGGTGGACCAGGGCGTCAGCGCCCGACCAGCGGCCGAGCCACTCGTCCTGCAGGCGCTCGAGCACGATGATCACCGGGCAGGCCAGCTCGGGCACGGCCTTGAGATCCCGCGTCAGACCGAAGGCGCCATAGGGTGTCACCCCGACCTCGACCACCACCAGGTCGGGATGCTCCCGCTCGGCGATGGCGAGAGCCACGTCCCCGTTCTCGGCTTCGAGAAACTCGACCTCGCCGGTGTCCGCCTCCAGACGCTCGAGGGCGAGCCGTAGCCGCTCATGGTGGCTGGACGCTCCCGCGACGAGCAGGATCTTGCTCACACGCGCTCCCAGGACTCGGGGGACCCTTGCGGACCCCCGAGTCTAACCACAAACCGGCGTCGGAGCGGGGTCGTCAGCCGGCACGGTCGGCCTGGACCACGGCGAGCTCGGCCAGGGTCCCGAGCAGCGACGGGTACCAGGTGCCGTCCTGGCGGACGACCACCATGGCCGGGTCCTTCCCATCCATCGCCTTGCCGATCGGCTCCGGCCGCGCTCCCGGCACGCCGGTCGGGACCAGTCTGCCGCCGGTCAGGTAGACCTTGACGACGTCGTCGGCGAGCTGCTCGGTGCGGGTGGTGAGGCCCTCGACGCGGACCCGCGCGCCCGGGTGCCCGCCGAACACGGCGCCGGGCTTGCCGAGCGGGGTGCGGTTGAAGAGCGGCTGGTGGTATGCGGCCGCCACCCTGGCCTCATCGGTCACCAGCCGGTCGGCGGCCTTGGCGACGTCGCCGTCGGTCGCGGCGTCCAGCAGGCCGCGGACCGCCTGCTCGGGCGAGGCGGCGCCTGGCAGCCGGTTGTCATCGGCGAGCAGGCCGTAGTCGGCCTCGCCGGTCTGGCTGGCGAGCCGGCCCCACTCGGCCGAAGAGGCGAGCAGCCACACGTACCAGCGGTCGTCGGAGCCGCGGACGGTGACCAGGCGCAGGGAGTCGATCGCTCCGTTGGTCCGGTTGGCGAGCTGGCGGCGGGCCTCGGCGACGGGGAGCTGGATGCGCACGCCGTTCGGGCCGCGCACGCCGACGGTGCCCTCGACCGCCTCCAGCACGACCACGCTGCCGTCGCCGCTGCTCGCCGCATGGCGGAAGCGGATGTCCTTGGCGGTCAGGTCGAACGCGGCCAGGGAGCCGCTGCCGGCCCCGCCGTTGCGGGCATCGGCGAGTGCCCTGCTCAGGCGCTCGGCGTAGACCCCGACAAGCTGCCGCTCCTCACCCTGGAGGTAGCCGCCGGCACGGTCGATGTCCTGCTTGTCGAGCGCGGCGAGCAGCCCGGTGGCGGCCGCCTCTGGCGAACGGGCGCCGGCGCGGGCGCCGACCGTGCGGGCGGCGACCACGCCGATCGCGGCGAACACCAGCAACAGGGCCATGGCCGCGGCGAGCATGCCTGGTCCGATCCGGCGGCGGGCTGGGGGTGGCGTCGCGCCCCACCCGGCCACGGCCGGATGCCCCGCGACGGGAGCGGCGGCGCTGGCGGTGTCCAGCACGGTCCCGCAGGAGCCACAGGTGCGGCTGCCGGACGGAACCGACCGGCCACAGGACGGGCAGGTCATGGGTGACACCTCCCGACGAACGGCGCGGTTGGTCGTTCGCGCCTCTCAAGCATAAGCACCATCCCGCTGCTAGGAGCAGATGGGTGACGATCTCGGCAAGAAATCGTGACCTGGTCGCGCCCGGACGCCCGCGGGAAGCATGCCTCGTCCACCAGCAGCCTGCCACGGAACGTCACGCTCGCGCACGTAGCGTGGTCAAGCGGTGGTTGTCGGCGGTCGACAACGGTTGCATGCCCGTGCCCCGCCCACGTCCGGTCGTGGCCGCCGTCGCCGCCGTGCTGCTGGCGGCCTCACTGGCGTGCCCGGCGGCGGCCGTACCAGGAAGCAGCGACGAGGCGGCGATCGACCAGGCGCAGACCGAGGCGGCCCGCATCAGAGCGGAGGTCGACCGCCTGCACACGCGGGTGGAGGTCCTCGCCGAACGCCACGCGGCCACCCAGGCCCGCCTGGAGGCGGCCCTGCGCAGCGCCCTCGCCCACCAGCGTGCCCTGGACGACCAGGAGCTCGTGCTCGAGGTGGCCAGGGGCCGCCTCGGCGAGCAGGTCCGTAGCATCTACGCGGCCGGGCCGCTGGCCTCGCTGGAGCTGATGCTGGAGGCGGCCGATCCCCACGAGATGGCCATGGCGGGGCAGGTCGCCTCCCGCTCCCTGACCGCCGGCGGGCGGGCCGTCGACGAGGCGGCGGCGGCGGCCGCCCGCAGCCGCGAGCTGGTGGCCGAGCTGCGCGACCGCCAGGCCGAGGTGCTCGCCCTGCGCCAACGACTAGCCGGCCAGCGCGCCGCTATCGGGCAGGCCCTGGCGGCGCAGCGGGAGCTGCTGGCCAGCGCCGAGCGCCACGTCCGCGACCTGCTGGCCGCGGCGAGGGCGCGCGAGGAGGCGGCCAGGCGTGCCGTGCTCGAAGCCGCGGCGGCCCGGGCGCGCGCGCTCGGCCTGGAGGGGTTCGCCGACGCGCCGCCGCCGACGCCCGCGGCGGCCACGGCCGTCCATGCCGCGCTCGCCCAGGTGGGCAAGTGGTACCGCTGGGGCGCGGCCGGCCCGGACACGTTCGACTGCTCCGGGCTGACCAGCTGGGCCTACCTCCAGGCGGGGGTGCGGCTGCCGCGGACCTCCGGTGCCCAGTGGTCGGCCGGCACCCCGGTCATGCCGAGCGACCTGCTCCCAGGCGACCTGGTCTTCTTCGGCAGCGACGCGCTCGACCCGGGCAGCATCCACCACGTCGGCATGTACGTCGGCCAGGGCCTGATGGTCAACGCCCCGTTCACCGGGGCGCAGGTCCGCGTCGAGCCGCTCCGCGTCCGCGGCTACGTCGGCGCCACCCGCCCGACCAGGTAGAGCTGTCTCGTAAGCCAGCCGCCCGCCGCAGCATTCCAGCCGCCCTACCTGCGGGACAGTGCGCTGTTCATCCCGAACAGGAAGCCG
>DATLQA010000094.1:0-4354 GCA_035535495.1 Actinomycetota bacterium | reverse complement strand
GGCGCGACTGCCCAAGGGCGCGCTCCTGGCGCTCAGGACGGGGCGGGGCGCCTGGCATGCCGAGGGGATCGGCGCCGAGGAGCGTGAGGAGGGCCTGGGCGACACCCAGTGGCGAAGCGTGCTGTTCTGGGTGAACCTGGCCCGCAAGGACAAGCAGGTCGCCCCCAGCGCCCTGGTGCTGCAGCCCGACCAGATTCCGGTGCGCCGCGAGGGCGAGGCCGTCGTCCGGACCCTGGTCGGTGAGGGCTCGCCGGTGCGGCTGGGGACGCCGTCCCTGATCCTGGACGTGGAGCTGCCCACAGGAGGACAGGTGACCATCCCGGTGCCGGCCGGGTTCCAGGGTTTCGCCTACGTGCTGGACGGCGAGGCCGCCTTCGGGGCCAACCGCCGCCAGGCCCGGCCGGCCCAGCTGGTGCTGCTGGGTCCCGGGACCGAGCTGTCGGTCGCCGATGCCACCCCCGGCGCCCGGTTCCTGCTCATGACCGGCCAGCCCTACGGGGAGCTCCCGATGTTCAACGGCCCGTACGTGGACTAGCCCGCCAGTTCGTCCCGATCGGAGGTCCCAGGATGGCACGCATCGAACTGGAACACGCCAGCAAGGGGTTGCGGCTCGGCAACCGGAAGCTGAGCCACCTGCCGCCGCGGCTCATCACCGGGGCATACATCGTCAACGCCGGGGTCAGCAAGCTGAGCGCAGGGGAGGAAACCGCCAAGCGTCTGCATGGCATGGCGACCGCAGCCTACCCACTCCTCGGCAAGCTGGACGCCCAGACCTTCACTCGGCTGCTTGGCGCCGGCGAGCTCACCCTCGGGGTCTCGTTGCTGCTGCCGATCGTTCCCACGGCACTGGCCGGACTCGGGCTGGCGGGCTTCTCCGCCGGGCTCCTGGGCCTGTACCTGCGAATCCCGGGGATGCGCCAGGACGGCAGCCTACGGCCGACCGCGCAGGGAACCCCGCTCGCCAAGGATGCCTGGCTGCTGGGGATCGGCCTGTCGTTCGTGATCGATACGATCCTGAGCCGAGGCGACGACACCGGCTGACCTCGCACCCGAGAGCTGTGTGAACGGCGATGGACCGTGTCGTCGCCTCTCGCGACTGCAGCAGCACAACCGGTACCCGGTTCCGGTTCATGATGGCCAGCCCTATCAGAAGGTCCTGGTGTTCGATGCCGCGACTGGAGGGATGGGCATGCGCCTGATATCTGTACAAGAGCTCAAGGAGGCCATCGTCCGCCGCGTCCGCGAGGTGCCGTCGGTTGGCTAGGGTTGCTGACTCCTTCTCGGATCGCACGGCGTGGGTCCGCCGGCTCCAGACACCGCTGCGCGAGTTCCTGCGGACCGAGACCGGCGGGGCCGCGGTCCTGCTGGCGGCCGCCCTGGCCGCTCTGGCCTGGGCGAACCTCGACGCATCGTCCTACGAGGGGCTCTGGGGGACCGAGCTGTCGCTCAGGCTGGGAGATCAGGGCATCGAGCTGTCGCTGCGCGAGTGGGTGAACAGCGGGCTGATGACGTTCTTCTTTCTGGTGGTCGGCCTGGAGGCGCGGCGCGAGTTCGACCTCGGCGAGCTTCGTGAGCGGCGGCGCTTGGCGCTGCCGATGCTGGCCGCGATCGGCGGGATGGCCGCCGCGGTCGCGATCTACCTCGCGTTCAACCTCGGCGACTCGACCGCGCGGGGCTGGGGGATCGCGATGTCGACCGACACCGCCCTGGCGCTCGGACTGCTGGGGCTGGTCGGCCGGCGCGTGCCGGACCGCCTGCGGGCGTTCATCCTCACGCTGGTCGTGGTCGACGACCTGCTGGCCCTGGTGGTGATCGCGACCGCGTACACCGAGGACCTGGAGCTGGCCGGCCTGGTGTGGGCCGTCGGGTTCTTCGCCGCGGTGCTCGGGTTTCGGGCGGTCGGCGTCCGCCG
Source organism: Actinomycetota bacterium (assembly GCA_035535495.1). Lineage (GTDB taxonomy): Bacteria > Actinomycetota > CALGFH01 > CALGFH01 > CALGFH01 > DASUZB01. The sequence goes on along the minus strand of DATLQA010000094.1, from coordinate 2,442 downwards.
GGTCCCGCTCTATTTCGTGCTCGGGGCGGCGGCCTGGGTAGCGCTGCTCGCCTCCGGCGTCGACCCGGTGGTCATCGGACTGGCGATGGGCCTGTTGGTGTGGGCCTACCCCGCCGGCCGGTCGGACTTCGAACTCGCCGGCGAGCGCTTCCGTGCGTTCCGCGAGCAGCCCACCCCGGAGCTTGAGCGCTCGGCGCGCGAGGGCCTCACCGCGGCGATCTCGCCAAACGAGCGGCTCCTGCACCTGTACCACCCCTGGACGAGCTATGTGATCGTCCCGCTGTTCGCGTTCGCGAATGCGGGCATCGCGATCGACGCCGGCCTCTTGCAGCGGGCGGCCGGCTCGCCGGTCACCCTCGGCATCCTGTTCGGCTACCTGATCGGCAAACCGGTGGGCATCCTCGGCGTGTCGCTGCTGGTGGCACGGCTCTCGCGGGGGCGACTGCGCCCTCCGGTCGGCTGGGCGGCCGTCCTGGGCGCCGGCACGGTCGCCGGCGTCGGGTTCACCATCTCGCTGCTGGTGGCGACGCTGGCGTTCGACGGCGCGCGCCTGGAGGAGGCGAAGTTGGGCATCCTTGCGGCGGCCGGGGGCGCCTCGGCCCTCACCTGGCTGGTGTTCGGCGCCACCGCGCTGCTACCTCGACAGCGACGGATCGCGGCGCTGCTTGGCGGCGAGGAGCCGCTGGTCGATCTCGCCTACGACGTCGATCCCGACCGGGATCACGTCCGCGGCCCACTCGATGCGCCCGTCACCGTGGTGGAGTACGGCGACTTCGAATGTCCGTACTGCGGCCGGGCGGAACCGGCGGTGCGCGAGTTGCTGCGCGACTTCGCCGACGTGGGGTACGTCTGGCGGCACCTGCCCCTGGGCGACGTGCACCCCAACGCCCAGCTCGCCGCCGAGGCCTCGGAGGCCGCCGCCGCCCAGGGCGCGTTCTGGCCGATGCACGACCTGCTGTTCGAGCATCAGGACGCGCTGCGACCCGCGGACCTCGTTGGCTACGCCGACCAGCTCGGGCTCGACGTCGAGCGGTTCAAGGACCATCTGCGCGAGCACACCGGCGCCCACCGAGTCGCCGAGGACGTCGAGGGCGCCGACCTCAGCGGGGTCTCCGGCACCCCGACCTTCTTCATCAACGGGCGCCGCCACTACGGCGCCTACGACCTCGCCGCCCTCTCGGCCGCCGTCCGTGGGGCCGGCGCGCGGGCGAGCTGGCGGCGTCCGGAACGGCCGAGCGTTGCCCGACCGCCAGACTCGCCCTCGACCTCATCGTAATCACGCGAACGGCGCGATCCACGCTGCGCCCGAGTACGGACTCGACTGGCGAGCCGCCCCCCGCCAGGGCGTAGGCTCCAGCGCGTGCCCCTCCTGGAGCTTGTCCCACGATCCCTCGGCGACTACGAGGCCGCCGGGGGAGGACGCGGGCTCCAGGCCGCCCTTGGCGCCTGGCCCCTGGCGGTGATCGGGGAGGTGGCGCGAAGCGGGCTCCGCGGCCGGGGAGGCGCGGGGTTCCCGACCGGTGAGAAGTGGCGGTCGGTCCGGGGGGTCGGGGCCGGCCCTCGCTTCGCCGTCTGCAACGCCGCGGAAGGCGAGCCCGCCACCTTCAAGGACCGGCTGCTGCTGCGGACCAACCCCTACCAGGTCCTCGAGGGCCTGGCCATCGCCGCCTACGCGGTCGGCGCCGAGCGTGCCTACGTGGGCCTGAAGGAGGCGTTCACCCCGGAGTTCCAGGCCCTGAGCCGGGCGCTGGGGGAGATGCGGGAAGCGGACGCGCTCGGAGGCGTCCCGGTGGAGATCGTCCTCGGCCCGGATCTGTACCTGTTCGGGGAGGAGACCGGGATGGAGGAGGTGATCGAGGGGCGCCCGCCGCTGCCGCGGGTGGCTCGCCCGTTCATCCAGGGGCTGTTCGCCAGGCCTCCCGAGGACAACCCGACGCTGGTCAACAACGTCGAGACGCTGGCCAACGTGCCCCACATCCTGGCCGACGGCGCCGACTGGCTGCGGGCGAACGGCACCGAGGACGCTCCGGGCACGATGGTCTTCACCGTCTGCGGGGACGTGCAACGAGAGGGGGTGTTCGAGCTGCCGCTCGGCACGCCGCTCCGGTACCTGGTAGAGGAGTTGGGCGGCGGCCCGCCGGCCGGCCGGTCGGTGAAGGCCGTCTTCCCCGGCGCCTCCAACACCGTCGTCGCTCCGGAGCAGCTGGATGTGCCGATGGACTTCGACTCGATGCGGCAGGTGGGATCCGGCCTGGGAGCGGCCGGGTTCGCCGTGTTCGACGACTCGGCGTGCATGGTGCTGGCGGCCTACCGCTACTCGCGGTTCCTGTTCGTGGAGTCGTGCGGGCAGTGTCCTGCCTGCAAGTTCGGCACCGGCGAGGTCACCGAGACGCTGCGGGCGATCCAGGCCGGAGGCGGATCCGACCGGGACCTGGAGCTGAT
>DATLQA010000093.1:0-3180 GCA_035535495.1 Actinomycetota bacterium | reverse complement strand
GACGCCTCCTCATGCCGCCCCACCACCGCCACCGCCTCGCCCACCAACCCACCCCGCGAGCGCCGCTCCATGAAGGGCCGGCCGTGGAGCATCCGGTCGGCCTCCTCCGGGTGAGCGGCAAGCCAGGCCCCGATGGAGCGGCTGGCGGCGAGGACGGCGATCAGGCGGCGTCGGAAGCCACGGCGGCGGCGCAGGGCGGCGGTGAATCCGTCCGGGTCAGGGTGGCGTTCGGCGATGGCGGCCAGGGACCGGGCGGCCAGGTCCGGGTGGGCGCTGGCGGCGACGTCAACCAGCAGCCGGCGGCCGCCGAGCGACGCGCCTGGCGGCCAGGCGCCCAGGCGGGCGAGCGCGGCCGCGCTCGCCTCGGGCTGCTCGAAGCCGTGGCGGGCCAGGACCGACGGAGTGGCCTGCGCGGGATCGAGCTCCACAGCACCTCACCGGTCGGGACGCCAACCGGTGCATGGTACGGGGAAGCCCGGGCCGCGGGCTCGGCCCGCCGCCAGGTCAGGTCGGCGAGGTCGGCTGCTGGGCGGCGGGCACGGACCGGCGCGGCCGGGGCTCCAGGAGGGACTTGGCAAGGAGCCTGCGGAGCAGGCGGACCCGCCGCGACCATTGCGCCGGCCGGAGGATCCGGCCGGTCACCGCCAGCTCGGCCCGGTCGAGCAGGTCCTCGAGCACCGCGTCATGGATCGGGTGGATCACCAGCGACCAGTTGCGGATCGCGGCGGCGTTCTCGAGCCGCCCTTCCAGGACATGGCGGAGTTCGGTTACCCCCTGGCTGTCGTCGACTTCGAGCCGATGGGTGCCGTCGATGCCCATCTTCCCGGAGAAGCGGAACACCACCCGGCGCCCGGGCTGGTACTCCTCCACCCGGTAGCGGATAGGTCCGTGGCCGCCGGTCGCCCCGATGCCGAGCGGCCGGTCGAAGCGGAGCGGCAGGCCGGGCCAGCGATCAGTGGGCCAGAGCCGGTCGTCAGGACCCGCCAGGCCGTCGATCAGCGCGCCGACCTGCTCGACGGTGGCGGGCAGGATCCGCTCGTGCACGTTGACGATCCGCATAGGTGCCTCACCCCGCAGCTCGCTTTCGTTCGCGGCAGCTCACGCTCCCGAATTCCTGCATCCGAAGATTCCTGCTTCCGAGAATTCCCCCTGCATCCGAGAATTCCTGCATCCGACATTCCATACGCTAGAGTATGGAATCACTATACGATACCGTATGGCCCATGACCAGAGCCGGATCGCGCCTGGGCACCGCCGCACCGCCACGGCGACGGCTGGGTCGCGGCGACTGGGCGGCGGCCGCGCTGGTCGCGATCGGGGAGGGTGGCATCGGTGCCCTGGTGATCGAGGGCCTCGCCGAGCGCCTCGGCGCCACCAAGGGAAGCTTCTACTGGCACTTCAAGGACCGGGACGAGCTGATCGACGCCGCCCTCGATCGCTGGGAACAGGAAGAGACCGAGGAGGTCATCGAGCGGCTCCGCGCCGTCGAGGACCCGGCCGCCCGGCTGCGCCGGCTCTTCGAGCTGGCCTTCGGCGACCACCCGGGCGGCGACATCGACGTGGCCCTGCTCGCCGATGCCGCCAACCCACTGGTGGCCCCGGTGCTCCGCCGGGTCACCGAGCGGCGGCTCGACTTCCTCACCACCGCGTTCAGCGACCTCGGCGTCGCCGAGGAGTCCGCCAGGTACCACGCGCTGGCCGCCTACACGGCCTACGTCGGCTACTTCGAGCTGCGGCGGGCCGCCCCGTCAGCCACCCCGACCGGCCCGCACGCCCGCGAGTACCTCGACCACCTGCTCCGCGCCCTTACCCCGGCAGGGCCGCTTCCGGTCCGACCAGGCTGAGCCAGAGGAGCAACCCGAGGCCGGGCAGGACCGTCACGCACCTTGGGACTGGTCGGGATCCGCCGGCGTGGTGCCTGGCGGCCCGAGCACGACGTCACCGAGCTCGGTGGTCACGGTCATGAACAGGTCGGCGTCGAGCGCGGTCTCCGGGGTGGCGAGGCGGGCAGGCGTCGCCGCCCGGGCGACCAGCTCGGCGAACCCCGCAGGTGAGCTGATCTGGAGCGCGCGGGCGCCCTCCGGGCCCGCCTGCATGCAGTGAGGAACGTTGATCGGGACGGCGTAGAAGTCACCAGGGAGCAGGGTCAGCTCCTCCTGGCCCGCCCACACATTCAGCGAGCCGGACAGCACGAAGAAGCGCTCGTCTACAGCGCGGGGCTCATGCCCAGCGCCAGGAGCGAAGGACCTGGCCCTGGGCGGCGGTGCTGGACGGGAACACCCCGGCCTCGGCGGTGAGCGTCACCAGGTAGAGGTCGCCTTGGTGATAGCAGGCGACCTGGCGGGCGCGGAGCTGGCCGCCGGGTCGTGGCAGGTTGTAGTCGGCCACGACCGCGGGCTCGCCGCCCAGTGAAAGCCGCCGGGCACGGCCGACCAGGCGCGCGCCGGCGAGCTGGAGTTGCCGCAGGGCGGCGGTCGGCAGGGACGCCAGCGGCGGCCGGCCGGGACCGGCCCGGGTGCGGACCACGCTCAGGTTGGCGGTGGCGCCGGCCGCGCCGACCAGCACCACCTCCGGGCGCGCTCCTGGAAAGCGCGGGGCGTGCTGCCTGGTGGCGTCCTGCCACCCGCCGGGCCGGGTGAAGGTGTAGGCGGCCCGCGCGGATGGCGAACCGGCGCCTCCGGCCCGCGCCGCACCGGCGGTCGTGCCTGCCGGCCGGACCGGCCGGTCCCGCGCCGCACCCGGCCCGACCAGTGCGACCGCCACCGCCGCCACCGCGGCGACGACCAGGCCGAGCCGGGCAACCCGCCGTGGCTGGACGCCTGGCGAGCGCCCCGGATCGTCAGCTGCCGGCGCCGACGGCCAGCGCGGGGCGGCGCCGGCCGGGTCGTCGTCCCAGCCGGTCACCGGATTCCAACTCGCCGGTTCCCTGGACATGGGCGCATCCTCGGCGCGGGCCGGCGGCCGCACAAGGCACCCGCCCATGTCTGTGGACAACCCGGTCGGGCTGGGCCGCTCCGGGCCCACCGCCCGCCGGGGCGCGTGCCGCCCGGTGCCGCTCCGACTAGGGCCAGCGGATCCGGTCGACCCAGAGCAGGTCGTCGTCGAGCAGCGGCGTGATCAGCTCGTCGACGTCGGCGACGCGGCCACCGGGGACGGCCGCGGCGAACAGCTCCTGGCCGG
>DATLQA010000092.1:0-47440 GCA_035535495.1 Actinomycetota bacterium | reverse complement strand
GCCGACGTGACCCGGCTGCGGGTGCTGAGCGCGCAGCTGTCGAGCGTCTCCAATGACGCCGTCCAGGAGATCACCCAGCAAACCGAGGCATCCCTCAGCCGGCTGGTCCGGATCGAAATCGCCCTTGGGCTGCTCAGCGTGTTCGCCGCCCTCGCACTGGGGCTGCTGCTTCGGCGGGCTGGCGCTGAGCAGGCTGCCCAGTTCCGCTCGCTGGTGAACAACTCCTCGGACCTCATCACGGTGCTTGCGCCCAACGGCACGATCGCCTATCAGAGCCCCTCGGTGGAGCGGATGCTCGGCCGGCGAGCTGCCGACCTCGTCGGCACCGCCCTGGGCGACCTCGTCCATCCCGACGACCAGCACCACGTCAGCATCTCCCTCACCAAGCTGGCCGAGGCGCCGGGAGCGAGCGCCAACTTCGGGTGCCGGCTGCAGCACGAAGACGGGTCGTGGCGTCACGTGGACAGCATCTGCACCAACCTCGCCGACGATCCCCGCGTCCACGGGCTGGTGCTGAACATCCGCGACGTCACCGAGCAGGCGGCGTTGCGCAAGAGCATCGGCGAGCTGTACCACAACCTTGCCAGACGCAGCCAGGGACTGGTCGACCTGCAGCTCGAGCTGATCGAGGACCTGGAGCGGGGCGAGGTCGACCCGGACCGGCGCGAAGAGCTGTTCCGCATCGACCATCTCGCCACTCGCATGCGGCGCAACGCGGAGAACCTGATCGTGCTCTCGGGCGTGGAGCAGCACCGCCGCCGGAGCGAGCCGGTACCGCTGCACGACGTGGTCGAGGCCGCGCTGGCTGAGGTCAAGGCATACTCCCGCGTGCAGGTTGGCGGTATCCATGACCTCGCGCTGTCCGGCCAGGCCGCCGGCGACGTCGCCCATCTGCTCGCCGAGCTGATCGAGAACGCCACCTCGTTCTCCCCGCCCATCACCACGGTGCAGATCTCCGGCGATCCGGCCGGCAGCGGTTACGTGCTCGAGATCGAGGACCGCGGGATCGGGATGAGTGACGCCGAGCTGGTCGAGGCCAACAGGCGGCTGGCCGCGCCGCTGGCGGCCGACATCGCCGTGTCGAGAATGATGGGCTTCCACGTGGTCGGCCGGCTCGCATCCCGGTACGGCATCAAGGTCCAGCTCCGCCACTCCTGGTACGGCGGGGTCGCCGCGCTGGTGCTGCTGCCGGCGGTCCTGCTCGCCTCGGCTGGTGAACGCCCAGCCGTGGCACCGCCGGTACCGGCCGGTGGCGTGGTCTCGCCGGATCCGCTCCTGCCGGCTGAGATCACGGCGTCGGGCTGGCAGCAGCGCGCGTACCTGCCGCTGCGCCGGCACGCAGCGCCGGCACCAAACGGTGGCGGGGTCACGGATGCTGCCGCTGAGGCAGGCGAGCCGGTCGAGTAGGCGCCGCGATCACGATGGGTGGCTCTGAATGAGCGGCAGCGGACCGCATCAGGGGCGGACCCGTCCCGCCTCCGCCGCCGCCCTACACGGTCACCGGTGGGGTACCCGCGCGGGCGAGAGGTCCGGGGCGTGGCGTACGCCACGCCCCGGCCGGTCCGCTACCAGGTGGTCGGCTTCGACGGCGTGTAGAGCCAGACCTGGAAGAAGTTGCCCAGGTCCTGACCTGAGATCCGCTCCGAGAGCGCGATGAACTGCGCGGTGGTGCCATGCCCCTGCCGGTGCCTGGCTGTCCAGGTCTTCAGCACCTGGAAGAACGCGTCGTCACCGATCTTGTCGCGCAGCGCCTGCAGCGTCATCGCCCCGCGCCGGTAGACGGCGCGGGCGAACATCGTGTCGCGCTGTGGATCGGCGATCACGATGTTCCAGAACGGGTTGCCCGCCGGGATGCTGTTGAACTCCGCCACGAACTGGTCGTGCGGCGACGGGCCGCCCAGGTGCTCGGCCCACAGGTACTGCGCGTAGGAGGCGAAGCCCTCGTTCAGCCAGATGTGCCGCCAGTCCGCGACCGTGACGCTGTCGCCGAACCACATGTGCGCCAGCTCGTGCGCTATCGTGCTGGTGGAGCGCACCGCCGAGTAGACGGGCCGCGTCTGCGTCTCGAGCGAGAAGCCGAGGGGCTGCCCGTTGTAGGTGGCGTTGTCGGCGATCGCGCCGGTGGAGATGAACGGATACGGACCGAAGGTCTTCGACCACAGGTCGGTCGCCTCGGCGGTGGTGTCGAAGAAGAAGTCGATGGCGGTCGGGTTGCTGGCGATGATCGTCGGGTCGACCGCGACCGTCTCCGGGATCCCGCCCGGGGTCGTGCCGGTCTTGATCACCCAGTCGCCGATGTCGGCGGTGGCGAGGTAGGTCGCCATCTGGTCCGGCTCGTACCACGTGAACGTGCTCTTGCCGTTCCTGGTGACCTGCGAGACCAGCCGGCCGTTCGCGACCGCGCTCTTGCCCTCGGGCACCGTCACCCGGAACGTCCACGACGCCTTGTCGCTCGGGTGGTCCGACACCGGCATCCAGGTCGAGGCCGCGTTGGGCTCATCGCCCATGAAGGCGCCGTCGTCGGTGTGCAGGAAGCCGTACGGCGAGCCGAACACGATCGGCGAGCCGACGATCGTCTGGGGGACCCCGCCGTAGGTGACCGCCGTGGTGAACGTCGAGCCCTTCCGCAGGCGGTGGCGCGGCGTGATCCGCAGCTCCTGGCCGTCGCGGCTGAACGCCGCCGGCCGGTGGTTCACGCGCACCGCGCTCACCTCGAGCTGCTGCAGATCGAGGTCGAAGCGGGACAGGTCCTGGGTCGCGCGGGCCCGGATCACCATGGTGCCGTCCAGCCGGTCGGTGGCCGGGTCGTAGGAGAAGCTCAGGTCGTAGTGCTTGACGTCGTAGCCGCCGTTGCCGAGCAGCGGGAAGTACGGGTCGCCGACGCCGGGTGCGCCGGGCCGCGCCGCATGCGCGGCCGCCTCCAGCTGCGCCACATCAGGATCGGCCGCCACCGCGCCGGTGCCGACGTGCGCCTGCGCCGCTGGCACCGGGAACGCCAGACACACGACCGCGCCTACCAGGACGAGCACACGGGCGACACGAGATCGCAACATCGCAGAGCTCCTTCCGCGTGGGCCGATGCCCGAGATGTACGGAAGGTACCCACAAACCGTCCTGATTCACGCGTCTAACCGAATCGTTGCCTGAGCTCGTGGATGGAACCGATGCCAGACGATGGCCGGATGGCGCGATCAGCCAGTTGCTCTGCCATGTACCAAGCGCCCGCCGCGTCCAGCGGCGGGCGCTCGTGCCGATCGGGTGCAACGCAGACGGCGCCTCGTACAGCGAGGCGCCGTCTGGACGCCCGGCCCCCCCTCCTGGCGGCCGGTCACGCGGGCCGAGGGGGTTAGTTCCCTGCCTCGACGCCGCGGAGCAGCTGCCGAACCTCGGTCTCCCGGTAGCGGCGGTGCCCGCCGAGGGTCCTGATGCTCGACAGCTTGCCTGCCTTGGCCCAGCGGGTCACTGTCTTGGGGTCGACGCGGAACAGTGCGGCGACCTCGGCCGGAGTGAGTAGTGCCTCCGGCGCAGGCGCGGCCTGCATGGTACGGGTGCTGGCGGACATGCTTGCCACCTCGCTATGGAGCTCCCTCCGTCGAGACCGGATTCTCGCGGAGATCCTGAATATCCTAGAGGCGTCGAATGGGACAGACCATAGCAACTTAGGGCTATTTTCCGGCCTGCCTAGTAGGACTATCGGCATATGACCGCCAGGTCTTTAGCAAATAGGACGAGCCGATCAATTGCTCGACTCGCGGCCCCGAAGTGCCGCCCAGCGCTCGGTCAGAGCACCGTAGTGCGCGCTGGAGCGCTCGAGATCCCCCTCCTCAAGGGCTTCCAGCGCCTCCCACACCTCAGCAGCCGACTGATCTTCAGCCAGCTCTGGGTACGGAAGCACCCTCGCTAGCCCTCCGTAGTCGAGCTGGACCAAGCTGTCGGAGTCGAACCCATACAGCCAGTCCCGCAGCTCCTCGACCGCGGCGACCACCTCGCCGTCCTCCATGACCTCCTGCAGCACGCGCAGGGCGCGGGAGACCCGAGCCTGCGCCTTGACCATGGTCGTCTGGTAGGTGAGCAGGGCGAGGTGGTCGGCTTCGGGCGCGGCGAGCTTCCGCTCCGCCCCATCGAACAGCGCGAACCAGGGCAGCGGCACGTACCAGACCGCCAGCCGGATGTGGTTGCGGGACGCCGGCCGCTCGCGCTGCAGGCGCTCCAGGGTGCTGGCCGCGCGGGCCACCTCCCCGGAGGAGACGAAGGCGTCGGCCACCTCCCTCGGCAGGGAGCCGTGGAACGCCAGCAGCGACTGGAGGGTGCGCAGCTCGGTGCGGAGCGGGCAGACGTACACCGTCTGGCCCACCCGCTGCACCAGGGCATGCTCGCGCTCTGACGGCAGCGGCAGGCCGAGCGCCCTGGCCAGGGCACGCTCCTCCTCCCGGCCCACCAGCAGACCGGACGGCAACGCGTCCCCAGACTCCACGTAGGCCGCCCACTCCGCCCGCTCGGCCGGCGCGAACGCCGCCAGTGCCTGGTAGACACGGAGGTACGCGGCAGGAGCGTGTCCCTTCATGACGCTGTGCAGTATAGGTAGTGCAGACCCCGACGATGCCTCCCGGTTGGCGCCGGGCTTGACGCGCGCTCGACCTGCGGGGATCGGGCGCGGCACCGGGCCGGGCAGACCTCCCGAGCGGAAGGCGGTAGAAGTGCGGCTGACCAGCCCCGCGTGAGCGGCGTTAGGCTGCATACGCTGCGGTTTCGGCTCGCCGGATGCCGCCCGCCAAGCTGGAAACCTTGTGATACGTTGGCTACAGCCCACCGGCGGGCGCCCACCGCCGGTGGTCCTTGCTCCGGCGGCGATCCCGCTGGTGCCGGCTTCGAGGAGGTCCATCCAGTGGGAGCTTTCGAGCTCATGGATGGCGAGTTCGAGCAGGTCGTCTACAACCACGACCCGGCCTCCGGCCTGAAGGCCATCATCGCCATTCACTCCACCGCACTCGGTCCCGCCCTCGGTGGCACGCGCTTCTACCCGTACGCCTCCGAGGAGGAGGCGCTGATCGACGTGCTGCGCCTGGCCCGCGGGATGAGCTACAAGGCCGCCGCGGCCGGCCTGGACCTCGGCGGCGGCAAAGCGGTGATCATCGGCGACCCCAAGCGGATCAAGTCGGAGGCGCTCCTGCGCGCGTACGGCCGCTTCGTCGGCAGCCTCGGTGGCCGCTACATCACCGCGGAGGACATCGGCACCTTCCCCGCCGACATGGACATGATCGCCCGCGAGACCAGCTTCGTGACCGGCCAGTCGCAGAGCCACGGCGGTGCCGGCGACCCCTCGATCATGACCGCCTACGGCGTCTTCATCGGGATGCAGGCGATCGCCGAGGAGCTCTGGAAGGACCACAGTCTGGCAGGCCGCCACGTGGTCGTGCAGGGCGTCGGCAAGGTCGGCTATGACCTCTGCCGCCGGCTCCACCAGGCCGGCGCCCGCCTCACCGTGGCCGACGTCGACGTCGACCACGTAGCCAGGGCGGTCAAGGAGTTCGCCGCCGAGACCGCCGAGCCTGACAAGGTCCACGCCGTCGAGTGCGACATCCTCGCGCCGTGCGCGCTCGGCGCCGTGGTCAACGACGACACCCTGCCCGAGCTGAAGTGCGCCGCCATCGGTGGCTCGGCCAACAACGTCCTGGCCCGCCCCGAGCACGGCTACGCCCTCCGCCAGCTCGGCATCCTCTACGCCCCCGACTACGTGATCAACTCCGGCGGCCTGATCAACGTCGCCGACGAGCTGCGCGGCTATTCGGAGGAGCGCTGCCGGGTCAGGACCGAGCGGATCTTCGGGGCGCTGCGCTCGATCTTCCACCGCGCCGCCGAGGAAGGCATCCCGACCAGCGAGGCCGCCGACCACCTCGCCGAGGACCGCATGCGCGAGGTCTCACGCCTGCGCCTGCTCCGCGTGCTCCCCGGGGTGAAGCCGGAGCGCTAGCCGGTCAGGAGCCGGCCACCTGGCGACGGAGCTGCTCGAGCACCACCGGGTCGAGCTTGCCAGGCGCCAGCCGCTCCTCGTAGTTCTCGGTGCCCGCCCAGGCCATCAGCGCCTCCTCGAGCCTGGCCCCGCCGTCGCTCGGGTAGCCGAGCCGCTCCAGGCTGGCGGCCACCTCGGCGGCGAGCTCCCCTTCGAGCGGCAGCAGGCTGTCCGGGTCGGGCTTGCCGAAGTACAGCTCGTGCAGGTCGAGCAGGCGGGCCAGCTCCCCGACGGGCGCCCGGTGGTCGTCGACGCGAAGGTCGACGGCGAGGTCGAGCTCACCGCCGTAGGCGGCGCCCACGCGCCAGACACGCAGGGCCGCGCTCTGCCGGCCACGCCGGTCGCCGCCTGCCTGATCGCCGGCGGCCAGCGCCGCGACCAGGCGCCTGGCCAGCACCTCGCCGCCACCGTCGTGCCAGGCGGCGAGCATGGCGGCGACCACCTCCGGGCCGGTGAGGATGTTGCCCTGCACGGCGTAGCCCTCCCCCGCCTCGCCGCCGGCCCAGTCCATGCAGGACGCCCCTGTCCAGGTCGAGCCGCGGCCGGCCGCGTCGACCACGCCGAGCTGCCGGTGCTCGCGCTCGCCGTCGGCGGCGGTCAGCCGGATCACCACCTGGTCGGCGGAGAACCCTCCGGCCAGCAGGTCGAGCCCGCCGGGACCGTAGGAGAGGTTGGCCATGGCCTGGGTGGCGACCGCCCCGGCACCGGCCCGCCCCCACGGCACCACCGCGCCGACCGCCAGGAACTTCGACGCGACCGCGACCCCCCAGGATGTGGAACCGGGGTCGTACGCGACGATCGAGAAGGTCATCTCCCACCTCCAGTCAGGCCGGTGCCACCTCGCCCATGACCCAGGCGTCGATCCCCCTGCCGGCCAGGAAGGCGGCGGCGCGGTCGGCCGCGGCCGGCGGCAGCACCAGCACCATGCCGACGCCGAGGTTGGTGGCCCTGGCCATCTCCTCGTCAGCCACCCCGCCCAGCTCCTGCACCACCCGGAAGACCACCGGCGGCTCCCAGGAGGTCTGGTCGACTCTGGCGGTCAGCCTGGGCGGCAGGCTCCGTGGCAGGTTGCCGGGCAGGCCGCCGCCGGTGACGTGGCACATGGCGTGCACCTCGACCCCGTCGGCCAGCAGGTCGACCAGGTCGGGGGCGTAGATCCGGGTGGGCACCAGCAGCGCCTCGCCCACCGGCCCACCGAGCTCGGGCACCACCTGCTCGTAGCCGACGCCCGCCCTGGCCAGCGCCTGCCGGGCGAGCGAGAAGCCGTTGGCGTGCAGCCCGGTCGAGGCCAGGCCGAGCAGCACGTCGGCGGCGTGGACGCGGTCAGGGCCGAGCAGGCGCTCCCGCTCGGCCACGCCGACGGCGAAGCCGGCCAGGTCGTAGGCGTCGGGCGGGAGGGCGTCGGGGTGCTCGGCGGTCTCGCCGCCGAGCAGGGCGCAGCGGGCCAGCCGGCAGCCCTCGGCCACCCCGGCGACCACCGCCGCCACCCGCTCTGGGTCGAGCCGCCCCACGGCCAGGTAGTCCAGCAGGAACAGCGGCTCGGCGCCGACCACCACCAGGTCGTCGACGACCATCGCGACCAGGTCGAGCCCGACCGTGTCGTGGCGGTCGAGCGCCTGGGCGACCAGCACCTTGGTGCCGACCCCGTCGGCCGCGCTCGCCAGCACCGGGTCGCGCCAGCGGCCATGGTCGAACGACCACAGCCCGGCGAAGCCGCCCAGCCCGTCCAGCACCCGCGGCCCGTGGGTGGCCTCGACCGCCGCCCGCATCATGGTGACCGCCCGCTCCCCGGCCACGACGTCCACCCCGGCCGCGGCGTAGGTCAGTCCGGGCTCCTTCCCGGCGGCGGCGTCATCCTGGTGGCGAACCACGGCTCATGGCCGGCGGCCGGTGGCCGCGTCCTCGAGCACGGTCTTGCCGAGCGTCCTGGGCTCCACCGGGATCGGGTAGCGGCCGGTGAAGCAGGCGGTGCACAGCCCGGCACCGTCCGACCCGGCCGCCGCCACCAGCGCCTCCTGGGAGAGGTAGCCGAGCGAGTCGGCGCCGATCTGGGCGCCGACCGCCTCGACCGGCCGGCCGCTCGCCACCAGCTCGGCGCGGGTCGGCATGTCGATGCCGTAGAAGCAGGGCCAGCGCACCGGGGGCGAGGTGATGCGGACGTGCACCTCGAGCGCGCCCGCCTGGCGCAGCATGCCGACGATCGCCCTGGTGGTGTTGCCGCGCACGATCGAGTCGTCCACCACCACCAGGCGCCTGCCCGTGATCGCCTCCCGCAGCGGGTTCAGCTTCACGCGGATGCCGAGCTGGCGGATCGTCTGGCTGGGCTGGATGAAGGTCCGCCCGACGTAGCGGTTCTTCATCAGGCCCTCGCCGAACGGGATGCCGCTGGCTTCGGCGTAGCCGCCGGCCGCGCTGGTGGCGGTGTCGGGGACGGGGATCACCAGGTCGGCGTCGACCGGCGCCTCGTGCGCGAGGGCGGCGCCGAGGGCGCGCCGGACCTGGTGGACGTTGCGGCCGGCCAGCACGGAGTCGGCCCTCGCCAGGTAGACGTACTCGAAGACGCAGAGCCCGGGGGTTGGCGGCGCGAAGCGCCGCGAGCGCAGGCCGTTCGCGTCCAGCGCCACCAGCTCCCCCGGCTCGACCTCGCGCACGAACGACGCGCCCACGATGTCGAGCGCGGCCGTCTCCGAGGCGATCACCCAGCCACCGCCCGGCAGCTGGCCGATGCAGAGGGGGCGGAAGCCGTGCGGGTCGCGCGCTCCGTACACGGTGTGCTCGTCCATCACCACCAGCGAGTAGGCGCCCTTGAGCCGCGGCAGGGTCCGCGCGATCGCTTCCTCGAGGGACCGGCCGGTCTCGGCCGCCAGCAGCTCGGCGACCAGGTCGCTGTCGGTGGTGGCGGTGCCGTGGCGCTCCAGCCCGCTGGCCAGCTCCGCGGTGTTGGTGAGGTTGCCGTTGTGGGCCAGGGCGAGCCCGCCGCCGGCGGCGTTGATCTTGAAGGTCGGCTGGGCGTTCTCCCAGCGGGAGCCGCCGGTGGTCGAGTAGCGGGTGTGGCCGATGGCCAGGTGGCCCTGGAGGGTGGCGAGGGTGCGTTCGTCGAACACGTGGCTGACCAGCCCCATGTCCTTGTAGACGAGCAGGGTGCGGCCGTCGCCCACCGCCATGCCGGCCGACTCCTGGCCACGGTGCTGGAGCGCGTACAACCCGTAGAAGACGAGGTTGGCCACCTGCTCACCGGGGGCCCAGATCCCGAAGACCCCGCACGCCTCTCGCGGATGGTCGGCGTCGAGCATGATCCTCCCATTGGACCGCGCGATGGGGGGAAGCAAGCCGATGGTACACCGGCCCCCCGACGCCGGCGTGGTCGCTTTCCGGGGTGTATCGGGCGTCAACGCGTTGATCTCGGGTATCTTGCGGCCCATGGAGCCGATCCCGGTGGCGGCCGCGCCACAGGTGGAGAAGGCGCTCGACCGCCTGCGGACCGGTGGGCACCTGCGCGTCCCGGTACGGCTGGTCGGCCTGGACGACGACGGCCGGGCCGAGAAGGAGCAGGCCGCCGGGGTGCGGGTGCTGTGGCGCCGGGGCCTGACCTCGGAGGAGTGGTTCGCCAACGCCCTGGCGACCCTGCCCGACCTCACCTGGATCCACTCGGACTTCGTCGGCGCGGACCGCCTTCCCGTCAAGGAGCTGACCGCCCGCGGCATCACGCTGACCAACGGCGGCGACAACTTCGCCCGGCCGATGGCCGAGTGGGTCCTGCTCTCGATCCTGGCGGCGGCCAAGCGCTTCCCCGAATTCGTGCGGCGCTCGGACGCGCGACGCTGGGACCCCAGCCCGCGCTTCCTGTCCGAGCTGGAGGGGGCGGTGCTGCTGCTGCTCGGCTTCGGCGAGGTCGGCAGGCAGGTCGCCGAGATGGCCCGGCCCTTCGGGATGGACGTGCGGGCGGTCGCCCGCACCCCGCGCGCCGGGCCGCCGGGCGTGACCCGCCTGGTGACCGGGGAGGCCTGGCGGGACGAGCTGCCCGAGGCCGACTACGTCGTCCTCGCGATGCCGCTCACCCCGGCGACCAGGGGCATGGTGGACGAGGCCGCGCTGGCCGCCATGAAGCCGTCGGCCTGGCTGGTGAACGTGGCCCGCGGTGCGCTGGTGGACGAGGACGCCCTGGTCGCCGCGCTGGACGCCGGCCGGCTCGGTGGCGCCGTGCTGGACGCGTTCGTCACCGAGCCGCTGCCCGACGGGCACCCGCTCTGGGGCCGTGACAACGTCATCGTGATCCCGCACCACACCTGGTCGTCGCCGCGTTCGGCCGAGCGGGCCGAGCGGCTGTTCGCGGCCGAACTCGGCCGCTTCGCCGCCGGCGAGGCGCCCGCGCACCCGATCGACCCGGAGGCTGGGTATTGATGTAGGGCGTGCTGGACGCCAGCCGATCAGACGCTAGCCGGGACGCTGGAAGGTGGCGCGCTCCGCTTCCACCACGGGGCGTGAGTCGCAGCCGTCGAGGTGGTCGTTGACCAGGCCCATCGCCTGCATGAACGCGTAGGCGGTGGTGGGGCCGACGAACGACCAGCCGCGGCGGCGCAGGTCCTTGCTCATCGCCTTGGACTCGCGGCTCTGGCTGAGCGCCATCAGGGCGGCGTGGTCCAGGACCGGGGGCCGCGAGCCCGGGTCGGGCTCGAACCCCCACACGTACGCGGCGAAGCTGCCGAACTCGTCGCGCAGCTCGACGCAGCGGCGCGCGTTGTTGACGGTCGCCTCGATCTTGGCTCGGTTGCGCACGATCCCCGCGTCGGTGAGGAGCCGGTCGACGCTCCCGGCGTCGAAGCGCGCCACGGCGTCGATCTCGAAGCCCTCGAACGCCCGGCGGAAGTTCTCCCGCTTGCGCAGGATGGTGAGCCAGCTCAGCCCCGACTGGAACCCTTCGAGGCAGAGCTTTTCGAAGAGCCGCCGGTCGTCGGCGACGGGGTGGCCCCACTCCCCGTCGTGGTAGCTCCGGTACAGCGGGTCGCCACCGCCCCACCAGCAGCGGGCGACGCCGTCCTCGCCGAGCAGGATGCCGGTGGTCGAGGCGGGCCTCCCTTACTCAAACGCTCGGTGGCCTCCGCCGCCCGATGCGCGGCACTACTCCCTCGAGCTGGCGGGGGCGAGCTCCTCCTCCGCCGCCGGCTCGTCCGGTAGCTCGCCGGCCACCTCCAGCGCCTCTTCCCCCTCGGCACCCCGGTTCCGGCGCATGGCGACCGGCTCGATCACCAACATCAGACCAAACACAACCAAGCCGAGCAAGAGCGCGCCGAGCGCGTAGCGCTGGGCCGACCGGAAGTCGGACGGGGCGATCAGGATGATCAGCTCGTAGGCGAGCCATACCAGCGCCCCGACGACCACCGGTCCTTCCCAGCGGCCGAGGTGGAAGTAGCCGGGCTGGGGCTGGGCCCTGCGGGCGACGGCCACGTACAGCACCACCGTCGCGGCGTACAGGATCGCCGGCATCAGCACCGAGGCGGTGAACAGGTTGACCAGCGCGTCGGTGTTGTTGCGAAGGACCAGCACGATGCTGGCGCTGAGGAAGGCGACCAGCAGCGTCGCCCAGGTCGGACCGCCGGTCGCGCGCGGCACGCTGGCCAGGAACTGGTGACCGGGCAGGCGTCGGTCACGGGCCATCGCCCAGACCAGGCGCGAGTTGGTGGCCATGATCACCATGCCGCAACAGAAGATCGAGATGCAGATGAACAGGAGGAAGATCCGCTCGATGCCGCTCCCGAGCGCGCTCTTCAGGATGAACGCGACCGGGGCCGCGTCCTCGGTGGCCGCGGTCACGTCGCCGACGGCGAGGGTGAGGGCGAACAGGAACACCATCCCGATGGCGCCGGAGGCCACCACCGCGCGGATCATCGCCTTGGGCACGACCCGGCGTGGCTCCCGTGTCTCCTCGGCCAGGTTGCTGGCCGACTCGAAGCCGACGACGGTGTACGCCCCGAGCAGCGTGGCCAGCATGAACGGGCCCAGCCACGACCACCACCCGGCGACGGGCACGGTCCCGGTGGACCAGAGGTTGCCCCAGTCGCCGCGGCCCGCCAGGAACGCCGCCGAGAGCAGCACGATGGCAAGCTCCACCATGCCGATCACCTCGAAGATCACGGCGGCGTTGTTGATCCTGGTGGTGACCGTGGTGGAGGCGATGATCAGGCCCGCCTGGACGGCCAGGACGGCGCAAGTCTGGATGGCCGCCCCGAGCGGGGTGTACTCGATGCCGAGGAGGGGCTGGAAGGCGACCTGGACGAAGGCGTAGTCGACCGAGACGGTCACGATCGTCAGGAAGGCGAACGACATCCAGCCGAGCCACCAGCCGACGGTCGGGCTGGCCAGGCGTGAGGCCCACTGGTAGGAATAGCCGGCCAGCGGGATCCTGGCGGCGAGGGCGGCATAGACCATGGCCACCAGGGTCTGGCCGAGGATCACGATCGGCCAGGTCCAGATGCCACGCGGGCCGGCGTTGACGAGCACGAAGCCGAAGGTCGTGAAGATCCCGGTGGTGATCGAGATGAACGAGAAGGCGAGGGCGAAGGACTCGAACGATCGCAGCGAGCGGTTGAACTGCGGGCGGTAGCCGAAGCGGCGCATCAACCGTTCGTCACCGGTCTCGGGCAGGGGGCGCATGGAAGGACCCTCCTCGTTGGACCGCCGGGGTGGTGCAGCATCGGGGTCGACCGGTGGGGACTGCTTTCGGGCACGCGGTCCGCAGCTGCAGAGCCTGGGCAATTCGCCGATCCCGCCAGCCGCAGCTTCTACCATTCCGGAGGTATGTCGACAAGGGTGCAGAGCCGATTGTGGTGTTCGGTATACGCAAAACAGGACGTATGCCGACACTCGTAAATACCTGCCTGAATCTAACTATTTTCCAAAACTTCCGTTGTCGCCGATTAGCCTGCTCAGGGCATGCACCGTCAGCCGTCGCGCACCAATCAGGCTCGCGTAACCGGACAAGTGCGCCGTGTCGACAGCTGCTGACATGTATGTCTGTTAGCGGCGTTACGTATGTAACGGCAGCTTGGGATGGGTATGCGGCAAAAGGACGTCGGCGGGTGGAAATCAACCGTTGCCAGGGAAATGAGCAAGAGATAAATTTTCGCGCGGTCCCCCGGCCCGCTCGTGTCCTCGTAGCCGCCACGAGTGAAGCCTGCCCACGCGTCGGAGCGACCGGGGACGGCCCGGCCAACCGTACGAAGGACGGCAAATGTTCCAGAATGTGCAGATCCGCTCGAAGCTGATCGCCATCCTCGTGGGACCGCTGCTCGCCCTCGTCATCCTTTCCTCGGTCGGGATCGGCACCAACCTTGCCCAGAGCGCCGAGGCGGACCGCGTCAACCGGCTCTCCCTGTTCTCGGGCAGGCTCAGCGCGCTCGTCAACGAGTTGCAGGAGGAGCGGAGCCTCTCCATGGTCTACCTCGGTGCCCGCCGGGTAGAGGGACGGGACCGGCTCACCGCCCAGCGACCCGCCACCGACCGGATGGTGGCCGACTACCGCGCCGCGGCTTCCGACCTCGAACTGGCCACCAGCGGCGGCGACCGCCGCGGCGTCCGCGAGATCGAAGCGGTCATCGACTACGGTCTCAACGAGCTCAACAAGCTTCCCCAGCAGCGCCGGCAGGTGGACGGTGGCCGGCTGCCGACGGCGTCCATCTCCAGCCCGGCCGAGCCGGAGGAAGAGGTGCCCCTGTCGAACACCGGCATCCCCAGCGACCACGGCGCCATCGACAGCACCGAAGCGGCGCTCGACCAGTACAGCGACACCATCGGCGACCTGCTCAACGTCACCGACCAGCTGATCTACCAGGGCGTGGGCAACGACCGGGAGCTGCTCCGCGGACTGGTGACCTTCTCGGCACTGGCGAGGGCCAAGGAGTTCGCCGACGTCGAACGCGGCCTCGTCGGCAGGGTGCTGGCCTCAGGCGGGCACTTCGCGCCAGGGGAGCACGCCGTCCTGGTCGCGGTGGTCGCCGGCGAGCAGGTGTGGCTCTCCCGCTTCCAGGCCAACGCCGACGTCGCCCAGCGTGGGCGCTACGACAACACGGTGACCGGGCCGGACGTCGAAGCCGCCGAGAAGCTCCGCCAGAAGGCGCTCGTCTCGGCCGCCGCGCCGCGCGTGTCGATCGACGGCGGGCAGTGGTACACGGCCACCAGCCGCCGGCTCGACCTGATGCGCAAGGTCGAGGTGGCCGCCGGCGCCGACGTGACCGCCATCGGCACGGCGCTGAAGCGCTCGGCCGACCGGCGCGCCCTGCTCTACAGCATCGCGCTCACGATCGTGCTCTGGGTGGCGGTCGGGCTGTCGCTGCTGACCGCGCGCTCCATGGTCGGGCCGCTGCGCCGGCTCAAGGCCGCCGCCGAGAACGTGGCCAAGCGCACCCTGCCCGGGGTGGTCGAGCGGCTGCAGCAGGGTGAGCGGATCGACCTCGACGCCGAGGCGACCTCCCCGATCGACATCCACGCCAAGGACGAGATCGGCCAGGTCGCGGAGGCGTTCAACACCGTCCACCGGGTGGCGGTCCGGGTCGCCGGTGAGCAGGCGGCGCTGCGCAAGAGCGTCGGCGACATGTTCCTCAACCTCGCCAGGCGCAGCCAGGGGCTGGTCGACCGGCAGCTCGAGCTGATCGATGACCTGGAGCGGAGCGAGACCGACCCGGACGCCCTCGAGAACCTGTTCCGCCTCGACCACCTGGCGACCCGGATGCGGCGCAACGCCGAGAACCTGATCGTCCTGTCCGGCTCCGAGCCGGCCCGGCGGTGGAGCGACCCGGTGCCGCTGATCGACGTCGTCCGGGCGTCGATCGCGGAGGTGGAGGACTACACCCGGGTAGAGCTGCTTCCCGTCGAGCCGCTCGCCCTGGGCGGGCAGGCCGTCAGCGACGTGGTCCACCTGCTCGCCGAGCTGATCGAGAACGCCACCTCCTTCTCACCGCCCGGCACCAAGGTGCAGGTGGCCGGTCAGCACGTCAGCAGCGGCTACGTGGTCGAGATCGAGGACCGCGGCCTGGGAATGACCGACCCCGAGCTGGTGGAGGCGAACGAGCGCCTGGCCAACCCGCCGATGATCGACTTCGCCCTGTCGCGCATGCTCGGCATCTTCGTGGTCGGCCGGCTCGCCTCCCGGTACGGCATCAAGGTCCAGCTCCGCCACTCCTGGTACGGGGGCGTGACCGCGCTGGTGCTGTTCCCCGAGAACCTGGTGGTGCGGCCTACCGGCGCCACCGCGCCGCTGCTCCCCTCCCCGGACAGCGTGCTGGCGCCGGCGCAGCTCCCGGCGTCGGACGCGATGCCGGCGCTGAGCGAACTGCCGGCCCCACCGCTGCCACCGGTGGACCGCAGCCAGCTCGACTCGCTGCCGATCTTCGAGGCGGCCCGCTCCGACTGGTTCCAGGACGGGCCGGACGGCAGCCACCTGCCGTTGCGGCGCCACGCCACCCAAGTCGGCTCGGCCTCGGCCGGCGCCGACGACCAGGAGGTCACGCAGCGCGGGCCAGAGCCGCCCGCCGTTGACGGCCGGTCGGGCGCCTGGCCGGAGGCGCCCCAGCCGGTCAGGCCACCGCGGACCGATGAGCAACCAGCCCCGACGGCGAACGGACCCGCCAACGCCCCAGCGACCAACGGGCCGACCAGCGCGCCTGCCAACATCCCGGGGGCGAACGGACCGACACGGACGCCGGTGGAACCGACACGGACGCCGGTGGACGGGCCGATGATGCCCGCGGGATCCGACGTCGACGCCGAGCCCGAGGTCCACGTGACCAAGGCCGGCCTGCCCCGCCGCATCCCACGAGCGAACCTCACGCCCGAGATGCTCAGCGGCGCGCAGCCGGCTGAGCCGCCGCCCGCATCCACCGGGAACCGCAGCCCCACCGAGGTGCGGACCATGCTGTCAAGCTACCGTAGCGGTCTGGAACGCGGCCGCTCCGCCGCGTCGAGCAGCCGCCGCCAGGAGCCCGAGCAGGAGGCGGGTGACGGCACCCCATCGTCGTCGTCCAGGAGCGACTATGACGCAGCTCAGTAGGGAAGCGCAGAACCTCAACTGGCTTGTCACCAGCTTCGTTCGCAAGGTCCCAGGGGTAGCGCACGCGGTGGTCGTCTCGGCCGACGGCCTCCCCATCGCCGTCTCCGAGAAGCTCGACCGCACCCGCGCCGATCAGCTCGCCGCGGTCGCCTCGGGGCTGGCGAGCCTGACCCAGGGAGCGGCCAGGCACTTCGGGGGTGGCCGGGTCAACCAGACGATCGTCGAGATGGAAAAGGGCTTCCTGTTCGTGACGGCGGTCAGCGACGGCTCCTGTCTGGCCGTGCTGGCCTCGCTGGCGTGCGACATCGGCCTGATCGGCTACGAGATGGCGCTGCTGGTCACCAGGACGGGAGACGTGCTGACGCCGAGTCTGCGCGCCGAGCTCCAGGCTTCCCTGCCAAGGTGAGCTAGAGGGATGGGCGATGAGCACCCAGAACGGCGACAGCGTGGACCCGGGGAGGCGGAACCCGGGTCGCCTGGTCCGACCCTACACGCTGACCGGCGGGCGCACCCGCCCCTCCCACGCCGACCTGGAGCTGGAGGCCCTGGTGTCGACCACCTCGCTGGGTGAATCGACCGACCTGTCGCTCAGCTACGAGCAGCAGTCGATCGCGATGCTCTGCCGCGACGTGCTGAGTGTCGCCGAGGTCTCGGCTCGGCTCGACCTGCCCCTTGGCGTCGCCCGCGTGCTGGTCGCCGACATGGCCGACGAAGGCCTGGTGATCGTCCACCGCCCGACCATCCCCGGCGATCGTCCCGACCTGGCGCTTCTCGAGAGGGTTCTTTATGGGCTCCGCACGATCTAATCGTCAGTCCGGCCGCACGCCGCGCCCTTCCCCCGGGCAGCGAGCGCAGGCGCCGGCACCGACGCCGGTCAAGATCGTGATCGCCGGCGGCTTCGGTGTCGGCAAGACCACCTTCGTCGGCTCGGTCTCCGAGATCGTCCCGCTCACCACGGAAGCCGTGCTGACCGCGGCCAGCGTCGGCGTCGACGACACCGAGCCGGTCCGCGGCAAGACCACTACCACGGTGGCGATGGACTTCGGCCGCATCACGCTCGACTCCGACCTGATCCTGTACCTGTTCGGCACCCCGGGGCAGGACCGGTTCTGGTTCATGTGGGACGACCTGGTACGGGGGGCGATCGGCGCGATCGTGCTGGTCGACACGCGTCGGCTGGCGGCCTGCTTCGCCGCGGTCGACTACTTCGAGCACCGCGAGCTCCCGTTCATCGTCGCGATCAACTGCTTCGACGGTGAGCTGCGGCACTCGGTCGACGACGTGCGCGAGGCGCTCGCGATCCGTTCGGAGGTACCGATCGTGCTCTGCGACGCGCGCATCCGCGAATCGGCCAAGGCCACCCTGATCGAGCTGGTCGAGCTGGCCGTGGCCACCGCCACGGCCGCCTACAAGCCGGCTAGGGCCTGAGGCCACGCGGCGCCCGGTGGGCCGGGCGCCAGGGCCGCGGGCAGGCCCGGACGCCGCGGCGGGCGCGTCCGGGCCGCCCGCCCGCCCCGCGTCACTGGCGACGCCACTCGGTGGGCTACGGCCGGGCCCGCCGGGCTCGCCAGGCGACCGCCCCGCCGAGCAAGGCGGCCAGCGCGCCACCGCCGATGGCCACCAGCCCCGCCAGCGGCATGCCGCTGTCCGAGCCGGCGTCGGGGTTGCCCGGACGCGCGGTCGGGAGCGCGTTGCCGCCGGCAGTGGAGGCGGGGGCATTGCCGGCCGCCGGCGGGCGGAACCGGAAGATCCACAGGCCGCTGGCCATCTCGCTGGCGAAGACCAGGCCCTTGGCCGGGTAGACGCCCCAGACCATCGGGAACGTCGAGCGGGCGCCGGGCGGGCGCACCCCCTCGGGCACGCTGTCACCGGCGGGTGGGACGAAGTAGCCGACCTCGAGCGGGTGGGCCGGGTCGGCCAGGTCGATCACGCGGACGCCGTCGGAGTACCAGGAGGCGTAGGCGAACTGGCCGTCGATGACCGCGTTGTGCACCGAGTAGACGCCGTCCTGGCCGAGGCGGCCGTCACGGCCGGGGGCGGCCGCCTCGGTGGCGAAGCTCGACACCAGCCGTGGGTGCGCCAGGTCGCTGGTGTCCCAGATGCGCTGGTAGGTCCAGCTCTCACCGGGCCGCTTGGGGTCCACCGCGAGGGTCTCGTCGTTCTGGATGAACAGCGTCTCGTCGGCGTTGAACCAGCCGGAGTGGGCCGCCTGGTGGGTGTCCTGGGGCCGGTAGCTGGTCCGCCCGATCCACTTGGGCCGGGCCGGGTCGCGGATGTCCAGGAACACCTCGCCGGCCGCCCAGAACGAGGCGAACAGCTTGGTGCCGTCGGCGAACGGCCAGGCGCTGTGGTCGAACACGTCCTGCCTGGGCGCGAGCTGGGCCCGCAGCTCGGGCGGGCCGTCACGGCGCACGTCCCAGTCGGCCAGCTCCACCGGGCGGCGCGGGTTGGTGATGTCGATCACCCGCAGGTCGCCCTTTGCCCCGTTGGACTGCGTGAAGGAGAAGGGCACGGCGGCCACGGCGAGCAGGCGCCCGTCGGCCCGCTGCGTGACGCCCATCTCGTGCACGCCGCTGCGCACGCCGGTCGCCAAGCGGCCGAGCTCCCGGGGCTTGGCGGGGTCGCTGACGTCGTAGAGGGCCAACCCGGCGAAGCTGGTGGAGTCGCGGAGGCAACGCTGGATGCCGACGGCGGCCAGGTTGCCGGTGAAGGCGCGGGTGCGTACCGCTCCCACCCAGACGTCCTCGTCGTCGCTGCCTTTGAAGCGGGCGAAGCGGCCGAGCTGGCGGGGCTTGGACGGGTCGCTGACGTCGATCGCCCACACGCCTTCGGGGGCGGTCGCGCACCGCTGCGACCGGTAGCTGCCGAGGTAGGCGACGTCGCCGTGGACCCAGACGTCGCCGTAGGGGCCGGCGCCGGGGTCGAGGCGGCCGACCAGCTCGGTGTTGCTGGTCCGGGGCTGCGCCTGGGTGGTGCCCGCGGCCGGGACGGCTCCCGCGGCCACCAGCGCCAGCGCCGCCGCGAGCACCCGCAGCCCGCCCGTCCCACCACCCATCCCCCGCACCTCCACCCGTCACCGCCGGCCCCGGTGCCGCCGCGAAGCCGTGCATGTGTCGCACGCCGGCATCACCACTATGGTCCCAGGGTCCGCTGAGATGCGCGTGAGCCACGACTGCCCCGCAGGTAGGGTGACCGAGAAGGCTTAGGCGGCGCGGCTCGTTGCGCCGGGGCCGGTGGCGACGCCCCATCGTGGCGGGCGACTGAGGACGGTGGTCCGGGCTGCCTGTTCGGGAGGAACTACGACTGCCCCGCAGGCAGGGCGACGGCGGCCGGCACGACGACCCGCTCCTCGCGGGTGCCCGTCCCACCGGATCCCGCCGAGGGACCCGATGGGGGGTTCGGGGGGGAGCTGCTCTCGGGCTCCCCCCCGAATCAATCAAGCATCCCGGGCAGGGCGTTCTCGTAGGCGTCGCGCAGGCGAGCCAGCTCCAGGTCGAGCAGGCCGGGCACGGTCAAGGTGGCGCCGCCGGTCTGGCCGAGCCGGCGCAGCGCCACGCCCCCCGTGGCCGCCGCGGCGGCGAGGGCGGGGCCGGCGTCCGGCTCGGCGGCGACGATCACGCGCGACGGGGTCTCGGTGACCAGGGCGGCCAGCGGGGGGAGGTCGGGGGCGTCCAGGACCGGCGGGAGCGTCACGGTGGCGCCGACGCCGCTGGCCAGCACTGCCTCGACCAGGGCGACCGCGAGCCCGCCGTCGGAGCAGTCGTGCGCGCAGGCGAGCAGGCGCCTGGCGGCCAGCTCGATGAGCAGGCGCTGCAGGGCGGCTTCGGCGTCGAGGTCGAGGGAGGGTGGGCGGCCTTCGAGCCGGCCGGTGGCGAGCCGCTGCCAGGCCGACCCGCCGAGGTCGGCCCGGGTCTCGCCGAGCAGGTAGACGTCGAGCCCGGCGCGGGGGAAGCCGGAGGGGATGGCCGCGGCGGCGTCGTCCAGCAGGCCGAGGACCCCCACCACCGGGGTCGGGTGCACCGGCCGGCCGTCCGACTCGTTGTAGAAGCTCACGTTCCCGCCGGTCACCGGTGTGCCGAGCGCCCGGCAGGCCGCCGCGAGGCCGGCGACCGCCGCGGCGAAGTCGCCCATCACCTCGGGCCGCTCGGGGCTCGCGAAATTGAGGCAGTTGGTGACCGCCACCGGCCGCGCCCCGGTGCAGGCCACGTTGCGGGCCGCCTCGGCCACCGCCAGGGCCGCGCCGGCGGCGGGGTCAAGCCTGGCATAGGCGCCGTTGCCGTCGGTGGCCAGCGCGAGCGCCCGCCGGCTGCCCGGGATCCGGACGACCGCGGCGTCCGAGCCGGGCCCCGCCACCGTGCCGCGGCCGACGTAGCGGTCGTACTGCTCGTACACCCAGCGCTTGGAGGCGCAGGTGGGATCCGCGGCCAGCGCCAGCACGGCCGCGGCCGGGTCGGCGTCGAGTGGCACCGGCGTGGCGGGCCCCGGTGGGGCCGGCGCCCTCAGCGGGCGCCGGTAGACCGGCCCGTCGTCGGCGAGGCTGCGTGCGGGCACGTCGGTCACCAGCTCGCCACGGAAGCGCACGGTGAGCCGGCCACCGCCGTCCCCGTTGGCCGGGACCATGCGGCCGATGACGCTGGCGGCGACCCCCCAGCGGCGGCAGACGGCCAGCAGGTCGTCCAGCCGGGCGGGGTCGACCAGGGCGAGCATGCGCTCCTGGGACTCGGAGATCAGCACCTCCCACGCCTCCATGGACGGCTCGCGCAGGGGCACGGCGTCGAGGTCGACCTCCATGCCCATGCCCGCGCGGGCCGCCACCTCCGAGGTGGCGCAGGAGATCCCGGCGGCGCCCAGGTCCTGCAGGCCGGCCAGCAGGCCCGCCTCGACCAGCTCCAGGCAGGCCTCGATCAGCAGCTTCTCCTGGAACGGGTCGCCGACCTGGACGTTGGGGCGCTTGGCCTCCTCGCCCGCCGCGAAGCCGGCCGAGGCGAGGACGCTGGCGCCGCCGATGCCGTCCCGGCCGGTGCGCGCGCCGAGCAGCACGGCCAGGTCGCCCGGGTGCTCGGCCCGGCCGCGGAGGAGCCGCTCGGCCGGGGCGACCCCCACGGTGAGCGCGTTGACCAGGGGGTTGCCCGCGTAGCACGGGTCGAAGGCGACCTCGCCGCCGACCGTGGCCACGCCGACGCAGTTGCCGTAGTGGCCGATGCCGGCGACCACGCCGTCGAGCAGGCGGCGCTGCAGCGGCTCGGCCAGGTCGCCGAAGCGGAGCGAGTTCATCGACGCCAGCGGCCTGGCGCCCATGGCGAGGATGTCGCGGATGATCCCACCGACGCCGGTGGCGGCGCCCTGGAACGGCTCGACGAACGAGGGGTGGTTGTGCGACTCGATCTTGAACACCGCGGCCAGCCCGTCGCCGACGTCGACCACCCCGGCGTTCTCGCCAGGTCCCTGCAGGACCAGCGGTCCCTCGGTGGGCAGGTCGCCGAGGTGGACCTTGGAGGACTTGTAGGAGCAGTGCTCCGACCACATCACCGAGTACATCGCCAGCTCGGCGCGGCTCGGGTCGCGGCCGAGCACGGCGACGATGCGCTCGTGCTCGTCGTCGGTCAGGCCGAGCCGGCGGTGCAGCGGTGCCTGGCTCACGGCTGTGGCACCGGCCCCATCGACTGCCCCGCAGGCGACGCGACTCGGACGGGATCGCGGCGGCCCAGCACCGAGTTGAATACGGCGCGGCCACCGGTCGGGCCGAGCAGCGGGTCGACCGCGTGCTCGGGGTGGGGCATGAGGCCGACCACGTTGCCGGCCGGGTTGCGGACCCCGGCGATGTCGGCGAGCGAGCCGTTGGGGTTCTGGCCCCCGGCGTAGGAGAAGACCACCAGCCCCTCACCGGCCAGGCGGTCCGGGTCGGGGTGGACGTAGCGGCCCTCGCCGTGCTTGACCGGGATGACCAGCTCCTCGGCCGGGTCGCAGGTCCTGGTCCACGGCGTGGCCGTGGAGACCACCCGCAGGCCCACCGGCCGGCAGACGAAGCGGAGGCCGACGTTGCGCAGCAGCGCGCCAGGGAGCAGACCGGCCTCGCAGAGCACCTGGAACCCGTTGCAGATGCCGAGGACCGGGCCGCCGTCCATGGCGAAGCGGCGCACCGCCTCCATCACCGTCGAGAAGCGCGCGATGGCGCCGCAGCGCAGGTAGTCGCCGTAGGAGAAGCCACCAGGGATCACCACGGCATCGACCCCGCCGAGGTGGTCTTCGCCGTGCCACAGGGCGACCGCCTCGCTCCCCAGGTACTCGATCGCCGCCCGGGCGTCGCGGTCGTCGCACGACCCGGGGAAGGTCACCACTCCGAAACGCACGCCGCCTCCCGCCCGTGCCGGCCTGTCTCGCCCGGAGGCTATCAAGCACGCCGGCCGGCCGCCGCGTGGCGCCAGGGCACGGCCGCTGCCCGACCCGGTCAGCCGGCGGCGGGCAGGCCGTCCGACCAGGGCGGCCACGTCGCCATCGCCCAGCGGCCGTCGTCGAACGGGCGGTCGGTGACCGCCACCGCGGCGACCGGGACCTCGGGGTCGACCCAGAGGAAGCAGCCACTCGCTCCGAAGTGCCCGAACGCCGCCGGGGAGCGGCGCGCACCCATCCAGTGCGGCCGCTTGCGGTCATGCAGCTCGAAGCCGAGGCCCCAGTCCAGCGGGTCGAAGCGGCCGACCCCTGGAAGCAGCCCGGCCAGACCGGGGAACTGCAGGCTGGTCGCCTCGGCGAACAGCTCCGCCGAGACCAGCGGCTCGCCCCTGGCGAGCAGGCAACGGGCGAGGCGCACCAGGTCGGCCATGGTGGTGACGGCACCGGCCGCCGGGTCGTCCTCGACGCCCCTGCGGGTCCGGAACCGGGTGGCGCCGAGCTCCAGCGGTCCGAGCACGGCGCTCTCCAGCCAGCTGGTGAAGACCACCCCGACGGCGTCGGAGACTGCCTCCGCGAGCGCGCGGAAGCCGAGGTTGGAATAGATGCGGCGGGTGCCCTGCGGCCGCCGGCGGCCGCTGTCGTGCGGCAGGCCGGAGGCGTGGGCGAGCAGGTGGCGGGGGGTGGAGGGTCCGTCGCCGTCCGCCGCCCAGCGGTCGACCGCGACCGGCTCGTCCAGGTCGAGGTGGCCCGACTCGACCGCGACCAGGGCGGCCATGGTGGTGAGCAGCTTGGTGACCGAGGCGACCGCGAACTCGTCGTGCTCGCCGCTGCCCGGCCGCCAGGCCGTCTCCACCCGGTCGGGCAGCACCACCGCGGTGCCGCCGCGCTCGACCGGCCACTCCAGCTCGCTCATGTGCCGGTCCCGACCGGCTCGGGCAGCCACGGCACGGGGGTCCTCCTTCCCGCTGCCTGGCGGGTCACCGGTAGCCCACCGCTCGCAACGCATCGAGGGCCCGAGCCTCCCCGGCGGCCAGCAGGCTGGCGGCCTCCAGGCAGCTCCGGTTCGGCCCCAGGCCGCCGGGGGCGGCGAAGAGCCGCCTGCAGGCGTCGTCCTGGGCGCGGTCGGCGGCCAGCTCGGCGGCGGCGTCGGGTGGCCCGCCGGCGGCCAGGTGGGTGCCCTCGTGGACCAGCAGGACGGCCACGCGCTCGGGCGGCCCCTTTGAGAACTTGCCGTTGACCAGCACGACCGGCCCGTCCGCGCCGAACCGGCTGGTCGACTCGTTGCCGCTCAGGCGGAACTCGGCGAACACCACCGTCGCCCCGCGGTCGAGGGCCTGGCGGGCACGGTCGATCGGCGCGGTGGTCCGCAGCCCGCAGACCTGGTCCGCCGCCGCGGCCAGCAGGTCGACCTCGCCTTGCGTGCCGACCAGGGTGGCGCCGGTCAGCCGCGGGCAGGTCGGGTGGCGCCGCACCAGCCGGGCGCGGTTGGCCTCCTCGAGCGCGGGGATGCGGGCGTCGCCGACGTCGTGGGAGTACTGCCCGGCGGGCGGCGACCGACCGGCGCCGAGCGGAGTGGCGGAGCGGTCCGCGGTCATCAGGGACACCGCCACCACCACCATGGTGGCGGTCGTGGCGGCGACCACCAGCCACAGCCACCAGGGCAGGCGCGGCCATGGCCGCGCCTTGATGGCGGCGGTCTCCGCCGCGGTGAGCCTGCGGGACTGAGGAGCGGGCACCGCGTCCAACCCTCAGGGCAGCACGCGGACGGTGAACTCCTCGATCACCGGGTTGGCGAGCAGGGCTTCGGCCATCCGGCGGGCGGTCGCCTCCGCGTCCTCACCCTGGACGGTCAGCTCCACGTGCTTGCCGACGCGGACGTCCGAGACGCCACCGAAGCCCAGCGCGGGCAGCGCGCGCTCCACCGCCTGGCCCTGTGGGTCGAGGATCTCCCGCTTGAGCATCACGTCCACCGCCACCCGAGGCACCCTGGCCCCCTTCCGCACCGCCACTCGACCGCGGCGCGCCCGCGCCCGGCACGCCCCGGCGCGCGGCGCTGACGCGCCGCCGGTTCCGCAGGCTACACCGGGAAGCGCTCGGCGGCTCAGCGCTCGCCAGGCCTGGACACGGCCTCGGTGGCGTCGGCGGCCGGATGCAGCGCCGGGCCCGACCGCTCCCGCTCGAGGAAGACCTCCTCCCGGTGCACCTCGACCGAGCGCGGTGCCCGGATACCCAGCCGCACCTGGTCACCCCGGACCTCGAGCACGGTGATGACGACATCGCGCCCGATCATGATGCGCTGGTTGGCGCGGCGCGTGAGGACGAGCACGAGCGCTCCTTCGGATCGTCGGTCGCGCGTCGGCGGCACGGCCATGGTGGCTGGGTCGGGCCGCCCCGGGGGTCGGCGGACCACTGAGCCCGGTGATTGTACAGATCGAGACGATCAAGTCGTTCGATCGCTCTGCGCCTCTACCCCGGTGGATCGGGAAGGCACCTCCGGCGCGATCAGCGCAGCAGGCCGAGGGCGACGGCGCGGGCCACCGCCTCGTTGCGGTCGCTGGCGCCGAGCTTCTCGTAGATGTGGGCGAGGTGGGTCTTGACCGTGGCCGGGCTGACCTGGAGGGCCGCCGCGATCGCCTGGTTGGAGCGCCCCTCGGCCAGACGGGCGAGGACTTCGCGCTCCTTGCCGGTGAGCAGGCCGTCACCCGCACCGACCTGCATGTCGCCGGCGCCGCCGGTCGCGCCGACCAGGGCCGGGACCAGGCTCGGGGCGAGCACCCGCTCGCCGACGGCGAGCCGGCGCAGCGCCTCGCCGAGCTCCTCGGCGGGGACCGAGCGCTCCAGCAGGGCGTCGGCGCCGGCACCGAGCAGCCGCCCGACCTCAGCCCGGCTGGCCTGACCGACCAGCGCGACCACTATCGGTGGCCTGGAGATGCGCTTGGCTCCGTGGATCGCCTCACCCTGCGTGAGATCGTTGACGCTTCCCACCACGACCAGGTCGGCACCGCCGGCGGTTGCGGCACGGAGCCCGTCCCGAGCCGTCACGGCATGCTCGACACGGGTTCCAAGCGGCTCAAGGACTGCCTGGAGACCCAGTCTGAACAGCGGCCAGTCGTCCATGACGACGGCCAGCCGCCACCAGGGAACGCCATTCACGACTGAGTTGTCGACGCCTGGTGGTCGTCCTTGAGGTGCTGGTCAGGCACATCGGACTAGTTAGGGAATACCACTTAGGGTAGTCGGCCCGGAGGGGTCCACTCCGCCAAGATTCCACCTCGTGGTCGATCCAGTGAGCACTCAGAGTGGTCGACACCTGATCCATGAACACTCAGCACGCCCCGGTCCGGGCCGGCCAGCGAGCGGCCGAAGAGCAGCTCGTACGCGACCACCTCGCCGTCGTCCACCACGCCGTCGCTGAGATCTCCAGCCGGATCCCGCGGCACGTCAGCCGCGATGACCTCGAGTCAGCCGCCCTGCTCGGGCTCGCCCAGGCGGCGCGCACGTTCGACCCCGCCCGCGGCATCGCCTTCGAGTACCACGCCGCCAACCGGGTCCGCGGCGCGCTCCTCGACGAGTTGCGCGGGGCCGACTGGGCCAGCCGGTCGGTGCGTGCCCGCGGCCGCCAGCTGCAGCAGGCCACCGACGAGCTCACCAGCCGCCTGGGCCGCTCCCCGACCCAGGCCGAGGTGGCCGCCGAGCTCGGCGTCGAGCCCGACGTGCTCCGCAAGCTGCAGGAGGACATGCACCGCGCGACGGTGCTCAACTACGACTCCATCGTGGCCGACGGTGAGGTGGAGGAGTTGCTCCCGACCGGTGGCGAGACACCCGACCAGGTGCTGGTCCAGCGGGAGCGCCTCGCCTACCTGGTCGACGCCGTGTCCACCCTGCCCGAGCGCCTGCGCCTGGTGGTCACCGCGTACTTCTTCGAGGAGCGGCCGATGCAGGAGATCGCAGCCGAGCTGGGCGTGACCGAGTCGCGCGTCTCACAGCTCCGCGCCGAGGCGCTGATCCTGCTCAGGGACGGGATGAACGCGCACCTCGACCCGGACGTGCTGACCGCGGAGTCCCGCCCCGAAGGCCGGGTCGCGCGCCGCAAGGCCGCCTACTACGCGGCCATCGCCGGCGCCTCCGACTACCGCGCGCGGCTGGGCACGAGTCCTCGCCGGCCGCTGTCCCCGGCCGCCGCCGAACCCGCCATGGCGGCGGTGGGGAGCTGAGTTGACATGATTCGGCGGGAACATCCAGAACGAGTCGCCACTCAATCCAGCCGTTCTCATCAAGCGGCTCGCAATGAGCCGGAAGCGACACCCGATAGGAGATGAAACACTTTAGACTCCGGTGGCCGATGCGGATCGCCGCTCCCCCACGACCCGTATGGGCACGAGTATCTCCTCTGTAACTTTTCGTTAGGTCTATGTGGTTTTGGCGTCTCTTCAGACGGAGTACGGGATATGCTCCGCTTGCTCGGTGAGGACGGGGTCTCAGAGGGTGATCACAATGACGGACCCGATGCTCGTTCGGCGGTTGGCACTCGACCTCCGCAATCTTTCGAACAAGACGCTCTCGCTCCGGGGCGCGGTCGAGGATTACCGTCACGAGCTGGTCCGTAGCGAGAGCGATTGCGGCACCGAGGACCACGAGCTGCTCGCCCTTCAGCGCCAGGTCCAGGAGCTGTGGGAGGCCATGGACCGCGCCGAGGCCAGCCTGCGCCGCGCCTCCCGGGAGATCTCCCCGCTGCTCTGGCTCGAGTAGCTGCCGCCTGACGGCGCCGCGGCTACAAGTCGTCGCGTTCGCGTAGTTTGCTGGTGTCGCGGAGCTCCATGTACGGCTCGGCGTCGGCTGGGTGGCCGGCGGTGATCGCGCGGCTGCGTTCCAGCTCCGCATTGAGCTCGGCGCCGAGCAGGATGGCGATGTTGGACAGCCATAACCACACCAGGAAGACGATCATGCCGGCGAGGCTGCCGTAGGTCTTGTTGTACGAGGCGAAATTGGCGACGTAGAGGGCGAACGCCACCGAGGCGACCACCCAGACCACGACGGCAAGGATGCCGCCGGGGGTGACCCAGCGGAACCCCTGCTTGGCATTGGGGGACGCCCAGTACAGCAGCGCGAACATGAAGCTCACCAGCACCAGCAGCACCGGCCACTTGGCGATGTCCCAGGCGGTGACGGCGGCCGAGCCGATCCCCAGCAGCCTGCCGATGCGGTCGGCCAGGCCGCCGGTGGCCACCACCGCGACCGCGGACACCGCCAGCAGGAGCATGACCACCACGGTGACGCCGAGCCGGATCGGCACCGTCTTCCAGACCGGCCGGCCCTCGGGGACGTCGTAGATGGCGTTGGAGGCGCGCATGAACGCCGCGATGTAGCCCGACGCCGACCACAGCGCGGCGGCCAGGCCGACCAGCGCCAGCACCCCGGCGGAGCCGCGGGTCTGCTGGAGGTTCCTGATCGCGGTGGACAGGATCTCGTTGACCGTGCCGGGCGCCACCTGGTCGAGGTTGTCCAGCAGCCCCTGGATGGTCGACTTCCCGGCCAGGTCGATCAGGGAGATCAGCACCAGCAGCGCCGGGAAGATCGACAGCACGCTGTAGTAGGTGAGCGCCGCCGCCCAGTCGCTCAGGTTGTCGATCCGGAACTCCTTGAAGGTCCGCTTCACCGCCGCCCACCAGGAACCGCCTGGCAGCTGCGTGGGCCGCTCGGCGGCGCCGTCGTCGGAACCTGACCGGACGCGTGAACGTTGGTCTTCCCTGGCCATCGCGGTAGCTCCTCGCTCACCCATGACTTGTCCGGTACCGGCTACCCGACCCGCTCGGGCGGTAACGGACCGGACGCCAATGCCCGCGACCCAGCCGGCTGGGATCCCCGGTTTGCCGCCGGCGGTGCGAGACTCTGTCCGTCCGAACGTCGAGGACGAGCGAGGAGGAGCCAGGCATGGACGCGACCGTGCTGGTCACCGGAGGGAGCGGGGGTCTGGGCCCGGCGGTGACCGAGGCCTTCCTCACCGACGGCTGGCGGGTGGTGGCGCCGATGCGCCGGCGCCCCGAGGCCGGCGGCGAGCGGCTGGACGTGGTCGAGGCCGACCTGCTCGACCCGGCCGCGGTCGGCCGCGCGGTGGAGCGCGCCGCCGGCGATCCCGACGCGCCGCTGCGGGCCGTGGTCAACCTGGTCGGTGGCTACGCCGGTGGGACGCCGGTGCACGAGACCCCACCCGAGGACTTCGAGCGGCTCGTGACGCTGAACCTCCGCCCCACCTTCCTGGTGACCCGGGCCGCCCTGCCACACCTGCTGGCGGCCGGCGGTGGGGCGATCGTCTGCGTCTCCGCCCGTGCGGCGGTGCAGCCGTTCGGGGGTGCCGCCGGTTACGCCACCGCCAAGGCGGGCGTGCTCGCCTTCGCCCAGGCCGTCGCGGCCGAGTACAAGGCCAGAGGCGTCCGCTGCAACGCCGTGCTGCCAAGCGTGATCGACACACCGGCCAACCGGGCGTCCCAGCCCGACGCCGACCACTCCAGGTGGGTGCCACCCGCGCAGATCGCCACCGTGATCCGCTTCCTCTGCGGCGACGAGTCCGCCCCCACCAGCGGCGCGGCCATCCCCGTCTACGGCCGCGCCTGACCGCCCCGCCGTTCCCTCAGATCGCCCGGCGGCCTGCCGATCTCGGTGGTGACGGCGGAACGCCGTGGCCACCACCGGCAAGGACCGACAGCTGATGATCGTCGTGACCCGCTTCCATGGCCGCTCGCTCGCGCTCAACAGCGACCTCATCGAGTGTGCGGAGGCGACTCCGGACACCGTCCTGACCCTGGTCGACGGGACCAGGTACGTCATCAGGGAGACCCTGGACGAGGTCGTCGACAAGGTGCGCGAGTTCCGCGCCTCGGTGGTCACGCGAGCCCATGTCCTGGAGCAGGAGGCGGCCAGCGACCCTCCCCTCCGGCTGGTGCCCGACCCCGACCGCGAGGCATAGGCGGGCGCGTCCCAGCACCCGGGCCAGGGTCCGTGACGCCCGCGCTTACGCTCCTGTTACACCCGGCGGGGCAGGGTGTCCGGGCCGACCGCTCCCGAGCTCAGCCACTGGAGGGGACTCGGGACGGTCGGTCCAACCCCGCCGGAACCGCGGCTGCCGCAGGCGGCGCTCCGTTCCTCAAGCTCCCCGCGCCGCCACCTCGCGGGCGAACCGGGTCACCTCGGCGTGCAGGGTGTCGACGCAGCGCTCGTGCTCGGGCTTCATCAGGACGCTGCGCAGGATGCGGGCGCTCGGCGCGTCGGCGGCCAGGCCTGGGTCGCGGCGGCGCAGCCGCTCGGCCGCGACCCGCAGGGTGGAGAGGTACACCGGGTCCGGGTCGGCCATGGCCAGGCGCAGCAGCGCGGCGGAGGCGGCGTCGACGGCGGCGACCGAGCCCATTCCGCTCCGGGGCCAGAAGGCGACGATGTCGAGCTGCGGCTCGGTGTAGACGGCCAGCTCCTCGGAGTCGGCCAGGCGGGCCGCCCAGGCCAGGGCGGCGCGCCGGCCCGCCGCCAGCACCGCGCCCAGCCCCTCCTCCGCCTGCAGCGGGAAGAGCCGCAAGGTGAGCCAGAGCGCCCCGGCGGCGGCGCCCGCCCGCGAGCATTCCAGGCTGATCTCGCCGAGGTGCAACTCCTCAGAGGTGAAGTAGGTGTAGGGCGAGTCGTGGCGGTAGAGGCGGCCGACCGCCGGGTCGCGGAAGAGCACCGCGCCGCAGCCGTAGGGCTGCAGGCCGTGCTTGTGCGGGTCGACCACCACCGAGTCGCATGCACCCACCGCGCGGAAGGCGGCCGCCGCCTGGTCGTCCAGCAGCGGGCCGGCCGCCTGCCCGGCCAGCAGGCTGAAGAAGCCGCCGTAGGCGGCGTCGACGTGCAGCCGGCAGCCGTATCGTTCGCGCAGGGCCAGGGCCTGGTCGACCTGGTCGACCGCGCCAAGTCCGGTGGTGCCGGTGGTCAGCACCACCGTGGCGACCCTGCCGGTCCGGAGCTCGGCGTCGAGCGCGTCCAGGTCCATGCGCCCGTCCTGGCCGGCGGGCACCTTCACCGTCTCGACGCCGAGCACGCCGCACATGCGCTCGTGGGTGTAGTGCGCCTCCTCGCTGAAGGCGACCGCCCGCCCCGGGTGGAGCTCCCTGGCCACCCAGAGCGCCTCCAGGTTGGCGATCGTGCCGCTGGAGGTGAGGTGCCCGAGGGTGTCGGACGGCAGCCGGAACATGGCGGCCAGCTCGGCCACCACCTCCTTCTCCATGGCGCCGGTCGCCGGGCCGCCGTCCAGGGCGTGGTTGTTCGGGTTGATCAGCATGGCGGCCAGGTAGCCGGCGACCGCCACCGGGTGGGGCGGCTTCAGCATCTGGCCGGCGTAGCGCGGGTGGAAGAACGGGTAGTTGTCCTCCATCCGCTTGGCGTACTCGGCCCAGGCGGCGGCCAAGCGGTCCGGGTCGACCTCGAGCGCCGGGTGCCGCTCGTAGGGCTCCCAGCGGCCCGCCCACCGCTCGTGGAAGCGGGCCGCCGCGGCCAGGTCCGGGTCCTCCTGCGGGTGCATCCGCCTCCCTCGCTACGAGCGGGCTTCGGCCAGCCAGTCGTCGAGGTGGCGGCCGGTGAGCAGCTCGTACGCCTCGCGGTAGCGGGCGGCCGTGCCCGCGATCACGTCAGGCGGGAGGCTCGGCGCCGGCGGCGTCTTGTCCCAGTCCCTCGCCTCCAGCCAGTCGCGCACGTACTGCTTGTCGAATGACGGGGGCGAGTGGCCCGGCTCCCAGCCTCCGGCCGGCCAGAAGCGGGAGGAGTCAGGGGTGAGGACCTCGTCGGCCAGGACCACGCGGTCGCCGTCCCGCCCGAACTCGAACTTGGTGTCGGCCACCAGCATGCCGCGCCGGGCGGCGTGCTTGGCGCCACGCCGGTACAGCGCCACGGTCAGATCGCGCAGCTTGGCGGTCAGCTCGGCGCCGACCAGCTCGGCCATCCTGGCCTCGGTGATGTTCTCGTCATGGCCGGTGGTCGCCTTGGTGGCCGGGGTGAACACCGGCGCGGGCAGGCGGTCGGCCTCGCGCAGCCCGGGCGGGAGCGGCACGCCGCAGACGGCGCCGCCGGCGCGGTACTCCTTCCAGCCGGAGCCGGCCAGGAAGCCGCGGGCCACGCACTCGATCGGGACCATCTCGAGGCGGCGCACCAGCATGGCGTGGCCGGCCAGGTGCCGCGCGCCTTCCGGCAGCTCCGAGGCGCGCCAGCCGACCAGGTGGTTGGGCACCAGGTCGGTGACCTGGTCGAGCCAGAACTGCGTCAGGGCGGTGAGCACCATGCCCTTGCCGGGGATGGGATCGTCGAGCACCACGTCGAAGGCGGAGATCCGGTCGGAGGCGACCAGCAGCAGGTGGTCGGGGTCGACCTCGTAGAGGTCGCGGACCTTGCCGGCGGCCAGGTGGCGGAGGCCATCGGGCCGCGCCGCGGTCATCTGCCCGCCCCCGTCGCCGGCGCCAGCCGCTTGGCGGTGGGTGGCCGCCCGAGGGCGCCGAGGCGGTCGAACACCGGGCCGGCGCCGGCCACGAAGTGGGCCGGGTCGAGCACGCCGTCGAGCGCGCCCGGCCGGCCGCCGAGGGCGTCGCTGACGCCCGGCTCGGCCAGCAGCAGGTCACGGAAGCCGCCCCGGCCCTCCCAGGCGGCCATCGCGGCGCGCTGCACCGCCGCGTAGGCGTGCTCCCTGGTCCAGCCGGCGTCGACAAGGGCGAGCAGGGCGGCCGACGAGCCGACCAGCCCGCCGGCGGCGTCCAGGTTGGCCCGCATCCGCTCCGGGAAGACCCGCAGCCCGGTGACCAGCCACACCGCCCGGTCCAGGGCGTAGTCGAGGGCACAGGAGGCGTCCGGGAGCACCACCCGCTCGACCGAGGAGTGGGAGATGTCGCGCTCGTGCCATAGGGCGACGTCCTCCAGGCCGCTCACCGCGTAGCCGCGCAGCAGGCGGGCCAGGCCGGTGAGGCGCTCGGCGACGATCGGGTTGCGCTTGTGGGGCATGGCCGAGGAGCCCTTCTGGCCCTCGGCGAACGGCTCCTCGACCTCGCGCACCTCGGTGCGCTGCAGGTGGCGGAGCTCCACCGCGAGCCGCTCGAGGTTCGCGCCGACCAGCGCCAGCACCGCCAGCAGCTGGGCGTGGCGGTCGCGCGCCACCACCTGGGTCGGGGCCGATTCGGGGCAGAGCCCAAGCTCGGCGAGGACCTCGGCCTCGAGCTCGGCGGGCAGGGCGGAGTAGGTCCCGACCGCGCCGGAGATGGTGCCGACGGCGACCGCCTCGCGGGCGGCGGCCAGCCGCCGCCGGTCCCGGTCGAAGGCGAACGCGTGCCCGGCCAGCTTGAGCCCGAACGTGGTCGGCTCGGCCGCGACTCCGTGGGTGCGGCCGAGGCAGAGGGTGTCGCGGTGCTCCAGCGCCCGGTCGCGCACCGCCTCGACCAGGTCGTCGAGCCGCCCGGCGAGCAGGTCGGCCGCCTGGACCAGCTGCACCGCCAGGGCGGTGTCGATCAGGTCGGAGGAGGTCATCCCGTAGTGCACGTGGCGTGCCGCCGGTCCGATGCGCTCGCCCCAGGCGGTGAGGAAGGCGACCACGTCGTGGTGGAGCTCCCGGTCGAGCTCGGCGACGCGCTCGGGCGGCGGCGGGGGCGTCCGCTCGATGGCGGCCAGGTCGTCGGCCCCGACCAGCCCGCGCCTGGCGCGGGCCCGCACCACCGCCAGCTCGACCTGGGTGAGCAGCTGCAGGCGGCTGGACTCGCTCCAGATCGCGCCCATCTCAGGCAGGACGTAGCGACCGATCACGACCGACCCTTCTTCGAGGAACCCGGGCGGGCCAGCCCGGCGGCGGTGGGGACAGCGTATCGCCCGGCTGGACGGCGCTACAGCCGGAGGCCTTCGGCGAGCTGGTTCTTGAAGTCGTGGAGTTGCTTGCGCAGGGCGGGGTCGCCGACGGCGAGGATCTGCACGGCCAGGATGCCGGCGTTGGCGGCCGCGTCCAGGCCGACGGTGGCCACCGGCACGCCGGACGGCATCTGCACGATCGAGTACAGGGCGTCCGCGCCGCCCAGGTGGGGGGTGTAGATCGGCAGGCCGATCACCGGCAGGATGGTGTGCGCCGCGATCATGCCGGGGAGGGCGGCGGAGCGCCCGGCGGCGGCGATCACCACTTCCAGGCCGCGGTCTTCGGCGCTGGCCGCGTAGTCCGCCACCAGGCGGGGGCTGCGGTGGGCGCTGAGCACGTCGAGGTCATAGGGGACCCCGAACTTCTCCAGCATGACCGCGGCCGCCTGGGCCTTCTCCTCGTCGGAGCTGGAGCCGAGGACGATCCCGGCCCGTGGCTGCGCCATTCCCCCTCCTCGTTCACCGGTTCAGACGGCGCATTCTATGCCTTCGGCACGACCCGACTACTCACCCGGGGGGCACGCTGGGCTGGAGGCCGAGGCGTTCGAGGACCGCGGTGATGTACGGGTGCTTGGCAACCGAGAAGTCCACCGAGTCCGTCAGCCCGCGGGCGACGATCTCCCGCTTGAGGGCGACGTAGCCGTCCCGCAGGTCCTCGTCGGCGCGCAGCGCGTCGCAGAAGCCGCGGATCGCCTCCACCTCGGGGCTGTCGACCGGCACCACGTGGACGTGGAGCCGGTAGCGCTTGCCGTGGTAGCGGATGGCGCCCTGCAGCATGGGACGCGTCGGCGGGAACGCCTTGGCGATCTCCTGGCGCTGGAAGCCGGCGGCGACCAGCACCTCGGTGACCTCCGGGATGTCCTCGACCGGGGTGGGCAGCAGCAGGTCGACCGTGCCCTTGCCGGCCAGGCCGGGCACGGCCGAGCTGCCGACGTGCTCGGCGGTGCCCGCGTTGACGGCCGCGATCAGCTCGATCACCCGCCGTGCGACGGCGGGTGCCTGCGGGTCGTACTCGCGGACCTCGACCGGGAGGCGCTCGTACCGCTCGATCGGCGAGGCGACGCGGTGGCGGTCTCGGGGCATCGGTGCTCCTGGTCGCTTG
The DNA here is from genome assembly GCA_035535495.1 of Actinomycetota bacterium. Lineage (GTDB taxonomy): Bacteria > Actinomycetota > CALGFH01 > CALGFH01 > CALGFH01 > DASUZB01. The sequence continues at coordinate 13,000 of DATLQA010000092.1, read as the reverse complement.
CTGCTCGCTGCCATGGTGGCAGCTACGGCGCAGAGCGTCCATCCAGCCCGACCATCCCGACCTGCGCAAACTCACGAGCCTGGGGGAGCTCAGCCGGTGGTCGCGGCGATGTCGCGCCGGTAGTGCGCCCGGTCGAAGCGGACCAGTGCGGCCGCCTCGTAGGCGAGTGCCCTGGCGGCCGGCAGGCCGTCGCCGAGGGCGCTCACCGCCAGCACGCGACCGCCGGCGGTCACCACCTGGCCGCCGGCGTCGAGTGCGGTGCCGGCGTGGTAGAGGTGCGCGCCGGTGGCGGCGGCCGCCTCCAGGCCGGTGACCGGCAGGCCGGACCGGTACGGGCCCGGGTAGCCGCCGGAGGCGAGCACCACGGTGACGCAGGCCCGCTGGTCCCACCGGACGCTCGCCCCGGCCAGGTCGCCGCGTGCGGCCGCGGCCAGCAGGCCGGCGAGGTCGCCGCGGAGCCTGGGCAGCAGGGCCTGGGTCTCCGGGTCGCCGAAGCGGCAGTTGAACTCGAGCACCTTGGGGCCGTCGGCGGTGAGCACCAGCCCGGCGTAGAGCAGCCCCCGGTACGGGATGCCGCGCCTGGCCAGCTCCGCCACGACCGGTTCAAGGACCGCCGTCCGGATCCGCTCGACCTCGCCGTCGGCCAGGTCGGGGAGCGGCGAGTAGGCGCCCATGCCGCCCGTGTTGGGGCCGCGGTCGCCGTCGCCGACCCGCTTGTAGTCGCGTGCCGGGGCGAGCGGGACCACGCCGCGACCGTCGCTGACCGCGAAGAGGCTCGCTTCCGGGCCTGACAGGTGCTCCTCCAGGAGGATCTCGGCACCGGCGGCGCCGTGGACGCGGTCGACCAGGGCGGCTTGCACGGCGGCCCTGGCCACGGCCGGGTCGGAGGTGACCGTCACCCCCTTGCCGGCGGCCAGCCCGTCCGCCTTCACCACCCAGGGCGGCCCGAAGTCGTCGAGCGCCTTGGTGGCGGTGGCGGGGTCGGTGAACACCTCGGCCCGGGCGGTCGGGACGCCGGCGGCCGCCATCACCTGCTTGGCGAACGACTTGGAGCCCTCGATCGTGGCCGCGGCGGCGGTGGGACCGAAGACCGCGTGCCCCTCGGCGGCGAGCACGTCGGCGACCCCGGCCACCAGGGGCGCCTCCGGGCCGACGACGACCAGGTCGATCTGCTCGGAGCCGGCCCAGTCGGCCAGCGCCTTGCCGTCCAGCGGGTCGATCCCGGCCACGTTGGACGCCACCGCGCCGGAACCCGGGTTGCCCGGCACGGCGAAGACCTGCTCGACCTGGGGGCTGGCGGCGAGCGCGGCGGCGAGGGCGTGCTCGCGACCGCCGCCACCGACCACGGCGACCCGCACGCTATTCCCCCGGCTCCCTGAGCAGGGTCTGCTCACGGGCGGGCCCGACGAACACCGCGGTCACCGGCACCCCGGAGAGCTTCTCGACCGCCTCCACGTAGGCCCTTGCCGCCCTGGGCAGGTCGGCGTACCGGGTCACCCCGGTGACGTCCTCGCGCCAGCCCTCGAACTGCTCGTAGACGGGCTCGGCGTGGTGGACCTGCGTCTGGGTCATCGGCCACTCGTCGGTGACCTCCGCGTCCACCCGATAGGCGACCGCCACCGGGAGCTGGTCGAATGCGGACAGCACGTCCAGCTTGGTCACGAACAGCTCGGTGAGCCCGTTGATCCGGGCGGCGTGGCGCAGCACCACCGTGTCCAGCCAGCCGCAGCGCCGCGGCCGTTCGGTGGTGGTGCCGTACTCGACGCCCTCGCGGCGCAGCACGTCGCCGGGCCCGTCGACCAGCTCGGTCGGGAAGGGCCCGGCGCCCACCCGGGTGGTGTACGCCTTGGCGATGCCGATGACCCGCTCGATCTCCCTCGGCCCGACCCCGGTGCCGGCGAGCGCGCCACCCGCGACCGGAGACGACGAGGTCACGAACGGGTAGGTGCCGTGGTCGACGTCGAGCATGGCGCCCTGGGCGCCCTCGAACAGCACCTGCTTGCCCTCGCGGAGCGCCTTCCACAGGTACAGGGAGGTGTCGGTGATGCGGGGACGGAGCGCCTCGGCATAGGTGTCGTACTCCTCCACCACCACGTCCGGGTCGATCGGCAGCCGGTTGTAGACCTTGGCCAGCAGGGGGTTGCGCTCCTTCAGGACCATCTCGACCTTCTGCCGCAGGATCTTCGGGTCCAGCAGGTCCTGGACGCGGATGCCGAGCCGGGCGGCCTTGTCGCCGTAGGCGGGCCCGATGCCGCGCCCGGTGGTGCCGATGCGGTTGCCGCCGAGGAAGCGCTCGGTGAGCTTGTCCCGCTCCTTGTGCCAGGGCATGATCAGGTGGGCGTTCGCCGAGACCAGCAGCTTCGCGGTGGAGATCCCCTGCGCCTCCAGCGCGGCCAGCTCGGCCAGGAGCACGCCCGGATCGATCACCACGCCGTTGCCGATCACCGGGACGACGTGCGGGTAGAGGACCCCGCTCGGGACCAGGTGGAGCTTGAAGGTGCGCCCGCCCACCATGACGGTGTGGCCGGCGTTGTTGCCGCCCTGGTAGCGCACGTTCAGGTCCATCCGGTCGGCGAGCAGGTCGGTGGCCTTGCCCTTGCCCTCGTCCCCCCATTGGGCGCCGACCAGGATCGTTCCGGGCATTGCTCGACTCGCTTTCGGCTGCGGCGTTCGGAACCGGCCCAAGTCTATGCGCGGCGGGCCGGCCGGGCCGGCAGGCAACCTTTCTGCTTGGTTGCGCGTTGGAGATGCGACCGGGGCTCGAGGAGCGGGGCGGGAGCCGGGTAGATCGAGGGTGTCGTGGCCCAGGAGGCGCTGGTACGCGTCTACTGGCGCTGAACGGCGGGCCCCAGCCCGAACACCCGGAGGGCCGGTTCGAGTCCGGACAGCGGCCGACGGTCGGGCGCTACCCGCTCCGGGGCGTGACGGTGGCGAGCCAGACGCCGGCCAGGACCAGCGGAGCACCGGCGAACAGCCAGACCGAGGGAACCTCGGCGAACACCACCCAGGCGAGCAGCGACGCGCCCAGCGGCTCGGCCAGCGTGACCACCGCCACCACGGTCGCGGTCACGGTGGCCAGCAGCCCGTTGAAGACGGTATGGCCGAGGAGCTGTGGGCCGGCGATCACCGCGGCGACCACCAGCCACGACCGGGCCGGGTAGCCGCCGAGCGCGGCGCCGGTGACCAGGCAGGCCCCCAGCAGCAGCGCCGCGGCGGTGCCGTAGACCGAGGCGGCGTAGGCGGCCACCGGAAGCCGCTGCCTGATCGACCGGCCCAGGAGCAGGTAGCCGGCGAAGGTGGCGGCGCCGGCGAACGCCATGGCGTCGCCGAGCAGCGCCCGCGGCCCGAGGTCGACGTCGCCGACGTCGCCGAGGCCGATCACCGCGGCGCCGGCGGTGGCGAGCCCGATGCCGAGCCAGGCCCGCCGCGACGGCGGCTCGCCGAGCATCGCCGCGCCGAGGCCGACGAACAGGGGTGAGGCGCTGACCAGCACGGCCGCGGACGCGACCGTGGTGAACGAGAGCGACGCGTTGAACAGCCCGAAGTGCACCGCCAGGAAGGTGCCGGCGGCGAGGAGCCGGCCAACCTCCCGCCGTTCGAGCGGCTGCCGGCGGCGCCGCGGCCACCAGGCGAACGGCGCCAGCAGCAGCGCGCCGGCCAGGCAGCGCCAGAAGGCGAGCGAGAGCGCTGGCAGGTGGCCGAGGCGGACCAGCACCGGCGAGGTGGAGATGGCGGTGATGCCGACCACCAGCCCGAGCGGCACCAGGGAGCCGCGCAGCTCGCGTGTGCCGGTCCCGGCCTCGCGCTCGGCATGCACGCGGCCACTCTCCACGGCCCCCCGCGGAGCGTCAACTCGCCGTCGGCTGGCTACTGGGACCGGCTGCGGGCGAAGGCGGAGACGCCGAAGCCCGCCAGGAAGGCACCGATCGCGCCGGTGACCAGGGCCAGGTAGGACAGGGCGGTACGGTTCTCACCACCGCCCCCGCCGCCGGTCGCGGCCGCCGGCGCGGCCGGCGCCGCCTCCTGGGTGGGGTCAGCGGTGTTGGCGCCCGGCACCACCAGGACCCCACGCATCGCGGCCGGATGGACGGTGCACTTGTAGCTGTAGCTGCCCGGCTTGTCGGGCGCGGTGAGCCTGCCCTCCGCGCCCGGCTGGACGGTGCCGGTGTTCAGCTGGACGTCGTCGAAGGTGGCCGTGTGCGGCAACTTCCCGTCGTTCTTCCAGGTCACCTGCCCCCCTGGGGCGACCGAGACCTCCGGTTGGACGAACTTCAGGTCCTGCATGGAGACGCTGGCCTGGTTGGGTGCGGTGGAGGCAGCCGCGGCGCCGCCGCCACCGCCGGCCGCGGCTCCCTCCCCGGTGACGGTCAACACGCCCTTCATCGCCGCCGGGTGGACCTCGCAGTGGAACGGGAACCTGCCCGCCTTGGGGAGGGTCAGGGTGGCGCTGGTCCCGGCGAAACGGCCGCCCTCGGCGCCCGGCGTGATCGTGCCGGTGTCGAAGGAGCCGTCGTCGGCCGTGAGGGTGTGCGGCTTGCCGCCGATGTTCGCCACCACCAGGGTGGAGCCGGCCTGGACCTCCAGCCGTGGCGGGTCGAAGCGGAGCTTGTCGCCCTCCCTGCCCGGGTCGATCGCCTGGATGCGGTTGACCCGGGACGGCTCGGCGCCCGCGGTGACCTCGACCACGCCGTTCATCTTGCTCGGGTTGATGCGGCAGAAGTACGCGTAGCGGCCGGGTACGGAGAAGGTGACCGAGCCGGTCTTGCCCGGGCTGATCGGCCTGGTGTCGAACGTGCCGCCACGATCGGTGACGGTGTGCGGCCGCTGCCCGGTGTTCGTCCAGGTGATCTTGGTGCCGACCGCCACCTTGATCTCGCCGGGGTCGAAGTTGAAATCGACGATCTTGGCCGTCTTGCTCTCGGCCCCCTGGGCGAGCGCGACCGTCCCGGCCCACAGCCAGCCGAACGCCCACAGCAGTCCGGCCCCGCCGAGCAGCAGCAGCTTTGCGCGTCGTAGTCGCATCCTTCACACCCTCGCTGTCACGTAGTCGGCCACGCTGGTCGCCCAGATCCCCCCGAAGGCCAGGAAGAGGGCGGTGCCGATCCAGGGCAGGTACCGGTCGCCGGACTTCAGCACCCGGATGAATGCGAACTTCGCCGCCAGGATCAGGAACACCAGCGTCCCGAAGACCGAGTGCAGCAGCACCCGGGTCGGGGAGGTGGGCCCGGCGGGTCCGGCGATGCAGGAGACGGCAACGATCACGGCGATCAGCAGGGTGACCCGGCCGACGATCCGGTGGAGCCGCGCCGCGGTGCCAGGCTCCATCGTCGGGACCGAGGTCGCCCCCCAGAAGCGGGCCGCCAGGAGCACCTGGAGCCCGGCGCCAAGGAGCACCAGGGTGGTGCCAATCACCTTCCAGAGCAGCAGGTTGCCTCCGGTGAGGTCGTTGAGCAGGCCGATGATGTCCACCCGTACTCCCTTGTTAAACGCTACCTAGCCGGAGAGCAGGATCTTCGCGGTCATGCTGGGATGGATGGTGCAGACGTAGTCGAGTGGCTGGTTGACCACCAGGCGGAAGGACTTGCCCGGGCCGAGCGTGCCCGAGTCGATCCGGGCGGCCTGGGCGGTGACCGTGTGCGGGGCGACGTCCTTGTTCTCGAACAGGACCTCGGTGCCGCGGTCGACGGTGAGGGTCGCCGGGACGAAGGCGATGTTCTCCATCCGGACCACCGGCGCGGCGACCGCGCCGCCACCGCCAGCAGCGGCCGCCTGGGCCTGCCCCGCCGGCCGGTTCTCGCGCACCATCGCAGCCGGGCCGGCGACCGCCAGCACCAGGAACACGACCACCACGCCGACCCAGAGCAAGCGCCTGCCGTCCACGCAACCCCCTAGAGCCTCGCGGACGGGCCCGGCCCGCCGCGCCGCCTCCCCGACTCCGGCGCCGTCAATGCAAGCAGCGCCGACCCTATCAGCTCAGCCGCACACGCGGATCATGCGACCCACGCCGACTTCTAGGCGACGCAAGCCCGCATGTCAACGCGCGGCCACGGCGCGTGTCCGAAGGCTTGGCCCATCGGGCAGCGGGGGTCAGGAAGGATACTTCTCCAGCAGCTCGCGCAGGCGGGCGACGAAGCGCATCGACTCGTCGTGCTCGCGCTGCCAGATGTTGCGGCCGAAGATCATCCCCAGGGCGCCGGCCTCCATGGCCATGCGCGCCTTGTCGAGGACCTCCTCGTCGCCGCCCTTCTCGCCGCCACTGAGCAGCACCGGCGTGCGCGCGGCCGAGCGCACCACCGCGTTGACCGCATCCTGCTCCCCGACCGGGCTGGCGTAGGTCTTGTGGACGCCCTCGGTCGCCTTCGGGTCGGGGAAGTTCAGCTTCACCACGTCCGCGCCCAGCTCGGCGGCGGTCCGGGAGGCGTAGTCGACCGCGTAGAGCGAGTTCTTCCCGCCCTTGGCGTCGACCGAGCTGCCGCGCGGGTAGGCCCAGACCACCAGGGGCAGCCCGTAGCGATGGGCGTCCCTGCGCACCTGGGCGAACGCCTCGAAGTCGGCCTCCTGCTGGGCCGAGCCGACGTACAGCGTGTAGCCGACCGCGTCCGCGCCCAGCCGCACCGCGTCCTCGACGCTGGCGTTCATCGGGGAGCGCGGGGCATCGGCCGGTGGGATCTCGGTGCGGCCGTTCAGCTTCAGCAGCAGGGGCACCTCGCCGGCGTAGTCCCAGAAGAACTTCTCCGCGGTGCCGATCTGGATGGCGAGGCCGTTGAAGCCGCCCTCGACCGCCAGCTTGACGATGTAGGCGGGGTCACCGGAGACGGGGTTGTCGAAGAAGTCGCGCGGGCCGTGCTCGAGACCCTGGTCGTAGGGGAGAAACATGGCCGTGCCGTTGCGCAGCCCGTGCTGGTAGAGGATCCGGTGCAGGCGAGCCTTCTTGCCCGTGCTGAGGCCGAGCTCGCCGATGGGGACGCGGCGGACGGTGGCGTTGCCCATGAGTGCCTCCTGGTCGTGGTCGCCCCCCATTGTCGTGACGCGGGCGTGACCGCGGCAACCCTCGGGACCGCTTACCCGGCCTCGGTGGTCAGATAGGCCAGGTCGGCGGCGAGGGTCTCGTGGTCGATCTCACCCTGCACCCGCTTGGCGACGCGGCCCTGCTTGTCCAGCAGCACGGTGGCGGGCTGGTAGGGAACCCCCCACCGCGCCCAGGTCCGGCCGGAACGGTCATTGGCCAGCGGGTATGGCACGGAGAACTGGCGCTGGTAGTCCTTGCCGGCCTCGACCGTGTCGTTGCGCGACACGCCGACGAAGCCGACCCTGCCGGCGTACTCCCGGGCAACCTGCCCGAGGCCGGGCTGTTCCGCCCGGCACTGCAGTCACCATGACTCGAAGAAATTCACCACCGCCGGCTGGCCGCGGAAGCCGCCCAGCGTGACCGTGCGCCCGTCGAAGGCGGCCACCGAGAGGCCGGGGGCTGCCAGCCGCTCGTCCGCCGGGAGGATGTCGGGCGGCGGCGGGAGCTGACGGAGGGTGGTCGGGCCGGCGGCGCGCGGGAGCGTGGTGGCCGGGGCCGGCGCGGTCGATTGGGGCACGGTCCACGCGGGACCGTCCGCCTCCTGGCCCGGCTCGCCGCGCGCGCAGCCCGCGATGATCAGGGCGACGGCGACCGGGAGGGCGAGACGCCGGAGCAGCTGGGACATCCGGCCATACTAGTGAGCAGCGGCAAAAAAGGTGGAATCGGGACGGCAGGCCAATTTCCAGTGTCGGCGAGCCAGGCATAGCCTCCCTGGGATCGGGTAGCCCGACACATCGGGACGAACGGGCTGAAGGAGGTCCGCCATGGCGATCCGCACCTGGGTCAGCGAGTTCAAGCAGTTCCTGCTGCGCGGCAACGTGGTCGAGATCGCGGTCGGCATCGTCATCGGCGTGGCCTTCAACGAGGTCGTCCAGAGCCTGGTCAAGGGCCTGATCACGCCGCTGATCTCGGCCATCTTCGGCCAGCACGACTTCAGCGACTGGACCTTCACGGTGAACGGCTCCGTCTTCCGGCCCGGGATCTTCGTCAACGCGGTGATCTCGTTCGTGACCATCGCCTTGGCCATCTACTTCTTCGTGCTGAAGCCGGTCAACACGATGGTCGCACTGTCGCGCAATCGCGAGTCCGACGATCCGAGCACCCGCAAGTGCCCGGAGTGCCTGAGCGAGATCCCCTTGCAGGCACGGCGCTGCGCGCACTGCACCGCCGAGGTGGGCCCGGTCAGTCCCCGCGAGGGCCAACAGCCGGTATAGTCCCGTCCCTCCTCCCGGGTCCGGAGTGCGTGCCCGTGCGGGCGTGAACTTGCTTGTTCCCTTTGTTGCCCTGGCGCGCGATACTCGCTCAGCCGAGAGCCTCACCCCAAGGGTCCCAAGGAGCAGCCATGCGCCACGGCAGCCACCGCCAGCCGGTGGAGTTCGACCGGTTGCTGGCGCCGTCCAGCGCCTACGCCCCCCGCAAGGTCGTCAGCTACCTGTGCGACCGGGAACACCTGGTCGCGGTCCCGTTCGCCGTCGAGGCCGAGATCCCGGAGACCTGGGAATGCCGCTGCGGCCAGTCGGCGACGCTGGTGACCGGGTCCGAGCCGGCAGCGCCGGCGCCCTAGGCGTCCCGGTGGCCGCCGCCACGTGACCGAGCGGATCTTCGACCTCATCGTGGTCGGCGCCGGCCCGGCCGGCGCCGCTGCCGCGCTCGAGGCCAGGCGGCTGCGCGCGGACGCGGCCGTGCTCCTGGTCGACAAGGCCGCCTTCCCGCGCGACAAGCCATGCGGCGACGGCATCGGGCCGCACGCCGTCGACGAGCTGGCCGCGCTCGGCGCCATGGAGGTGCTCGACGGCTACCCGCCAATGGGCCGCCTGCGGCTCAGGGCCCCTGACGGCACCGAGGTGGCACGGCGGCTCGTCCGCCCCAACCGGGTCGTCCCCCGCAGCGTGCTCGACGGCCGCCTGGTCGACGCCGCGGTGGCCAGCGGTGCGGTGCTGCACCGGTCACGCGTCCGCAGCGTCGAGGACCACGGCGACCGGGTGGTGCTCGACGGCGAGCTCTCCGGCCGGGTGGTGATCGGGGCGGACGGGGCCAACTCGGCCGTCCGTCGCCTGCTCGGCCTCGCCGGCAACCCCCCCGACGACCTGGCCATCGCCGTCCGCGGCTACGCGCCGGCTCCGCCTGGTCCACCCGAGCAGTTCGTCGGCTGGGTGCGGGAAGGGTGGCCCGCCTACGTGTGGTGCTTCCCGACCGGCACCGGCCTGGCCAACGTCGGCTACGGGCTCCTGCGGAGCCGCTTCGACGGCGGCCGCACCGAGTTGCACGGGCGGCTGCGCGCGCTGCTGCCCGTACCAGAGGCCGACGCGGCCACGCTCCGCGCCCACCATCTGCCGTTCTCCACCTGGCGTCCGCCGCCGGGGCGGGGCAGGGTGCTGCTGACCGGCGACGCGGCGTCGCTGGTCAACCCGCTCAGCGGCGAGGGCATCTACTACGCGCTGGCCTCCGGCCGGCTGGCAGCCGCGGCCGCGTTGCAGGCACCGGGAGCGCCCCTCGCGGTCTACGCCGGCCTGCTCGACGGTGCTCTCGGCGGGCACTTCCGGCACGCCGCCATGCTGGCCAGGGCGATCCGGCACCGCCGGCTGGCGACCGCCACGATGGCCGCCGCCGGCGCCTCGGCGCCGGTGTTCGACACCCTGGTCGAGGCGGGCCTTGGGCACGCCCGGGTGAGCGCGGGGCTGCTCGCCCGCATCCCGCCCGCCTGGCTGCGGGCCCGCCTCAGTGCGGCAGCAGGAGGATGAACGCCTGCAGCAGCAGGGCGTAGGAGAGCTTGGTCTGGGCGCTGAACAGGCGCAGGATCGCTCGGCGGGACGCCCTGGTCGCCTTGACCGCCTGCCAGAGGAAGAGCACCACCAGCCCTTCGAGCGCGACCTGGACGAGCAGGTGGACGCGGAGCGGCAGCCGGAAGCCGGACAGGGCGGCCGCGTACAGGATCATGGCCAGGATGTACTGCCCGACGATGCCGGGGTAGATCGGCCAGATCGACCGGCGCCAGGTTCTTGGCATACGAGAAGTCTATCCGGTTTCGCGTACGGTCAGCCCAGCGCCGCCGGCTCCCGCCGCGAGAAGCTGAGCTTGCCGCCGGCGGCGTCGACCACCACCGTGTCGCCCGCGCCCACCTCGGCGGCGAGCAGGCGGCGGGCCAGCTCGTCACCGATCGCCTTGGCGACCAGGCGGCGCAGCGGCCGGGCACCGTAGACCAGGTCGTGGCCGCGGTCGGCCAGCCAGGCCCTGGCGGCCCCGGTCAGCTCCAGCGTCAGCCGCCGGTCGGCCAGCCGCTTGCTGAGCAGCGCCACCTGCAGGTCGACGATCCGGGTCAGGTCGTCGCGGGTCAGCCGGTGGAAGACCAGGATCTCGTCCAGCCGGTTGAGGAACTCCGGCTTGAACGTCTCCCGCACCACCGCCATGACCCGCTCGCGGATCACGTCCTCGGACTCGAGCACCTCGGTCTGCAAGGCCGAGCCCAGGTTCGAGGTCATGATCAGGATGGTGTTGGAGAAGTCGACCGTGCGGCCGTGGCCGTCGGTGAGGCGGCCGTCGTCCAGCACCTGCAGCAGCACGTTGAACACGTCCGGGTGGGCCTTCTCGACCTCGTCGAGCAGCACCACCGAGTAGGGCCGCCGCCGGACCGCCTCGGTGAGCTGGCCGCCCTCGTCGTAGCCGACGTAGCCGGGCGGCGCGCCGACCAGGCGGGCGACCGAGTGCTTCTCGCCGTACTCGCTCATGTCGATGCGGACCATCGCCCGCTCGTCGTCGAAGAGGAAGGCCGCCAGCGCCCTGGCCAGCTCGGTCTTGCCCACCCCGGTGGGCCCGAGGAACAGGAACGACCCGATCGGCCGGCCGGGCTCCGACAGGCCGGCGCGGGAGCGCCTGATCGCGTCCGCCACCGCCCCCACGGCGTCGTCCTGGCCGACCACCCGCTTGTGCAGCTCGTCCTCGAGGCGGAGGAGCTTGGCCATCTCGCCCTGCATCAGCCTGGTCACGGGGATACCGGTCCAGGCCGAGACGACCTCGGCGACGTCCTCCTCGTCGACCTCCTCCTTGAGCATCTTGCGGTCGCCCTGCAGCGCCTGCAGGCGCTCGTTGCCGGCGGCCAGCTCCCGCTCCAACCCGGGCAGGACCCCGTAGCGCAGCTCGGCGGCGCGGTCGAGGCTGCCGTCGCGGGTGGCCCGCTCGGCCTCGCCGCGGACCTCCTCGATACGCGCCTTGGTGGCGCGGATCGACTGGATCGCCTCCTTCTCCGCCTGCCAGTGCGCCTTCATGCCGCCCAGCTCCTCGCGGAGCGAGGCCAGCTCCTCCTCCAGGCGGCCGAGCCGCTCCCCGGAGGCATGGTCGGTCTCCTTGCGCAGCGCGGCCCGCTCGATCTCGAGCTGCTTGGCGCGGCGTTCCAGCACGTCCACCTCGATCGGCATGGAGTCGATCTCGATGCGCAGCCGGCTCGCGGCCTCGTCGACCAGGTCGATCGCCTTGTCGGGGAGGAAGCGGCCGGTCACGTAGCGGTCGGACAGCACCGCCGCGGCCACCAGGGCCGAGTCCTGGATACGCACACCGTGGTGGACCTCGTAGCGCTCCTTGAGGCCACGGAGGATGGCGATCGTGTCCTGGACGCTCGGCTCGCCCACCAGCACCGGCTGGAAGCGGCGCTCCAGCGCCGCATCCTTCTCGATGTGCTTGCGGTACTCGTCCAGCGTGGTGGCCCCGACCATGCGGAGCTCGCCCCTGGCGAGCATGGGCTTGAGCATGTTGCCCGCGTCCATGGCGCCCTCGGCCGCGCCGGCCCCGACGACCGTGTGGAGCTCGTCGATGAACGTGATCAGCTGGCCCTCGGACGTGCGGATGTCGTCGAGGACCGCCTTGAGCCGGTCCTCGAACTCGCCGCGGAACTTGGAGCCGGCGATCATGGCGCCGAGGTCGAGGGCGACGATGCGCTTGTCGCGCAGGGACTCGGGCACGTCCCCGGCCACGATGCGCTGGGCCAGCCCCTCGACGATGGCGGTCTTGCCGACGCCCGGCTCGCCGATCAGGACCGGGTTGTTCTTGGTGCGGCGGCTCAGCACCTGCACCACCCGGCGGACCTCGTCGTCACGGCCGATCACCGGGTCGAGCTTGCCCTCACGGGCCTGGGCGGTGAGGTCGCGGCCGAAGCGCTCCAGCGCCTGGTACTTCGACTCGGGGTCCTGGTCGGTGACCCGGCGGGAGCCACGCACCTCGGTCAGGGCGGCCAGCACCGCCTCCCTGGTGACCCCGGCCTCGCCGAGCAGGCGCGCGGCGGCGTCGGATCCGGCCGCCATGCCGGCCAGCAGGTGCTCGGTGGAGACGTACTGGTCGCCGAGGGCGCTCGCCTCCTTGCGGGCGCGCTCGACGAGCCGGGCCGACTGGGGCGAGAGCACCGGCTCCTGCTCCGGCCCGTAGACCTTGGGGATGCGGTCGACCGCCTGCTGGGCACGGGCCCTGAGCGCCCCCGGGTCGGCACCGGACCGGCGCACCACCGGGAAGACGATCCCGTCGGGGTCGGACAGCAGCGCGACCAGCAGGTGCTCGGGCTCGATGCGCTGGTGGTCGGCTGCCAGGGCGCTGCGCTGCGCGCTGGCCAGCGCCTCCTGGGCTCGTAGGGTGAACTCCTGGGGGGTCATGGTGCGCTCCGATTACCTTCGTTGGTTCTCGTTCGGTGGTTCTGCTCAGGGCATCGAGCCGGGCAGGTCCGGCCCGGCGGGTTGGTACAGCACGATCGCCGAGGAGTAGGGCAGGACCAGGTCCCGCCGCGCGGCCCGCTGGGCCCGCTCCAGCTCCTCGCGGTGCAGCTGCGTCTGGGTGGCCAGCTCGGTCTGGAGCTGGGCCATGGCCGCGGCCAGGCGGTCGATCTCCTGCCGCAGCTCGATCACCCGCCGGACCCCGGCCAGGTTGACCCCCTTGCGGGTCAGCTCCTGGATC
>DATLQA010000091.1:0-2413 GCA_035535495.1 Actinomycetota bacterium | reverse complement strand
AGGCTCACCACCTGGCAGGGCTACGACTGGCATCCTCGCTACAAGCACCCGGAGCTGTACCCGCAGGCCGAGAGCGGAGGCCAGGGCTGATGCGTCCGGCCCGTGGCTCGTGGCTCACAACCCCAAGTCGGTGAGGCGTTGATGGACGGCATCCACGATCTGGGCGGCATGCACGGGTTTGGCGCGGTGGTCGCGCCTGGTGATGAGGCGCCGTATCACGAGCGATGGGAGGCGCGCGTCTTCGCCCTGCACATGCTGGTGGAGCTGGAACGTCTCGGCGCGAGACCGGGCGGCCGCGCGATCCGCGAGGAAATGGATCCGGTCGACTACCTGGCGGCCTCCTACTTCGAGCGCTGGCTGTGGAGCGCCGAGCAGGGCCTGCTGCGCAAGGGGACGATCGCGGCCGGCGAGGTCGAGCACATGATGGAGCGGCTCGCCGCTGGCGGGCCGGAACCGCCGTCGCACCGGGACCCGGAGCAGGCGGCACGAGCCGTCGAGTCGCTCCGGGAGGTCATCCCGATGCAGCCGGCGACGCGGCCGCGCTTTGTGCCCGGCCAGGCCGTGCGGGTGCGCCGCATGCACCCGGCCGGCCACACCCGCTGCCCCCGCTACGTACGCGGCGCCCTGGGCGTGGTGGAGCGCGTCCAGGGTGCCGACGAGCTGCCCGACCGCGCCGTCTACGAGAGGGACGCGCCGGTCGAGCCCGTCTACGCGGTCGCCTTCCGCTCCGATGAGCTATGGGGTCGGGGCGAGGAGCCGCCGTGGACCGTGGCGCTCGACCTTTGGGAGAGCTACCTCGAGGAGGCCGAGTGAGCACCGAGCATGGGCACGACCACCACCCCCGCCCGGACTCGGAGCTGGCGCTGCGCGCCCGCGCCCTGGAGGCGCTGCTGGCCGAGCAGGGCCTGGTCGCCACCGACGCCATTGACGCGGTCGTGGAGCTGTACGAGCGCGACGTCGGCCCGCAGAACGGCGCCAGGGTGGTGGCGCACGCCTGGACCGACCCGGCCTACCACGAGCGGCTGCTGGCCGACGGTGCCAAGGCCATCGCCGAGCTCGGCTTCGGCGGCGCGGAGGCCGACACCCTGGTCGCGGTCGCCAACACCCCGACCGTTCACAACGTCGTCGTGTGCACGCTCTGCTCCTGCTACCCGTGGCCGGTGCTTGGCCTGCCGCCCACCTGGTACAAGAGCCCGCCCTACCGCGCTCGCGTGGTGGCCGAGCCGCGCGCGGTGCTGCGCGAGTTCGGCCTGGAGCTGCCCGACGAGGTCGAGATCCGGGTCTGGGATTCCAGCGCCGAGGTCCGCTACCTGGTCGTGCCGATGCGGCCCGCCGGCACCGATGGCCTGACCGAGGAGGCCCTGCGTGCGCTGGTCACCCGCGACTGCATGATCGGCACGGCCGTGCCGCGGGCGGGGTCGCCGTGAGCGCCGGCGCCGGGCCGCGGCTCGCCGAGGTGGACGCCGCGCTCGCCGGGCGTTCGGCGCTGCCGCGTGACAACGGCGAGCTGGTCTTTGAGGAGCCCTGGCAGGGACGCGCCCTCGGCATGGGCGTGGTGGTGCTCGACCGCACCGGCGCGAGCTGGGCGGAGTTCCGCCGCCACCTGGTGGCCGCGATCCGGCAGCGTCCACCGGAGCCGCGCGAGTCGGCCGCGACCGCCTACTACGCCGCCTGGCTGGACGCCCTCGAGGCGCTGCTGGCCGAGCGCGGCCTGCTTCCCTGACCGGAAGGTGATGCGGTGGGGGCTGAGCCATCAGCGCCACCCCCACCACACCACCGCATCACAACTGTCGTCCTTGCCGACCGTTACCGGTCCTGTCGCACCGTCGTGTCCGCAGGGGCGGCGGCCGGCGCAGCCTGGCCTGGGGACCGGCGGCCCCTGACGAGGGCGACGATGCCGGCCAACAGCCCCAAGGCGCCCACGATCAGGCCGATGATGGCCAGCGTGCGGGCCGAGGCCGCATCGTCGTTGGCCTGGTCGCGCTCAGCGGTCAGGGCGGCGTTGATCCTGGCGGTCTCGCGGTCGGCCCGAGTGGCCAACTGCCCGCCGGTGGGCTGCTTGACCGGATACTGGACCTGGGCCGGGTCGTCGATGTCGGAGAAGGTCTGGGGTCCGGAGGTGAAGGTCTGGTCGATCTTCTGGCCCTTGATGGTGCCGGTGAAATGGAAGCTGTAGCTGCCCGGGGCGGTCGGGATGAAGAAGGCCCGGTAGTCACCCGGGGTGCCGAACTCGCCCACCTCGAAGTTGGGCTCCATCGCCAGCTGGAGGGGTTCGGCGGTGCCGGTGGTGACCTCGACCTTGAGGGTGTCGGTGAGGTCGGTGACCGGCTTGTCGTTGGCGTCGGCCAGGATGAGCTGGACGCTGTTCTTCTCGCCGGCGTAGGCGGGTTCGTCGCCGAAGCCGACCACGAAG
>DATLQA010000090.1:0-4378 GCA_035535495.1 Actinomycetota bacterium | reverse complement strand
CGACCAGCCCGAGCACCTCCCCCTCGCGGAGCCGGAACGAGACCCCGTCCACCGCCCTGACCACGCCGGAACCCCTGACGGCGAAGTGCTTGGCGAGGTCCTCGACCTCCAAGACGAAGTCGCTTGATCCATTCGGGGGGGAGCCCGCTCCCCCCCGCGCCCCCCCAGGAGCCGGGGTGGTCGCGCTCATCTGGAACCGTCCGGTGGTTCGGGTCCCGGGTGGAAGCACGCGACCAGGTGGCCGGCGCGTACCTCCTCGAGGGGTGGGCGCTCGGAGCGGGAGCGGTCGTCGGCGCGCGGGCAGCGGGGCGCGAACGCGCACGCGGGGATGGGCTGGGACAGGCTCGGCACCATCCCGGGGATCTCCTGCAGGTGGCTGCCTGCCGCGTGCCTGGCGGGATTGGGGACCGCGCCGAGCAGGCCCACCGTGTAGGGGTGCTGCGGCGAGGCGAAGAGGTCGTCGGCGCCGGCCTCCTCGACCTTGCGGCCGGCGTACATGACCAGCACCCGGTCGGCGACGTCGGCGACCACGCCGAGGTCGTGGGTGATCAGCACGATCGCGGTGCCGAGCCGGTGGCGCAGGTCGCGGAGGAGGTCGAGGATGCCGGCCTGGATGGTCACGTCGAGGGCGGTGGTGGGCTCGTCGGCGATCAGCACCCGCGGCTCGCAGGCGACCGCGATCGCGATCATGACCCGCTGGCGCAGGCCGCCGGAGAGCTGGTGCGGGTACTCCCCCAGCCGCCGCTCGGCCTCGGGCACGCCCACCAGGTCGAGCAGTTCGGCCGCGCGCCGCAGGGCCGCCTGGCGCGACAGGCCCTGGTGGCGCCGGAGCACCTCGCCCACCTGCCTGCCGACGGTGAGCACCGGGTTCAGCGAGGTCATCGGCTCCTGGAAGACGAAGCCGACCTGCTTGCCGCGGAGCTCGCGCAGCCGCGCGACCGGGACCTGGACGAGGTCCTCACCGTCCAGCCGGACGTGCCCGCCCACCTCCGCGGACGGTGGCAGCAGGCCGACCAGCGACAGGGCGGTCACGGTCTTGCCGCAGCCGGACTCGCCGACCACCGCCAGGACCTCGCCCGCGTCGAGGGCGAACGACACGCCGTCCACCGCATGCACGAATCCGTCCTCGGTCTTGAAGCGCACCGACAGGTCCTCAACCTCAAGGAGGGAAGATCCATGTGCCGGGGAGCCCGCTCCCCCCCACGCCCCCCCGGGAGCGGCAGTGGCCCGGCGAGCCGAGCCGCTCATCGCCATGCCTTTGGGTCGAGTGCGTCGCGCAGGCCGTCGCCGATCAGGTTGAACGACAGCGCCGCCAGCACGATCGCCAGGCCGGGGAAGACCGCCAGCCACGGCGCCTGGGTGATGAACTGCTGGGCGCTGGCGAGCATCACGCCGAGTGAGGGCGTGGGCGGCTGCACGCCGAGCCCCAGGAACGACAGCACCGCCTCGTCGATGATCGCCAGCGGGACGGCCACCGTGGCCAGCACGATCAGGGCGCTGAGCGCGTTGGGGAGGATGTGGCGGCCGAGGATCGCCAGGTCGGAGGCGCCGTTGGCGACGGCGGCCTCGACGTAGTCCTCTTCGCGCAGGCTGATGGTCTCGCCCCTGATCACCCGGAGTGGCCGCGGGATCTCGGCGATGCCGATCGCGATGGTCGCGTTGAGCAGCGACGGCCCGAGGATCGCCGCCAGGCCGACGGCCAGGACCAGGAACGGGAAGGCCAGCAGCGTGTCGGTGAGCCGCGAGACCGCCGGGTCGAACCAGCGCCGGTAGTAGCCGGCGAGCAGCCCGAGCGGCACCGCCACCGCCATCGCCAGCGCGACCGCGAGCAGGCCGACCTGGAGCGAGGCGCGGAGCCCGTAGATGACCCGCGACAGCTGGTCGCGGCCGAGGTCGTCGGTGCCGAGCCAGTGCGCCGG
This sequence comes from Actinomycetota bacterium, assembly GCA_035535495.1. Lineage (GTDB taxonomy): Bacteria > Actinomycetota > CALGFH01 > CALGFH01 > CALGFH01 > DASUZB01. The sequence continues at coordinate 2,459 of DATLQA010000090.1, read as the reverse complement.
CGAGGGAGGCTGGAGCGCGTCGGCGAACACCGTCTGGTTGGGGTCGGCGGGTGCCACCAGCGGTGCCAGCAGGGCCGCGAGGACGAACACCGTGGCGACCACCAGCCCGGTGAGCGCCGGCCGGTTGCGAGCGAAGCGGCGCCAGAGGCGCCGCCGCCCGCGCGCCCGCGGCGGGGCGAGCGCCAGCTCTACGGCGGTCACGTGGCGGCTCCCGCCAGCCGGATGCGCGGGTTGGCCACCGAGTACATCAGGTCGACGCCGAGGTTCGCGAGGATGTAGGCGGTCGCGCTGACCAGCGCGACCCCTTGGATGATCGGGTAGTCGCGGGTGAACACCGCCTCCACCACCAGCCGGCCGAAGCCGGGAATGACGAAGACCTGCTCGGTGATGACCGCGCCGGAGATCAGCAGGCCGAGCCGGAGCCCGAGCAGCGTGAGCACCGTGATCCAGCTGTTGCGCAGCGCGTGGCCGAAGACCACCTGCCGCTCCGAGAGGCCCTTGGCGCGGGCGGTGCGGACGTAGTCGGCGCCGAGCGACTCCAGCATCGCCGAGCGCGTCTGGCGCATCAGGATGGCGGCGAACTGCCCGCCGAGCACCAGCGCGGGCAGCACCATGCGCTGCAGGTTGCCGACCGGGTCTTCCAGCGGCGAGACGTATCCCGACGCCGGCAGCCAGCCGAGGATGATCGCGAACACCAGGATCAGCATGATGCCGAGCCAGAAGCTCGGCACCGAGAGGCCGAGCAGCGCGGACATGTTGGTGAACCACTCCACCCCTGAGCCGTGCCTGACCGCGGCGAGCACCCCGGTGCCGACCCCGAGGACGATCGCGACCAGCAGGCTGAGCAGCGCCAGCTCGAGGGTGACCGGGATGCGGGTCCAGATCGTCTCGGTCACGCTGATGCCGGTGCGCAGCGACACGCCGAGGTTGCCGTGCGCCACCTCGGTAAGCCAGCGCCAGTACTGGACAGGCACCGGCTGGTCGAGCCCGTACTGGGCGCGCACCTCGGCGAGCGCGACCGGGTCCCGTTCCTCCCCGGCGAGCGCCAGCGCCGGGTCGCCGGGCAGGGCGCGGATGCCGAAGAACACCACCACGCTCGCCAGGAACAGGGTCACCAGCGACTGCCCCGCCCGGCGCCACAGGAACGCGCCCATGACCCGCGCCCCCCTCAGCTGGTGAGGCCGGCGTTGGTGACGCGGATGAGCGAGTCGGCGTAGACCTTCAGCCCGCCCACGTTCTTGGCCGCGCCGATGTAGGTCTTCTGGCGCCAGAGGTACAGGACGCTGTCACGCTCCTGCACCGCCTTGATGACCTGCTCGTAGAGCTGCTTGCGCTTGGCGGTGTCGGTGGTCGTCCTGGCCTCGAGGATGAGGTCGTCGATCTGCTTGTCGCTGGCCCGGCTGATGTTCTGCGAGCCCTCTGACAGGTGGAAGTTGGAGATGTTGCCGTCCGGGTCGGGGCGCCCCGACCAGCCGACCTGGAACGCCTGGTAACGACCGGCGTCGCTCTCGTCCAGCGCGGTGGCGAACTCGGTCGGGCGGAGCTTCACCTCGAAGCCGGCCTCCTTGGTCATCGACTGGATCGCCTGGCCGACGCGGGTGGCCTGAGGGCTGTTGTCGGTGGTCAGTTCCACCTTGACCGGGGCCTTCGCGCCGGCGTCGGCGAGCAGCTGCTTGGCCTTGGCCACGTCGTGCGGCGGGCAGGTGCCAAGCGCCGGCGTCGCGAACGGGCTGTTGAGCGGGATCGGGCTGCAGGTGGGCTCGTAGAGGCCGTTGAACACCACCTTGTTCAGCGCGTCCCGGTCGATGCTCAGCTCGAACGCCTGCCGCACCCGCTGGTCGCCGGCGAGCGCGCCGGGCGCCTTGCCGGCCGGCGCCGGTGGCAGGCCCTTGGTGTTGCCGACGTTGAAGGTGATCCCCTGGTAGCCGAGCGACCCGGCGGTGACCAGCTGCAGGTTGGAGTCCCGCTGGACGCTCGGCACGTCGGTCGGCTGGATCTGGTCGGCCACCTGGATGTCGCCGGAGCGGAGGTTGGCCAGGCGGATGTTCTCGTCGGTGATCGGCTTGTAGGTGAGCTTGTCGAGGTGGACCTGGTCCTTGGCGTAGTAGGACTGGGACTTTTCCAGCACGATGCGGTCCTGCGCGACCCGCTCGACGAAGCGGAACGGGCCGACGCAGACCGGCTCCTTGCCGAAGTCCTTGCCGAGCTTGTCGAGCTGCTTGGGCGACATGATCATGCCGGAGCGGTCGGCCAGCACCGCCGGCAGCGGCGCGAACGGCTGCGACAGGGTGATCTTGACGGTCGTCGGGTCGACCACGTCGACGCCGGTCACGGCGAGCAGCTCGCTCTTGCGCTGCGAGCCGTCCAGGGTGCGGTGCCGGTCGAGTGACTTCTTGACCGCCGCGGCGTCCAGCGGGGTGTCGTCGTTGAACTTGATCCCGTCGCGAAGCTTGATCTCC
>DATLQA010000089.1:0-3778 GCA_035535495.1 Actinomycetota bacterium | reverse complement strand
GACGGTCAGCTCCTGCAGGCGCCGGCGGCGGCGGAGTTCCGAGCGCAGGCGGCGCAGCTGATGCCCGCGCGGCACCTCGTCGCTGCGATAGGCGCCAAGGACCAGCACCGGTGCCGCTTCGAGCGCTCTGTCCAGCTGCAGCAGCAGTTCGGCGGTCGCGGCGTCCAGCCACTGGAGATCATCCAGGAACACCACGGTGGGCTGCCCGCGCGCGATCTGCTCGAACAGGTTGCCGACCGCCTCGAACAAGGTCGCCTGATCAGTGTCGGCGGGAGGCGAACCGAGCTCGGGGAGGATCAGCGCGAGATGCTGGGACAGCGGCCCGGAACCAGTCAGGCCGTCAGGGACCGCGCGCTGGTAGCCGCGGAACGCTGCGACGACGGGCGCATAGGGTCTGACCACCCGCTGGTCGGCGGCACCGCGTAACACGAGCCCGCCGTTCCCGGCGAGGGCGGATTCCACCAGCGCGGTCTTGCCCACGCCGCCTTCCCCGGCGACCAGAAAGAGCCCGCCGTCGCCGCCCGCAGCGCTCGCGATCGCGTCGCGGAGCGCGGCCTGCTCCCGCTGTCTGTCGACTAGGTCCATCGCCCATGGCATGGATTGCAGTGTAAGGCGACCGCTCCTACAGCCTCTCATGGCTGCTGCAAGGGCCGGAGCGCTTGCAACCCATCGCCCTCGACGCGCCGTTGCCCCTTGCCGGCGGCTCGGGTCGTCGTCAATGCGGCGGCGGCGGGCGGGTCGTGGCATCTTGCTGCGGGCGTCAGCGGGTGTCCACCTCGATGGTGACGGGCACCCCGTTCGTGATGACGTCGTAGACCGCCGAGCGGGCACGGGACTGGTCCAGGAGCTCGCGCAGCTTGTCGGCCGGGGCGTCACCCTGGATCGTGAAGCGGACGGTGATCTGCTGGTAGCCGTTGCGGACCTCGGGGTCCAGCCCGAGGATGCCGTTGAGGTCGATGTCGCCGGTGACGGTGGAGCGGACCTCGGTGAGCTTGACGTTGCGGGCGGCGGCGATGTTGGCCAGGCCGGCGGTGAGGCAGGCGGCCAGGGCGTGGAGCACGAACTCCACGGGGGTCGGTCCGTGGTCGTGGCCGACGAGGACGGCGGGGTGGTCGGCGTCGAAGACGAAGGTGCGCTCGTGGGTGCGCTCTTCGCCGACCCCGAAGTAGTCGGCGATGGTGCCGCGGTTGTGGGTGCCGCTGACCCACTGGTTGTGGGCGCGGAACTGGAAGCTGGCCGCCTCGGGCGCCTGCTTGACGGCGTCGAGGGTGGCGAAGAGGGTGGCGGTGTCCACGCCGTTGCGGATCGGGTCGTGGACCTCGGCGGTGGTGTCGGTGGTGGTCATCGTGGCACGCCTCCTTGGCGGTGGGTTGACTGGTGATGGCGGTGGCTGGGGTCTTGTCCTGGGTCTGGGCGGTGGCCTCCTTCCGGTCGGCGGTGTCGGTCAGGCGGTCGCGAGCAGGCGCTCGCCTGGGACGGGCCGGGCGGCCAGCGCCGCCGCCTCTCTGTCGATGGCGACGCTCAGTTGCTTTTGGAGCTCGATGAACGTCGGCACCGGCGGGTAGGCCGCCAGGTGGCAGGTGATCTCGAAGATCTCCCGCAGCGCCTGGTCGCGCTGTTGCTGGTAGGCCGCCAGGGCTGTGGCCTCCTCGGCGCCTCCGTCCAGCGCCCGGTCGAGCGCGACGGCCAGCAGCTCGGCGTCGCGGAAGGCGTCGCTGATGCCGTAGGCGGTGATGGCGTCACGGTAGTAGCCGGCATCTCCGACCAGGGCCCAGCCCGGCCCGAACGCCTGGCGGACCTGGTTGGGCTGGCGGAGCATGCCCTGCACCGGCGAGGTGCGGCGCGCGTGCCGCAGCCGCTCGACCAGCTCGGGGTGCGACCGCTGGAGCAGCGTGTCGAACGCCTCCCCGCGGGACCCGGCCCGGCGGCGGACCGCCCTGGCGTCGGCGGCGGGGTTGCAGACCCAGATGCACGCCTGCCCGTCATGGGTCGGGAACACGCCGGCGAAGGACCGCTCGGCGACGAAGAACTCGAAGCCGACCCACCGGCCGCCCGTGTAGTAGGCGTACTGGGCGGCGCCGCCCGCCGGGCCGGCCTGGTCGACCCGGGCCCCGGCCAGCTCGGCGACCCGCGACCGGAGGCCGTCGGCGCCGATGACGTGGCGGGCGCCGATCTCGACCCGAGCGCCGGTGTGATCATGCCCCTGGACCCCCGCCACCTGGCCGTGCCCGTCTCGCTGCAGGCCGGTCACGGTGACGCCGGGGCGCACCTCGGCGCCGGCGTGTTCGGCGGCCGTGGCCAGGATCGTGTCCAGCACGTACCGGCGAGGCGCGACCAGGAAGTCGACCCCGGCCTTCTCCTTGATCGTCCGGCTGATCGACGTCCCGCCGGCGTTGAAGGTGACCTGCCGGATGGGCGGAGCACCGCTATCCAGGACCTCGTTGAGCAGGCCCCAGCGGCGCAGCTGGACCATGCCGCTGCGGGCGATCGAATGGGTGGACACGGTGTCGCTGGGGAACGACGCTTGGTCGACCACCACCACGTCGTGCCCCAGACGGGCCAGCAGCATGGCGGTGGCCGATCCGGCGACGCGTGCGCCCACGACGACGACATCGTGGCGGCTGCGGTTCGCGGTGTGCATGGCTGGGTGACTCCCGTCAGGTCGGTCACGCTTCAGGTCAGGAAGGTAGGTCTAAGGGGAGCCGGCCCGGCCCCGCTCGGGCAGGGGTCCGCACCCCTAATCGGCGGGCACGGCTCGCTAGAGGCGGCTGCGGCTCCTGGCCCGGTCGGGCGGCGACCAGTCCAATCCGTCCCGGGAGTCGACGCCGTAGCGGCCGGCAAGGATCGCCAGGGTCACCAGGCAGATAAGAAGGATCAGCAGCGCTTGCATCTCGGACGCCCCCTTGTTGGAACCGCGACCAGTTCCAGGCTCTCGAGGCCCTCGTCATCGACGGCCCTGGCAGCTTCTCTGGAGATCGCAGTGTGCTTGGCTCGGGTTCAACGCTAGAGGGCGGGAGCGTTGCCAACATGCGCAGGACCACCGTGTCTTTGGCGGCCGCATACCGTATTCGTGATGCGCGGGGTCAGATGTTGTACGCAACCTCTTAGCCAGCGCGGCGAGCCGGTGTCTGGGCACCGCCGGCCACAACAGGTTCCGTCGGCGGGGTCCTCGTCAGGACCACCGGTCGTGGACGTCGGATGGTCAACCGCTCCCAGATCCGGGGGCGGGGAGCGGTCGGCTTGCGGCGGGCGCGCAGCTCCCGCAGCAGCCGCTGTCTGGCAGCCTGCCGGTGCAGGTCGGCCACACGCTGGGCGAGGATCTCGTCACGGGCAATGATGTGCATGGTGTTTGCCTCTCTCGTTTCGACTAGGGCTGTCGGTCCTTCCGTGGTGGGGCCCTTCACCTCGCCCAAGTGTCGGGGGCGCCAGGCGGCGGCACATCCGTGCAAGACACGGATCTGCGCACGGACGATGTCTGGGTGGCGGCGTCCGTGGAGCAGCCGCCCAAGGTTGGCGTCCAGTGCTCGGCTTGACCTGGCAAGATGCCTCCATGACCCGCCTTCCCGGCGGCCCGCCAGAGCGGCTGGCCCGAGCCGGCGTCACCGAACGCGAAGCCGAGGTCCTGTCGGCCGTGGCCGAGCGCCTGCACAACCGCGAGATCGCCGACCGGCTGTACATCTCGGTGCGGACGGTCGAAAGCCACATCAGCGCCCTGCTGCGCAAGCTCGGCGTCACCGACCGGGCGGCGCTGGTCGAGGTGGGTGCGGAGCTCGGCCGG